>NZ_JBPXMB010000037.1:0-74889 GCF_051918945.1 Streptosporangium sp. LJ11
GGCTGGTGAGCGCCCGCCAGAGTCTTGATCAGCGTGGACTTCCCGGCGCCGTTCTGGCCGAGCAGGCAGTGCACCTCTCCGGGCAGCACTTCCAGGTCGACGCCGTCGAGGGCGCGCACTCCGGGGAACTGCTTGACGATCCCGCGCATGAGGAGCAGGGGGTTGGCTTCTGACATGGGGCCTCGCTGGTTCATCATGGGGCCGAGAGGACGTGGTCGCTGCTGAGCCTGGCCGCGCCGACCACGCCGGCGTCGGGTCCGAGCTCCGAGAGCACGATGGGCAGGTTGCCGGTCGCCAGGGGCAGCGACCGGCGGTAGACGACACTTCTGATCTCCGCCAGGAGGACGTGACCCAGCTGGGCCACTCCTCCCGCGATGATCACGAGGCCGGGGTTGAAGAAGCTGACGAGGCCGGCCAGCACCGTGCCGACCCTGCGCCCGCCGTCGCGGATGAGCCGTACCGCCTCGGCGTCGCCCATCTCGGCGGCCTTGGCGACGTCCTCGGCGGTGAGGGTGCCCGTCAGGTCGAGGCGCCGGCTCAGGTAGGCCGAGCGCCCGGCGATGGCCGTGGCCTCCCTGGCGAGGGCGGTCCCGCCGAAGTAGGCCTCCAGGCAGCCGACGTTGCCGCAGGCGCAGACGGGACCCTGGTCGTCGACGCGGATGTGGCCGATGTCGCCGGCGCTGCCGGAGACACCGCGGTAGATCTTGCCGTCCACCACGATGCCGCAGCCGATGCCGGTGCCGATCTTGACGAGCAGGAAGTCGTCCACCTGCCTGGCCAGCCCCGAGTGGAGCTCGCCGAGGGCCATGATGTTGACGTCGTTGTCGACCACGGCGGGGCAGCCAAGGGCCTGGCCGACCGCCTCCCTGACGGGAAAGCGGTCCCAGCCGGGCATGATCGGGGGCGCCACCGGCACCCCCTCGCGGAAGCTGACCGGCCCTGGGAGGCCGATCCCCGCGCCGTACAGCTGGGTGAACAGGCCCTGCTCGCCCAGCTTGGCGATCATCTCCATGGCCTGGTCGAGCACGGCCGCCGGACCGTCGCGCACGTCGCACCGCTCGCTCAGGTGGCCGAGGATCTCCATCTCGCCGTCGGTGACGGCCACGTCGATGGAGGTCGCGCCGATGTCGATCCCGGCGAAGCGGAGATCTCCGGAGATCCGCACCAGGCCGGACCTGCGCCCGCCGCGTGAGGCCGCCAGCCCGGCCTGCTCGGCCAGGCGCAGCTCGACGAGCCGGTCGAGTTCCAGGTTGAGCCGGGAGCGCGACAGGGCGGCCACGTCGCCGAGTTCGGCGCGCGACCGCGCCCCCTCGCGCAGCAGCCGGAGCAACGCGGCCTGGTACGCGTTCTCCGGCCGGACGACGGTCCGCTTCACTACACACCCTCCCTGTTCCGAGCAGGTGTGCAGAAGCTAACCCTCTTTAGACCAGTTTGTGAATCACTTTTACCTAACAGTTCGCCGACTTTTGCCTCAATCGGCAAAAGTCGGCGAACTTGACCATGTCGGGTCAGCTGATCCGGGTGAGCCTCCACTGCTGGTTGGTGGCGGTGCCGCAGGTGGCCTGGGTCAGTTGCGTGCCGTTGGCCGTCGAGGCGCCGGGCACCTCAAGGCAGAGATTGCTGGCGGCCGAGGCGATCCTGTAGGTGCCGTTGGACCCGGCGGTGAACCTCCACTGCTGGTTGGCGGCATTGTGGCAGGTCCACTGGATGATCAGCCCACCCGGCGAGGTGGAGCCGCCGTTCACGTCCAGGCACTTGCTGCTCTGGACTCCGGTGAGGGTGAAGGCGCCGCCGGCCGCGGCGGTGAACCTCCACCGCTGGTTGGTGCCGGTGCCGGCCGTCCACTGGACCACTCTGGCCCCGTCTGCCGTCGACTGGCCCTCGACGTCGGCCGCCTTGGAGCTGTGCGCGGCGACCAGGGTGTAGACGCCGCCGGCCACCGGCCCGGTCGGTCCTCCTGTCGTGTTCAGGGTGAAGGAGTCGAGGTCGAACTGGTTCGCCGCGGAGGGCTTGAACACCAGGAACAGCGGGTGGCTGCCGGACAGCGCCGTCACGGATGTGGCGGCCGTCTGCTGGTAGGTGTCCCAGCCTCCGGTGCTCGGCACGGTCGTGGTGGACAGCAGCTGCCCGGTGGGCGAGTCTGCGCGCAGCTCGATGGTGCCGCCGCCCGACGGCGAGGACAGCCGGTAGGACACCGACGTGATCCCCTGGACGCTCATCGGCGAGAAGGAGATCCAGTCGTTGCCGGAGATGTCCCCGACGCGCTTGCCGGCCTGCGCGCCGGCCTGCTCGACGACCCGGACCCCGGAGGAGCCGGTGAAGTACTCGGCCTGCTTCTGGCGGGGCTGCAGGATCAGGTTGGCGGTGTTGGACAGGCCGCCCGCGTCGGTGTAGGTCGCGGTCAGCACGTAGAAGGTGTTGGCGTCGGCGTCGTGTCCGGAGTTCGTGGTCACGACGGTCCCCGAGCACCCGGTGAACTGGCCCGTGTCATGGCTGTGGGTGTCGTGGCCCAGCGCCGTGACCACCCTGACCTTGGAGCAGTCGATCGTGCCGTCCTCGGGGTCGGTGACGGTCACCGTGTACGGGACCGAGTCACCGAAGTTGATCGTCGTGCCGTCGGGCGGCGAGCCGAACCGTACGACCGGCGCGGTGTTGCCGACCGTGATGGGCACCGTCGCCGAGCCGCTCTTGCCCGACGTGTCGGTGATCGTGAGCTTGGCGGTGTAGGTGCCGTTGGAGGTGTAGGTGAACGAGGGGTTCGCCGCGGTGGAGTCGGTCGAGCCGTTGCTGGTGAAGTCCCACGCGTAGGTGAAGGCGTCGCCGTCGGGGTCGGAGGAGCCGGCCGAGGAGAACTGGACGGTGAGCGGGGCCTGGCCGGAGGTGGGCGTCCCGCCCGCCTTGGCGATCGGGGAGCGTGAGCCGCCGTTGATGTAGTCGATGCGGTAGACGCCGTCGTCGGGGTTGGTGCCGCCGTAGCCGACGCCCCACTCGATCAGGTACATCGCGCCGTCGGGGCCGAACTTCATGTCCAGCGGTGACCTGAACCCGAGGTTGGACAGGAAGCGGTTGGTCTTCAGGACGTTGCCGCTGCCGTCCAGCCGCATCTCCATCAGGTAGTTGCGGCTCCACTCGTAGAAGAACGGGGTGTCGTCGAAGTAGGAGGGGAACTTCGTCTCCGAGGGGTTGGCCGCGTCGTAGTGGTAGAACGGGCCACCCATCGGAGCCGCGCCGCCGCCGTTGCCCATCTCCGGCCACTCGTTCACGAGGTGGTAGTTGTACCAGACGTTGGCGGGCTTGACCGCGGGCAGGTTCGTCATGCCCGTGTTGTTGGGCGAGTTGTTCACCGGCGCCGAGCAGTTGAACTTCGCCCCCGAGGTGTTCGTGGCGAAGTTGTAGTCGTTGAACGGGATGTTGTTGCCCACGCAGTACGGCCAGCCGTAGAAGCCGGGCGACTTGATCAGGTTCCACTCCACGGTGCCCTCGGGCCCGCGGTTGGCGTTGGCCGATCCCGCGTCGGGGCCGTAGTCGGCCGCCGAGATCCAGCCGGTCTCCGAATCCACCGAGAAGCGGAACGGGTTACGGAAGCCCATCGCGTAGATCTCCGGGCGGGTCTGCGCGGTGCCCTGCGCGAACATGTTGCCCGAGGGGATCGTGTAGGTGCCGTTGGTCTCGGGGTGGATCCGCAGGATCTTGCCGCGCAGGTCGTTGGTGTTGGCGCTGGTCTTCTGCGCGTCGAAGTTGGCGCGGCCCGAACGCTCGTCGATCGGCGAGTACCCGTCGGAGGCGAAGGGGTTGATGTCGTCGCCGACGCCGATGTAGAGGTTCCCGCCGGGCCCGAAGGTGAGATACCCGCCGGTGTGCCCCGGCTCGTCGACCCTGGTGGCCGGGATGGCCAGAAGCTTCTTCTCGCTGGACAGATCCAGGCTGTCACCGGCGCTGTTGAGGGTGAACCGGGAGACCTGGTTGATCGCCGCGGAACCGGTGGGCGAGTAGTTGAGGTAGACCCAGCGGTTGGTCGCGAAGTTCGGATCCAGGGCGATGCCGATCAGCCCGTCCTCACCGCCGGTGTAGACGCTCAGCGTGCCGGTGGTCACGATCTGGCCGTTGCTCTTGCGGACCAGCATGAGCTTGCCGGAGCGGGCGATGTAGTAGACGTCGCCGTTGGGGGCGATGTCCAGGCCCATCGGCTGGTCGGGCGCGCCGTCGAGCGTCACCTTCTGGTACCGGTTCCACACGGTGCCGCCGCAGTCGCCCGCGGCGTTGCCGGCCGCCCACTTGACGCCGCCGAGCACGTGCTGGCGGAAGTTGGCCTCGTTGTAGGAGGCGCTCTCGTGGCCCATCGCGGTCGCCCACACGCGCCCGCCCTCGGTGGTGCGGCACCAGGAGATCGGGTGGTCGGGGCCCATCCTGCTGCCGCCGGCGTCGTAGGTGCTCTCGTCGGCGGCGACCAGGACGTGGACGTCGCCGCGCATGTTCTTGCTGAAGTTGTACCACTCCTCGGTACGGACCCAGCGGTCGGGCAGGCCCACGGTGGAGGGGTGCTTCTTGTCCAGGACCTTGGCGGTGCCCTGCAAGATGGACGAGTGCGCGGTCATGTGCGCGCCGCCCAGGACGAGCTGGTCCCACCAGGGGAACTGGGTCTCGACGTTCATGTCGGTGGTGTTGTGGATCGCCACGATCCCACCGCCGTCGTTGACGAACTTCTGGGTGGCCTGACGCTGGGCGTCGTTGTCCCAGACCATGCCGGAGTTCTGCAGCATGATGATCGCGTCGAAGGTGGCCAGGTTCGCGTCGTTGAACGAGGAGGAGTTGGCCGACTGGACGACCTCGAAGTCGTTGGCGGCGGCGAGCTGCTGGACCATCGTGATGCCGGTCGGGATCGAGGCATGCACGTAGTCGGCGGTCTCGGTGAACAGCAGCACCCGGAAGGCGGCCGCCTTCGCGGCTCCCGCGTTCGCCGGAGACATCGACAAACCGGAGACCACGGATAACAAGAGCAGGATCGGGACCATTAAGGCGGTGAGCGGGCGGCGCATGGAATCTCCTGGGGGGGAACGAGAAGGACATGCGAAACGGACCGGGCGGCCTGGGCGGGCATGCCGGAAGATCAGGAGGAAGATGGTGGGCGAGCCGGTTGCGGCACCGGCAGAGTGGTACAAATCTCGAAATCTGCTGATTTCTAGCTTATTTCCTCCTCATTTCAGGATGGTAGGGACGAGTTCTGCCGACCGTCAAGCAAAAGATTGCTCTTGTCAAGCAGAACCTCTCACCCGTACTGCGAAAGCGGCCACGGTCCCCCCGACCCCTTCCGCCCGTCCTACCGGGCAATTCATCTGATTTCCACAACCTCAGCGCACCGTCCGGACCGTTCCACAATCGCCGGAAGTCACCATGAACCTTTCATGTGACGAACCTTCGAGCAGCGAAAAGGGCGCCCCACATCAGTTCGAACAGCAGAAGTGGTTTTTGGTGTTTCGTGGCTGTCCGTTCCTGTACGAGAAGTTTGTCACTCGGTTCGTCACCAAGGAGGCTGCCGCTGGTCGACCCGGTCGGTGGATTGCACAGCTCAGCGGCTTCTTCTCCTGAGGAGCTCTCCTCCTTGTGATCACCTCCCGGAAAGGTGCGCTCGCGATGCGGCCCGCCGCACCGCGCCACCTCGGTTTCCTTGCGTCGCAGCGCCACCACCCCTTTCGGGCGCCGGTCGAGACCGGCGCCCGCTCCGGTGGCAGGCCTGGCGCGTTCCAGGACACCTTCCTGGGGCTCTTCCGCTCCGTGCGGCCGGCAATCGCCGAAAGAGCCGTCCGTCAGGCCGCGTTTCCTCGCTTGAGCGCCCGCCCGATCCGCACGACACGTTCGGCCTGGTGGCGGGCGGCGTTGCGGGTGTCATTGTCGATCGAGCCCAGGTCGGGGCCGAACACCGCGTGGTGTGAGGTGCCGTACGGGTTGCCGTCGACGTACTTGACGGGGTCGGTGTAGCCGGGCGGCGCGATCAGGCCACCGAAGTGGTAGATGCTGTTGTAAATGGCGAGCAAGGTCGACTCGTGCCCACCGTGACGGGTGCCGGTCGAGGTGAAGGCGCTGTAGACCTTGTCGGCCAGCGCATTCGTCTGCCAGAGGGGAGACAACGTGTCGATGAACTGCTTCAGCTGAGCGGCGACGTTGCCGAACCGGGTCGGTGAGCCGAAGATGACGGCGTCCGCCCAAGAGACGTCGTCAAGGCTCGGAGCCGGCACCTCGGCGGTGGCCGCGTGGTGGGCGGCCCAGAGCGGATTCGAGTCGATCACGGTCTGCGGTGCCAGCTCGGGTACTTTGCGGACGCGGACATTCGCACCGGCGGCCTCAGCCGCTTCGGCCATTTCCTTGGCGATCGCCGTTCCGGTGCCCGTCGAGGAGTAGTAGATCACGGCAAGGTTGACGATATCGGACATGGTTGGTCCTCTCTTGTGAAGGGTTCAGGAATTCGTGATGTGCCGGGCGGCTGCGCGGCTGATCTGCGGTATGCGGAAAAAAGCCCGCGGTCGAGGGTTCCGGCCAGTTCGCTCCGATGGGCGAGACCTGGGGAGAAGGGCCGGTCACCCGCGGCATCCGGCCGGGCACGCGGGCGGCACGGTTCACATCGTTGCGTCGTTATTTCCGCGTCTCGGCGTTCCGACGTCTTGCTGAGCGGTCATGGGGTCTGCTGATCCATGACCAACGGATCATGACCTGCATGGCACGCATTTCGTATCCGACGATGTCCCCCTTGGATGTGATCCGCGGTGGCGGGGGCATTCGCACGCCCTCCGGCGAGAACAGCTCGCATCGTCGATGCGGATCCGAACAGGGAACTCTCGGGCATGGTCACCGAGTTCACCCGGACGTCCCTTGACGGTGGTCGTGGTCCAGGCGGTCGTGCGCCCGGCTGCTCAGGCTCCGGCCAGTTTGCGACGATCCGAGAGCGTCGGCAGGTGACCGGTCGTTCCACCGTCGACGTTGATCCGCTGGCCGGTGATGAACTTCGACTCGTCGGACGCGAGGAAAACGACCGCGTTGGCCACATCGGCTTGTTCTCCGACGTACGCGAGCATCTGGGAGTCGAGCACCAGCTTCACCGGCGCGACGTCCTCCAGGGGGTGTGCGCCACCGGGCGCCTCCGGTGCGGCGGGCGGCGGGATCAGCCCCGGAGCCACCGCGTTGCAGCGGATGCCGAGATGGCCGAACGAGGTGGCGATGGACTTCGTCAAGTAGTCGATCGCCGCTTTGCTCGTGCCGTACGAGACCAGCGCGAGGTCTCCGCCTGCGGCCTGAACCGACGAAGTGTTGATGATCGATCCACCCCCGGCTTCGGCCATCAGGGGGATCGCGTGCTTGCTGCCGAGGAAGACGCTGACCATGTTCACCTCCAAGGTCCGCATCAGGTAGTCACGGCTGACACCCACCACGTCGGTGTCCTGTTTGATCCAGTCGCTGCCTACCAATCCGGCGTTGTTCCACAGCACATCGAGCCCGCCGTAGGTCTCCTTGGCGAATGCCACGACTCCTGCGATGTCGTTCTCGACGCTGACGTCACCGCCGTACGGCGCGACGTCGAAGCCCTCCCCCACGAGCTCCTTCGCCCGCTCGTGGACGGACGAAGACAGGTCCATCATCACCACGCGTGCCCCCTCGGCCGCCATGGCCCGCGCTCCCGCGAACCCAAGGCCGCCCGCGGCACCGGTGACGATCGCCACCTTGCCCTTCAAACGGTCCATCTATCTCCTCCTCGCGAAGTAGTTGAAATTTCAGCACCTTCTCCTACGCTAGCATAAGGTGCTGAAATTTCAACTAACTCGTGCGAGGTCGAGATGACGGAGACCCGGTGGCTTGACGAGGAGGAGCAGCGGACGTGGCGCAGCTTCCTGATCGCCAGCAGGCTGTTGTTCGATCGGCTGGAACGAGACCTGAAGGAGGAGGCGGATCTCTCCTTCACCTACTACGAGATCCTCACCCGGCTTTCGGAAGCGCCCGGGCGCTCGATGCGGATGGCCAACCTCGCGGCCGCGTGTGTCTTCGACCGCAGCAGGCTGAGCCACGCGGTCGACCGGCTGGTGCGCGACGGCTGGGTCCGCCGGGTGCCGTCTCCCTCGGACGCGCGTGGCCAGCTGGCGGAACTCACCGACGAAGGCATGGAGCAGGTCCGGCGGGCCGCCCCCCGCCACGCCGAGCAGGTTCGGGCACTCATGTTCGACCGCCTCACCCGTGAGCAGCAAGAGTCCTTGCGGGAGATCAGCGAGGCGCTGGCCACCGGGATGGTCGACGTGCGGAAGCTCATCACGATGGGCTGGCCGTCGCAGTGACGCCCGCGAAGCCTCGGACGGAAGAGCCGGCCCGCGCCGAGGGGATTCACCCCCCGCCCCCTTCGACGCGAAAGAAAAGGGCGCCCTCGAAACGAGAACGCCCTCGAATGTCCGGCCGTCACGACCACGGCGGCCACCGCGGCCGGTACGTGACCGTCAAAGCATGGCCTTCATCGAGGCGGTCGCCTGCCGCCCGAGAGTGGTCGGGGTCAGGTACGGCTGCTCGGCGAGGATCGCCTCCCAGTTGTCCCGGATGTCCTCCACCGTGTGGTCGTCCTGCCGCCAGCCGGGTCCCTCGGCCACGAACACCCGGGCGATCCGGCCGCCGCCGACGCTGAAGACCTCGCCGCTGGTCTCGCAGGCCTCGTGCGCCAGGAAGGTCACCAGGGCGCTGACCCGCTCGGCGGTGAATTTGGCCTCGAACTCGGCGGGCAGGATCTCCTCGGTCATCCGGGTCCAGGCGATCGGCGCGATCGCGTTGGCCTTGATCCCGGCTTTGGCGCCCTCGATACCGAGCGTCTTGGTGAGGCCGACCAGGCCCATCTTGGCGGTGGAGTAGTTGGCCTGGCCGAAGTTGCCGAACAGCCCGGCGGGCGAGGAGGTGTTGATGATCCGGCCGTACCCCTGCTCCTTGAGGTACGGGAACGCCGCCCGGCTGACCAGGAACGAGCCGCGGACGTGGACGGCGAGGACCTGGTCGAACTCCTCGACGCTGATCTTGCCGAAGGACTTGTCCCGCAGGATGCCGGCGTTGTTGACGACGATGTCCAGCCGCCCGTAGGTGTCGATCGCGGTCCCCACGATCGCCTGGGCCCCCTCGGGGGTCGCGACGTTGTCGGTGTTGGCGGTCGCCTCCCCGCCGTTCTTCCTGATCAGCTCGACCACCTCGGCGGCCGGGCCCGCGGAGGCGCCGGTGCCGTCCAGTGCCCCGCCCAGGTCGTTGACCACCACCTTGGCGCCGCGCTCGGCGAGCGACAGCGCGTGCGAGCGGCCGAGTCCGTGCCCGGCGCCGGTGATGACCGCGACCCTGCCGTCAAACCGCAGCTCTGACATCCGCAACCCTCCCACGAGAACATAATTCTAGTCGTTTGAACAATAGCTCGCCCGGCCCTCGTGATGCCATGGGGATCCTCGGGACACCGCCTGCGAAATCACCGGGACGACATCCGCCGAACCATGACGAACCGTCGGCGGGACCTTCCCGGCACCGGTCCGGCCCATGAAAAGAAAGGCGTGGAGTGGTAACAAAAAACGCGTGGGATCATTGCGGATAGTAAGCACACGTGTTAATTTCTGCTAAAGTTTTTGCCCCACACGGGCGAGGGTCAACGACGACACCCCTCACTTTTTCCTAGTACGGCCCCGCCCAATATTTTGGGCTGGAGGCCCTATATGTCCTTATCGCCGCCCCTGCGCGTGGTCCAGTGGGCCACGGGCGCCGTCGGCAGATACTCCCTGCGCAGCGTGATCACCCGGCCGGAGTTCGAACTGGCCGGAGTCCTGGTCTACGACCCGGACAAGGTAGGACAGGACGCGGGGACCCTCGTGGGGCTCCCCGAGGCCGGTGTCACCTGCACCGACGACGTCGAGGAGATTCTCGCCACGGAGGCCGACTGCGTGCTGCACATGCCGCTGCCGGCGTCCTACTTCGGCGGGGAGTATCCGAGCGACGTGGAGACCATCTGCGCACTGCTCGCCGCCGGCAAGAACGTCATCACCACCACCGGGTTCGTGTATCCCAAGTGCTACGGCCCGGGGGTGGTGGAGCGCCTGGAGGCCGCCTGTCGCGCGGGGGGCACGTCCCTGCACGGCACCGGCGTCAACCCCGGTTTCATAAGCGACATCCTGCCGCTCACGCTGACCGGCCTGTCCAGCCGCGTCGACCACATCTACGTCCGGGAGTCGTCCGACTTCCGGGGGCACCCGTCCCGGCAGATCGTGGTGGACCTGTTCGGCTTCACGCGTTCGGCCAAGGACTACGTCGCCGCCGTGCGCCCCTTCCGCGCCTTCCAGCGCTCGCTGTTCGCCGAGAGCGTCCAGTTCGTGGCCGACAACCTCGGTGTGGCCCTCGACGAGGTCGAGGAGAGCGACGAGTTCGAGCTCGCGTCCGAGGAGTTCGAGATCAGCGCGGGGCTGGTCAGGGCGGGCACCGTGTGCGCGTCCCGCTGGATGTTCAGCGGGCTGGTCCGCGGCCGTCCCTTCATGACGGTGGAGTGCGTCTACAAGGCCGACGCCACCCGGGTGGAACGCTGGGCCGATCCCGGCTTCAGCGTCCACATCGAGGGGGTGCCCCAGCTGATGCTCACCGTGGACGAGATCTCGCACGGTCTGGCCGGCGCCGCCGCCCACGCCGTGAACTCCGTCGCCGCCCTCTGCGCCGCCCCACCGGGCATCCGCACCGCGGTGGAGCTCCCCCTGGCCACCGGCCGGGGCACCGTCCGCCTCGCCTGAGGATCCTCCTCGGCCCCCCTCCGAGGCATCCCCCGCGTGGACACTCCACGGCTCCGCCCCGCGGCGGGCCGGACGAGCCGCATGATGAGCCTGAGTACGACAGATAGAAGTCTCATCCACGACAACTGGCATATGTAATGCCATAAGTGAGAAATCGCGGCAATCAACATTTCATTCAACAAACGGATCTGCGGGCCTCCGCGCGTGCGCCAATGCGCCGGCCGGCCGCGACACCTCCGGTTCCCGCGCCGCGTTCCCCCTCCCGCGCCGGCCGCGGCACCCGCGAGGAACGCTCCGGCGCGGACGTCCCCCGCGAGATCGGCCGGAGGGTTCCCGCGGGATCAGGAGGGATCGAGAGGGGTCAGGGGTGCGGGGTGAAGCGCCCGAAGCGGCCCTGGTGATACAGGAGCGGGCGTCCGCCGGGTTCGAGGCTGGTCTCGATCACGAGTCCGACGACCAGGACGTGGTCGCCGATGTCGACGGTGGAGTGGGGAGCGCAGATCAGGTGGGCCGAGACGCCCTCCAGCAGCGGGACGCCCAGGTGCCCGGGGGTCCAGGAGGTGGGGGCGGCGAAGCGGTCGACGCCCTTCCTGGCGAAGCGCGAGGCCACCTCGGCCTGGTCGCTGGCCAGCACGTTCACCGCGAAGTGGTCCGCCTGCCTGAGCCAGGGCCAGGTGGTCGAGGACTGGTCCACGTAGAAGGAGACCAGCGGGGGCGCGAGGCTGACGGATGAGAACGAGGTCGCCGTGAGGCCGACCGGCATGCCCTCGACCTGAGCGGTGACGACGACGACTCCCGCCGCGTGGACGGCAAGCGCCTGCCGGAAACGCTCCGCGTCGACCGCTCTGCCGGACAGTGTCTCGGTCATGCCGCCTCGCTTAGGACTGTGTGGGTTACTGTGAAGATGATCCACTTGGTCACTTTTTCCCCTTTAAGGAACAAAGGACACTACTCAAAACCCGTAGGGGTCTCTATCTCTTCCCGCGTCACGCGAGAGCCCTTTTCCCGAGTGCCGCGATCACCTGCGGGCCGACCCGGTCGGCCCAGGGACCGAGGGCGGCGTCGAGGTCGGGAATCTGCGACTCCAGCAGCGCGAGGCCCGGGGTGGGCACCGTCGCCCCCAGCTCCACCAGCAGCGGGCGGAAATGGACCTCCACCGCCAGCGAGTGCCTGGCGTCCCCCATCACCAGGAGCGGCAGCGCGACGGCCGAGGCGAGCGCGCCGCCCGGCAGCCGGTCGAGGAACACCTTGAGCAGGCCGGTGTAGGTGGCCTTGTAGGTCGGGCTCGCCACCACCAGCACGTCGGCTCCGGCCACCAGTTCCAGCGCGGCCCTCACCTCCGGCGCCGTCCCCGGGGCGAACAGCAGCGGGGCCAGGGCCGCCAGGTCGACGACCTCGGGAGCCTCCCCGTCCCCGATCCGCCGGGCGACGGCCTCCGCCGCCCGGACGGCCACCCCGTGGGTGCGCGATCCGGGCCGCGGATTTCCCACCACGGTCACGATGCTCATGAGGCCACCGGCGCTTCCTGGTCGACGTCGGAACGGAGAAGCTTCCACACCTCGTGTCGGTACTCCCCGAAGCGGGAACCGCCCCTCGGATCTCCCTCGCGGGGGCCGAGATCCACCTCGACGGTCCGCCCGATCCGGCCGGGCCGGGACGTCATGACCGCGACCCTCCGGCCGAGGTAGACGGCCTCGTCGATGCTCCGGGTGGCGAACAGGATCGTCGTACCGGTCCTCTCCCAGATCCGCACCAGTTCCTCCTGGAGGGACTCCCTGGTCCCGGCGTCCAGCGCGGAGAACGGCTCGTCCAGCAGCAGCACGGCCGGATCCGCGGCCAGGCTCCTGGCGACGGCCACGCGCTGGGGCATCCCGAGGGAGAGCTCGTGGGGATAACGGTCACCGAACTCGCCCAGCCCCACCAGGTCCAGATACTCCCTGGCCAGCTCGGCGCGCTCCCCCTTCGTGGCGGCCCTGCCCTCCAGCGCGAACTCGATGTTGGACAGTGCCGTGCGCCAGGGGAACAACGCGTACTGCTGCAGGACGATCCCCCGGCCGAGACCGGGGCCGTCGAGGGGGACGCCGTCCAGCAGGATCCGGCCGGTGGTCGGCGCGGCCAACCCGGCGATCAGGTCGAGGAGGGTGGACTTGCCGCAGCCGCTCGGCCCGACCAGGGTGAGGAGCTCTCCCTCCCGTACGTCGAGGTTGACGTCGTCGAGGGCGGCGAAGGAGCGGTGGGTGTCGCGGCCGGTGAACTCCTTGCCGACCCCCTGGATCCGGAGCCTCACCGGACACCTCCCGGAAAGGCGCGGGCGGGGATGACGGGACCGGCGAGGAGGGGGATGGGGACATGTCTGATCATGATCACGAGATGCGTCCTATGCGTCCTGTGAGGTGTGGGATGGGACGGCGGGTGGATTCATGATCACGGACACTGTGCGCTGAACACGCGGCAGAGGTCGACGTGCGCGCACCGAGTCAGATAGATGCCCATACCGGAGAAGCTACGCACCACTTCGCGGTAAGTCAATATTTCCTACTGGTTGTACATGGAATACCTCGGCGGAGCGGGTGCCCTCACGGCCGGGGTCCCGTACCGTCGAAGCATGAAGCTGGAAAAGGAGATCTCCGGCGGCGGTCGCTTCGAGAGGCAGCCGAACCGGTTCACGACGCGGATCGAGGCGGGCGGCGAGCACCCGCCGGAGCCCGGCCGCTACCAGATCTACGCCTCCTACGCCTGCCCGTGGGCGCACCGCTCCCTCATCGTCCGTGAGCTGCTGGGCCTGCGGGAGGTGGTCGGGGTGACGATCGTCGACCCGATCAGGGACGAGAAGGGCTGGCGGATCCCCGGGGGCGACCCGGTGACCGGGGTGGAGTACCTCTCCGAGCTCTACCTGGCGACCGACCCCGGCTACGAGGGCCGCTACACGGTGCCCTGCGTCTGGGACGTCGCCGCCGGGCGCCTGGTCACCAACGACTACCCGCAGATCACCCTCACCCTGGAAACGGCCTTCGCGCCCTGGCACGCCGAGGGCGCCCCCGACCTCTATCCCGAGGAACTGCGCGAGGAGATCGACGCGCTCAACGAGGTGATCTTCCACGGCCTCAACAACGGCGTCTACCGGGCCGGGTTCGCCCGCTCGCAGGAGGCGTACGACGAGGCGGTCACCGAGGTGTTCGCCACGCTCGACCTGCTGGAGGAGCGGCTGTCCACCCGCCGATATCTGCACGGCGACGCGCTCACCGAGAGCGACGTGCGGCTCTACCCGACGCTCGCCAGGTTCGACGCCGTCTACAACTCGCACTTCAAGTGCTCGGTGCGGCGGCTGACCGACCACCCGGCCCTGTGGGCCTACGCCCGCGGCCTGTACGCCGTTCCCGCGTTCCGCGACACGACCGACTTCGATCAGATCAAGCGGCATTACTTCGTGACGCAGACGAACGTCAACCCGAGCGGGATCGTGCCCCGGGGGCCGGAGGTCGACTGGACCGCTCCCTGAGACGGACTCCGGGAGGGCCTGAAAGTTTCATCCGACAAATCGGTCATTCACCCGGTCGGCGGGTGGTCGGGGAGAGTGACCGGTTGACGGTGGGTGAAACGCGCTGGAAACATCGGGCACCCAGGTTGTGGGAGCGCTCCCACTTGGATCCCTCTGACGGGGATCCTCGGACCCAAGCTCCCGCAACCTGGCACCTCCCCCGCTCAAAGGACCCCCCGTGATCAGACCACCTGCCTGGCTCGCCCTCGCCACGGCCGCCGCCCTGGTGACCCTGACCCCCCTGCCCGCCGCCGCGGACGGCCCGGAACAGATCGTCAACGGCACCTTCGACACCGGCACGGCTCCCTGGTGGAGCACCGGCAACACCGCGCTGGAGGTCGAGGGCGGCCGTCTGTGCGCCGACATCCCCGGCGGCACCGCCAACCCCTGGGACGTCATCATCGGCCAGAACGACATCCCCCTGGTCAAGGACGAGACGTACGAGTTCTCCTTCTTCGGGACCGCCACGCCGGGCCGGGTGGCCAAGGCCCTCGTCCAGCTCCCGGTCGACCCCTACACGCAGTACCTGTCGGCCAACCCGGAGCTGAGCGTGTCCGGCAACGACTACCGCTACACCTTCACCTCGCCCGTGGACCTGCCGGGCGCGCAGGTGGCGTTCCAGCTTGGGGGCAGCGCCACCCCATGGAGGTTCTGCGTGGACAACGTCTCCCTCAAGGGCGGGGCCGAACCCGACGTCTACGAACCGGACACCGGGCCCCGCGTCCGGGTGAACATGGTCGGCTACCTGCCCTCGGGGCCGAAGAACGCCACCCTCGTCACCGAGAAGACGGAGCCGGTCGCCTGGAAGCTCAGGCGCGGCGGGGAGGGCGGGGAGGTCGTCGCCGAGGGCGACACCGTCCCGCGCGGCGTCGACGGGAGCTCCGGCCAGAACGTGCACTCGATCGACTTCGGCACGGTCACCGCCCCCGGCACCGGCTACACGCTGGAGGCCGACGGCGAGACCAGCCGCCCCTTCGACATCGGCGCGGACGTCTACGGCGACCTCAGGACCGACGCGCTGAAGTTCTACTACACCCAGCGCAGCGGCATCCCGATCCTCGACGAGCTCCGCCCCGGCTACGGAAGGCCCGCCGGCCACGTCGGGGTCGCCCCCAACCGGGGCGACGTCGAGGTGCCCTGCCAGCCGGGCGTCTGCGACTACACGCTGAACGTCAAGGGCGGCTGGTACGACGCGGGCGACCACGGCAAGTACGTCGTCAACGGCGGCATCTCCGTCCACCAGCTGATGTCCGCCTTCGAGCGCGCCAAGGCCGACGGCGTCCACAAGGACGGCGACCTCGACATCCCCGAGAGCGGCAACGAGGTGCCCGACATCCTCGACGAGGCCCGCTGGGAACAGGAGTTCCTGCTCAGCATGCAGGTCCCCGACGGCAAGCCGTACGCGGGGATGGCCCACCACAAGATCCACGACGCCGCGTGGACCGGCCTGCCCCTGCTGCCCCACCTGGACCCCCAGCCACGCGAGCTGCACCCGGTCTCCACCGCCGCCACCCTCAACCTGGCCGCCACCGCGGCCCAGGCGGCCCGCCTCTTCGCCCCATACGACGCCGCGTTCGCCGCGCGCAACCTCGCGGCGGCCAGGAAGGCGTGGGCGGCGGCGAAGGCGAACCCCGCGCGGTACGCGGACCCGGCGGACGGGGTGGGCGGCGGCGCCTACAACGACGACAACGTGACCGACGAGTTCTACTGGGCCGCCGCCGAGCTCTATCTCGCCACCGGCGAGAAGGAGTTCATGGACTACGTGCTCGCCTCACCGCACCACACCGGCGACATCTGGCGCGAGCGCGGCTTCGACTGGGGCAACACCGCCCAGCTCGGCCGCCTGCAGCTGGCCTCCGTGCCCAGCGCGCTCCCCGACCGGGCGCGGGTGCGCCAATCCGTCCTGGAGGGCGCGGACAAGTATCTCGCCGTCCAGAAGGCCCACCCGTACGGCGTTCCGTACAACCCGCCGGACTACGACTGGGGCTCCAACAACCTGGTGCTCAACAACATGGTCGTGATGGCCGTCGCCCACGACCTGAGCGGCGAGGCGAAATACCGCGACGGGGTGCTGGAGGGGCTCGACTACATCTTCGGGCGCAACGCCCTCAACCAGTCGTACGTGACCGGCTACGGCGAGGTCGCCTCGAAGAACCAGCACAGCCGCTGGTACGCCCACCAGCTCGACCCGTCCCTGCCCAACCCGCCGCGCGGCACCCTGGCCGGGGGCCCGAACTCCGCCATCCAGGACCCGGTGGCGCAGGCCAAGCTCCGGGGCTGCAAGCCCCAGTTCTGCTACATCGACGACATCGAGTCGTGGGCCACCAACGAGCTGACGATCAACTGGAACTCCCCGCTCTCCTGGATCGCCTCCTACCTCGCCACCCCCGCCGCCCCCGGCCCGTGCGAGGTCGCCTACACCAACCACGGCCAGTGGACCGGGGGGTTCACCACCCAGGTCACCATCACCAACACCGGCCCCAAGGCGATCGACGGCTGGACCCTCAGCTGGTCCTTCCTGGGCGGCCAGGCCGTCCGGAGACACTGGAGCGCGGACCTCGGCCAGGACGGCGCGACCGTGACGGCCAGGAACCTCACCTGGAACAAGACCATCAAGCCCGGCGGCTCGGTCACCTTCGGCTTCCTCGGCGCCGACGCCCCCGGACCCAACCCCAGACCGGAACGCTTCCTCCTCAACGGCACCCTCTGCACGTGACCGGCGCGGCTTGACGCCGTACGCCCATAATCGGAGGCCCGAGCCGGTGACCTGCGGTTACCGATCTCGGCGTATCGCGGATTATATAATCGATGACATATAGCCTCACGCTCCGTGAGGCTATATGTCATCGAGCCCGAGATCCGATCTTGGCTTGAGTCGCTGTCCGAGCGCGACTACGTGAAGGTCGAAGCCCTGGCCGATCTCCTCTCCGAACAGGCCGAGACGCTCGACGAGCCGTACTCCAAGCACGTTGGCGGCAAAGTGTGTGAGCTGCGCCTCTCGCTCACACGCCGTCAGGTCAGGATCACCTACTGGCTCGCTCCCCGCCGGCGCATCATCCTTCTCACCGTCTTCACCAAGACACGCCGCAGGGAGACCGGTCGGATTGAACGCGCTCGTCGAGCACAGGTCGAATGTGAGAATCTTCATGTGGTCGCCTCGGAGGTCTACGACCGCGTCTGGAAGGACTGAGTGGGGCATGGCTCACAGCACGTGGGAGCGGACGGGCGCCGAGCGCCGGGCCGACGCCTACCAGGAGGCCCGCGAGGCGTTGCTTCTGGGGCAGCAGGTCTACAACCGCCGGACGGAACTCGGCCTTTCGCAAGCCGAGCTGGCCGAGCGGGCCGGGATGACCCAACCGCAGGTGTCCCGCCTGGAAACAGGGGGGGTCACCCCGACGCTGGCACTGCTCCGGCGCCTGGCGAAAGCGCTGGACGCCGACTTGAACGTCACCTTCACCCCCCACGCGGCCGCCTGACGCCGCTCCCGGGGGACAGGGGCGGTGGGCGCCCTAAACTGGGGGCGTGATCGAGGACATCCGGGTGGATCCCGCCGTCAGCATGCTCAGGCCCGACTTCGGGGTGCTGCTGATGGAGGTGTACGGGCTGCGCAACGGGCCCACGGACGACAGGTCGCGGGCCTGGCTGGCGGAGGCGGCGGAGAAGGCCGTGGCGGTCGACGACCCGAGGATCGAGGCGTGGCGGGAGGCCTACCGGGGGTTCGGGGCGAAGCCGCAGCGGACCAGGCCGTCGGTGGACGCGCTGGTCAGGCGGATGCCGCCGCCGGAGATCAACCGGGCGGTCGACGCCTACAACGCGATCAGCATCAGGCACGGCCTGCCGATCGGCGGGGAGGACCTGGCCCGCTACGAGGGGACGGCGAGGCTGGTGCGCGCGAGCGGCGACGAGCCGTTCGAGGTGATCGAGAAGGGCGAGCCCGCGATCGACCACCCGGAGGCCGGCGAGGTCGTCTGGCGCGACGACATGGGCGTCACCTGCCGCCGCTGGAACTGGCGGCAGTGCGTCCGCACCCGGATCACCGAGGAGACGACGGACGCGCTGTTCCTGCTGGAGCGGCTCGCCCCCCTGTCCCTGGAGGAGCTGCGCGCGGCCGGGGACGACCTGGCCGGGCTGCTCGAAGATGTCACCCCGGGGATACGGGTGGAGTCCCGGCTGGTCTGGCCGGGCTGATCATGCCTGCCACATCGGGCTGACCAGGGCCTGAGCGGGTAAACAGTTACCCGGTTGCTGACCGTTTTAACCCATGCTGAGAGGATCGGCAAGGAAGCTGTCGTCAGACTGGCGCAGGTCCGAGCCGAGGCGAGTAGCCTTGGACAGGTTCTCTATCATCAACGCCGATCTGCGGAAGAGGGCGATTTCCGCCGTGTCGTCTGAGTCGTCGCGGACAAACCCGCTGGCAGCCTTTGGTCAGAACGAATGGCTTGTCGACGAGCTGTACCAGAAGTACCTCCAGGACCCCGAGTCGGTCGACCGGGCCTGGTGGAACTTCTTTGCCGACTACAGCCCTGATTCGGGGTCCGGCCGTGCCGCACCCCCGGGGGCGGCTGCCGCCGCGCCCGCTCCACCGACCCCCGCTGCGCCCTCGGCCACCCCGGCTGCGGCTCAGGCCACCCCGGCCCCCGCGGCGACGACCCCAGCGCCGACGGCGGCCAAGCCCGCCCCGGCGGCCCAACCCAAGCAGGAGACGCAGTTGCCCGCCGCCGCCGGTGCCGAGGAAGTCCGACTACGCGGCGCCGCCGCCAGGACAGCGGCCAACATGGAGGCCAGCCTCGTCGTGCCGACGGCGACCAGCGTGCGCGCGGTCCCGGCGAAGCTGCTCATCGACAACCGGATCGTGATCAACAACCACCTGTCGCGCGGTCGCGGCGGCAAGGTGTCGTTCACGCATCTCATCGGCTACGCGGTGATCAAGGCCCTCAAGGTCCTGCCGGAGATGAACCACTCCTACACCGAGGTCGACGGCAAGCCGGTGCTGGTCAAGCCCGAGCACGTCAACCTGGGCCTGGCCATCGACGTCGCCAAGAGCGACGGCACCCGCCAGCTCCTGGTCCCGTCGATCAAGGCGACCGAGGGGATGGACTTCCGCCAGTTCTGGGTCGCGTACGAAGAGGTCGTGCGCAAGGCCAGGGCGGGCAAGCTGGGCGTCGACGACTTCAGCGGCACGACGATCTCGCTGACCAACCCGGGCACCATCGGCACCGTGCACTCGGTGCCGCGCCTGATGCCGGGGCAGGGCACGATCATCGGCGTCGGCGCGATGGAGTACCCCGCCGAGTACCAGGGGGCCTCCCCCGACACGCTCTCCCGCCTCGCGGTGAGCAAGGTGATGACGGTCACCAGCACCTACGACCACCGCATCATCCAGGGCGCCCAGTCGGGTGACTTCCTGCGGCAGGTCCACCGGCTGCTGCTCGGCGAGGACGGCTTCTACGACGAGATCTTCGAGGCCCTTCGGATCCCGTACGAGCCGATCCGCTGGGTCCAGGACATCTCAACCACCCACGACGACGACGTGGCGAAGTCGGCCCGGGTCATCGAGCTGATCCACGCCTTCCGGGTCCGCGGCCACCTCATGGCCGACACCGACCCGCTGGAGTACAAGCAGCGCAAGCACCCCGACCTCGACATCAAGTCGCACGGCCTCACCCTGTGGGACCTGGAGCGCGAGTTCGCCACCGGCGGCTTCGGCGGCCGGCCCCTGATGAAGCTGCGCGACATCCTCGGCGTGCTGCGTGACTCCTACTGCCGCACCATCGGCGTCGAGTACATGCACATGCAGAACCCCGAGGAGCGGGCCTGGATCCAGGCCCGCATCGAGCGGCCGCACGCCAAGCCCGACCGCGAGGAGCAGCTGCGCGTCCTGGAGCGGCTGAACACCGCCGAGGCGTTCGAGACGTTCCTGCAGACGAAGTTCGTCGGGCAGAAGCGCTTCTCGCTGGAGGGCGGCGAGTCGCTGATCCCGCTGCTCGACTCGGTGCTGAGCGCCGCGGCCGAGGAGCGGCTCGACGAGGCCGTGGTCGGCATGGCCCACCGCGGCCGCCTCAACGTGCTGGCCAACATCGTCGGCAAGTCGTACGGGCAGATCTTCGGCGAGTTCGAGGGCAACATCGACCCGCGCAGCGCCCACGGCTCCGGCGACGTGAAGTACCACCTGGGCGCCAGCGGCGACTTCGTCTCGCCCGACGGCTCCAAGCTCAAGACCTCGGTTGTGGCCAACCCCTCCCACCTGGAGACGGTCGACCCGGTCCTGGAGGGTGTGGTCCGCGCCAAGCAGGACCTCCTGGAGCGCGGCGAGGAGGGCTTCACCGTCCTGCCGGTGCTCGTGCACGGCGACGCGGCCTTCGCCGGCCAGGGTGTGGTGGCCGAGACGCTCAACCTGTCGCAGCTGCGGGGCTACCGCACCGGCGGCACCGTGCACATCGTGGTCAACAACCAGGTCGGCTTCACCACCAGCCCGGCCAGCTCGCGCTCCAGCGTGTACGCCACCGACGTGGCCCGGATGATCCAGGCCCCGATCTTCCACGTCAACGGCGACGACCCCGAGGCCGTGGTCCGGGTCGGCAAGCTGGCGTTCGAGTACCGCCAGGCGTTCCGCAAGGACGTGGTGATCGACCTCATCTGCTACCGGCGCCGGGGGCACAACGAGGCCGACAACCCGGGCTTCACCCAGCCGCTGATGTACGACCTGATCGACGCCAAGCGCTCCACCCGCAAGCTCTACACCGAGGCGCTGATCGGCCGGGGCGACATCACGGTGGAGGAGGCCGAGGGCGCGCTCCGCGACTACCAGGCCAAGCTGGAGAACGCCTTCGCCGAGACCCGCGCGGCGGCCAAGGACCCGACGGGCGAGTTCTCCCGCCCGGTGGACATGGAGAACGTCCCCTGGTCGCACGAGGACGTCAAGACGGCCGTCTCCGAGGAGACCGTCAAGCGGATCGTGGAGACCCAGCTCAACATGCCCGAGGGCTTCACCGTCCACCCGCGCCTGCTGCCGGTGCTGCAGCGCCGCGGGCAGATGGTCGCCGAGGACCACATCGACTGGGGCATGGGCGAGACCCTGGCCTTCGGGTCGCTGCTGATCGACGGCCACCCGGTCCGCCTCGTCGGCCAGGACTCGCGGCGCGGCACGTTCACCCAGCGGCACGCCGTGCTGGTCGACCGCGTCACGGGCGAGGAGCACACCCCGCTCAAGACGTTCAACCAGGGCACCACGAAGTTCTACGTCTACGACTCCCTGCTGAGCGAGTACGCCGCGCTCGGCTTCGAGTACGGCTACAGCGTGGAGCGGCCCGAGGCACTGGTCGCCTGGGAGGCGCAGTTCGGCGACTTCGTCAACGGCGCCCAGTCGATCATCGACGAGTACCTCACGTCGGGCGAGCAGAAGTGGGGCCAGCGCTCCGGCGTCACCCTGCTGCTGCCGCACGGCTACGAGGGGCAGGGGCCCGACCACTCCTCGGCCCGCATCGAGCGCTTCCTGCAGATGTGCGCCCAGGACAACATGACCGTGGCGCAGCCCACACTGCCGGCCAACTACTTCCACCTGCTGCGCTGGCAGACGCTGTCGAACCGGCACCGCCCGCTGGTGGTGTTCACGCCCAAGTCGCTGCTGCGGCACAAGGCGGCGATCTCGGCGGTCGGCGACTTCACCTCGGGGTCGTTCCAGCCGGTGCTGGGCGACACCACGGCTCCCCCGGCCGGCGTCCGCAAGGTCGTGCTGGTCTCCGGCAAGCTCTACTACGACCTGGCGGCGGCCCGTGACAAGCAGGGCCGCAACGACGTGGCGATCATCCGCCTCGAGCGGCTCTACCCGTTCCCCGCCGACCCGTTGGAGGCCGAGCTGAGCCGCTACGCCGCCGACATCGAGCTGGTGTGGGCGCAGGACGAGCCGCTCAACATGGGTCCGTGGCCGTTCCTGGCTCTCAAGATGGCCGAGAACCCGGGGGTCTTCGGCGGGCGTTCGATCAAGCGGGTCTCCCGCAAGGCCAACTCCTCGCCGGCGACCGGCTCGCACTCCACCCACGAGGCGGAGCTGCAGCAGATGCTGGGCGAGATCTTCAACTAGGCGACCGGCCCCGGCCGGTCCGCGCAGGCATCACCACGGAAGTCCCCCGCAGGAGCCTCTGCGGGGGACTTCCCCGTTTGTCGCGAGCGTCATCACGAGGTCGCGAGCACGACCACAGCGTCATCAGTGTCATTGAGGGAGAACGCGATGTACTTCACCGATCGGGGCATCGAGGAACTCGTCGCGCGCCGGGGCGAGGAGGAGGTCACCGTCGTGTGGCTGGCCGAGCGGCTGCGCGAGTTCGTCGACCTGAACCCCGACTTCGAGACGCCGGTGGAACGGCTGGCCACCTGGCTGGCCCGGCTGGACGACGAGGACGACTGAGAAAAACGCGATATATCTTGACCCTCCGAATAACGCGACATATCGTGTTCATTACAAGGAGGTCATCTACATGCGGCAATGGACGATAGAGAAGCCGGAGCAGCTCACCTTCGACTCCGTCAGGAAACTCAACGTGCGCATCGTGGCGGGGAAGCTGGCGGTGCTGGCCAGCGACGGCCCTCCGAGGCTCGAGGTCACCGAGGTCGACAGCCCCCCGCTGCTCGTCACCCACGACGACGACGGCACGCTCACCGTCACCTACAGGGATCTCACCTGGGACGGCCTGCTGGGCTGGCTGCGCCCCGGCCGCCGCCGGGCCACGCTCGCGCTGACCGTGCCGAAGGACTGCCCGGTCAACGTGGGGGTCGTCTCCGCGTCCGCGGTCGTCACCGGGTTCGAGGGCCACACCTCGGTCAGAAGCGTTTCGGGCGGGATCGTGCTCGACGGGGTGAGCGGCGAGATCAACGCCGACACCGTCTCCGGCGACGTGGAGAGCCGCGGCCTGGTCGGCGACCTGTCGTTCAAGAGCATCTCCGGCGATCTCACCGTCGCCCAGGGCACGCCCCGGCGGTTGAGCGTCACCACCGTCTCCGGCCGGATCACCGCCGATCTGGAGCTCCCGCCGACCGGCCACGTCACGATGAACAGCGTCTCCGGCGACATCGTGCTGCGGCTCCCGCACACGGTCGAGACCGACGTCAAGATCCGTTCCAACTCGGGCAGGCTCGACGCCGCCTTTTCCGAACTCGACCACTCCGCCCAGCCCGGCGCGAAGACGCTGGGCGGCCGGATCGGCGGCGGCATGGCGTCGCTGACGGCCAACACCGTCTCCGCCGACGTCACTCTTCTGAAGGGAGTCCAGGCATGAGCCCGGTCTTCGGCCACGGAAGGCTCCGGCTCTATCTCCTGAAGCTGCTGGAGGAGAGCCCGCGCCACGGCTACGAGGTGATCCGGCTGCTCCAGGATCGCTTCCTCGGCGTCTACTCTCCCTCCCCCGGCACGATCTACCCGCGCCTGGCCCGCCTGGAGGAGGAGGGCCTGGTCACCCACGAGGTGGTGGACGGCAAGAAGGTCTTCACCATCAGCGACCGGGGCCGCGACGAGCTCAACGAGCGGCTCGACGAGCTCGCCGACCTGGAGCAGGAGATCTCCGACTCCGTCCGCGACATCGCCCGCGAGGTCAAGGAGGACGTGCGCGACACGGTCAAGTCGCTGCGCGAGGAGCTCACCCAGATGGCGCGCGAGGTGCGTCAGAGCCCCGAGCAGGACCCGCGCAAGGTCTGGCGCGAGCAGAAGACGGAGTGGCAGCGCCAGAAGCGTGAGTGGCAGCGCCAGACCGGCGAGTGGAAGGACGAGTGGAAGCGCGTCTGGGCCGACGGCTTCACCGGCGAGGGATCACGGGCCGGAGACGCCCGGCTCGGGCAGATGCTGGCCGAGTTCGTCGAGGAGGTTCGCAGGGACGCGGCGGCCGCGCAGGTCAGCGAGGAGACCCTGGCGACCGCCCAGGACGCCCTGTACGACGCGGCCCGCCGCATCCGCGACGCGCTCCGGTGATCCCGGCGACGCCTCGTAAGACGCCCGCCGGGAGTGGCACGTCACGGCCGGCGGCCTCCGTGAGGCGGCCCGCACGGCACGGGTGAGCCACCCCCGGCGCCGGGCCACCCCCGCGGGAACGCCGAGCCACCCCGGCCCGCGAGCCGCCCCCGGGACCTGCCGGGCTCATCCCGGCAGGGTGAAGACGACCTTTCCGAAGAGTTCGCCCTCGTGCATGGCCGCGAAGCCCTCGCGGGCCTCGGCCAGCGGGAGGGTGCGGTCGATCAGCGGGCGAGTGCCGGTCTGCTCCAGGAAGCGGGCCAGCCTGCCCAGCTGGTCGCGGGTGCCCATGGTGGAGCCGATCACCGACAGCTGCAGGAAGAAGACGCGGTTCAGGTCGGCCGGCGGGACGGCGCCGCTGGTCGCGCCGGAGATCACGATCCGGCCGCCGGGGCGCAGCGCCTTCAGCGAGTGCCCCCAGGTGGCCTGGCCGACGGTCTCCATCACCGCGTCGACCCGCTCGGGCAGCCGGGCGCCGCTCTCGAAGACCTGGTCGGCGCCGAGTTCCAGGGCCCGCGCCCGCTTCTTCTCCGAGCGGCTGGTCGCCCAGACCCGGTATCCCCCGGCCCGGCCCAGCAGGATCAGTGCGGTGGCCACGCCCCCGCCCGCGCCCTGGACCAGCACGGTCGAGCCCGGCTCGAGCCCGGCCTTGTCGAACAGCATGCGGTAGGCGGTCAGCCAGGCCGTCGGCAGGCAGGCGGCCTCCTCGAAGCTGAGCGCGGCGGGCTTGGGCACGAGGTTGCGACGGGGCACGACGACCCGCTCGGCGAAGGTGCCGTCGTGTTTCTCCGAGAGCAGCGAGCGCTTCGGGTCGAGCGTCTCGTCGGCACCACTGCCGATCACCGAGTGCACGACGACCTCGTTCCCCTCCTCGTCGAGCCCGGCGGCGTCGGTGCCGAGCACCATCGGGAGCTGCTCCTGGCGAAGGCCCATCCCCCGCAGGCTGAACAGGTCGTGGTGGTTGAGCGAGGCGGCCCTCACCGTGACGGTGGTCCACCCGTCGGGAACCTCGGGTTCCGGGCGCTCACCGAGCGTGAGTCCGGCGAGGGGGTTGTCGGAATCGATCCGCGTGGCGGTTACAGCGAACATGGCCGCACCCTACGCCGTCCGCGCGGCCACCACCGCGTACGGGGCCGCGCCTCACGCGCTCCGCGCGGCGTACCGGGGCCGTGTCTCACACCCTTCGCGCGGTGAACGGGGCCGCGCCTCATGTCCCCCGCGCGGCGATCACGGTGAACGGGCCGCCGTTACGCCGTCCGCCTGACGGTCATGCCCGCCATGGTCCGCTCGACGTGTCCCCGCTCCCCCGAGGCCGCGACGTACACGCCGTCCTGGCAGGTCTCCGCGGAGAAGCGGCGCCGCTGCTCGATGACGGAGAGCTCGATCGACGCGACGTCGCAGCCCGGCACCGGAGCCAGCACCAGCAGCGTCTCCCTGGCCCCGCCGAACCACAGCTGCGGTCCCAGCGGCTCACCGTCGAGGATCTCCCCCTGCGTGGCCAGCCGCACCGGGGGCGTGGCCTCGAGCACGAGGTAGCCGCCCTTGGTCACCTTGCCGCGCAGGTTGCGCGCCCAGAGCATGCGCTGCTCGAAGGGCATGCCGTCCTTGAGATCGCGCAGCGCCACGAACCACGGGTCGAACGCGAACAGCAGCACCTCGCCCTCGGCAGGGCTCATCGGATGCCAGAGGGTGACCCGCTTGGCCAGTCGCCTGATCATCGGCTGCCCTCGGGAGACCCCCGCCGGACCGCCTGACGGCACGGTCAGCTGCCGGTACGGGCCGGTGTCGCCGTCGAGCCGGCCCGACATCGCGGGCCGGACCCCCAGCCCGGCCAGGCCCAGCTCCGCCGGGTAGCTCACCTCCGCCGCCGAGCCGTCGGGGAAGACCACGTCGAGGATCTCCCTGCCGCCCTTCTTGCGGAATCCCGGGTTGAGCACGTTCGGGACCTGCTCCGCGACGGTCCCCGCCCGGGTGGGCACCGGCGGCGGGAACGGCGGCGAGATCGTGTCCGGCCGCTCCCGGGCCGTCGTCAGGTTCCACGCCACGAGCGCCGCCAGCGCGGCGACGCCGATCCAGGGCCACGGTCCCTTCCGGGACCTCGCCTCGATGATGTCGTGCTGACCACCGGCCACGTCCTCGGCCGCCTCCTGCAGAAGGTACGGTTCCCGGCCCCATCTTCGGGGTCCGGCGGTCTCGGCGTCCGCGTCAGTACCGTCACGAATCAGAATCGATGCCTCGGAGAGAGGGCGCCGTCACACCGCGACGTCCGCGTTCCTGCGCCCTGGTTCCGGCACCCGGGTCCCGGCGCCCGCTCTCGGGTGGCCGGGTCGTGCGGTCCGTGCGCCGGTGCCCCGTGACGTTCCGGTATCCGTGTTCCGAGGGTCACGTCGCGGGATCCGTGGTGCGGCACCCGTGTCCCGGGACCGCTGTTCCGGTATTCGGCTCGTCCGCTGCGGCCACCTCACGGAAAATGACCATGAGAAACCGCGGAACAGCATCGAGAACGTCACCGCACCCGACACTCCAAAGGTGTCGAAGTTGCTCGAGAAACCTTCGGTAATCGCTGTTACCGGTGATGACGGCGATGCCTCTGAGATCGCCCCGCAACTGCGATGAGCTGCGGAAATGCCTATTCGTTAACTTATAACAAATAGCTATTTAAATAACAAGACAGCATCGGATGGAACCATCTCAGACTTTTTCCCGTCAATTCCTGCCCGCCGCTTGATCCAGTCAGTAACGTTCCGATCGTTTTCCCGGCGAGGAGAAGTCCCGTCTCCGCGCTGAGAACGAAAGGAGCTTCATGAATTCCCGAGCACGGCGCCTCACGATCCCCCTCACCGGCGTTCTCATGATCGCCGGAGCGATCGGCGCCACCACCGGTGCCAACGCCGGTACGGCCCCCAAGGACGTGGTCAGTTCCCAGGCCTCGGAGACGGCCGGCCAGGCCACCTCCTTCTGGTCGCCCGAGCGGATGCGCAAGGCCACGGACGCCACCGGCGACCTCGACCTGAGCGTCAAGGGCGGCAAGGCCTCCAGCGCGGCGGGCCCCGACGGCCCCGGCGGGTCGGTCCCGCCGATCGGCGCGGAGGGCACCAAGTCCTCCAAGAGCAAGCAGGTGAACCTGCCCAACACCGTCGGGCGCGTCTTCTTCACCCTGCCCGGCGCCAACCCGTCGGACCCGAAGAGCTGGAAGTACTGCTCCGGCAGTTCGGTCCAGGGCAAGTACCGCAACGTGGTCGCCACCTCCGCGCACTGCGTCTACGACGTGAAGACCAACCAGTTCTACGACAACTGGATCTTCATCCCGTCCTACTGGGACGGCAACCAGGCGTGGGACGGCAAGAACCCCTACGGCATCTACGCGGCCAAGTGGTTCAACGCGCACGACGACTTCGTGGTGAAGGAGGACTACGACTACGACTACGCCTTCGTCAACGTCCACTCCGGGTTCAAGGTGAACTGGGAGAAGGACAAGGACAACAAGTGGAAGCCGGTCATCAAGAACGTCGGCCGTCTCGGCGACAACGTCGGCGGCCAGGGCTTCGCCTGGAACCAGAAGGTCAAGAACACGGTCTTCTCCTTCGGCTACCCGGCCGGCCTGCACCCCGACGGCGACAAGCCCTTCTCCGGCCGCACGATGAAGTGGTGCTACGGCAAGACCGGCGCCATGCCGGCCGCGCCGAAGTACAACGTCCAGGAGCACATCGGCTTCAAGTGCGCCTTCACCTCGGGCGCGAGCGGCGGCCCCTGGCTCTACAAGTACAAGAGCTCCAGCCGGACCGGCTACCTGATCGGCGTCAACAGCATCGCCTGGGACACCGACAAGAACGACCGGTACGACAAGATCTCCTCGCCGTACTTCAACGGCGACACCTACAAGGTCTACAAGGCCGCGGCCAACCGCTGGACCAGCTGACCCGCACCCGCGGCCGACCGTAAGGCCATTCGGCCGGCCGCGGCGGACGGGCAGTGAACAAGCAGGGAACGAGCAGGGCCCGGTCCCAGGACCGGGCCCTTTCCCGAAGAGAGCGGGGACGGCTACGAACCCGGCCGCCGGATCGGCCCGGGGAACGTTCCGGGCAGCGGCCCGGGAAGGGCCGTCACCGTGTCCGGAACGCTCCATCCCGGTCGCCGGGAATCGCCTCCCAGGGCGAAGACCGCGCCGGTGGCGGCCCGCAGCGCGCACGGGCTGCCGTAGGTGCGTTCGAACCGGACGAAACGGTTGTTCCAGATCCCGCTGGCGGTCACCGTGACCGGGTCGTACTGCAGGGTGCACGCCACCCCCGTCCTCGCCCTGAGCCTGGCGGGGTCACCCCGCACCTCGGCCAGCGCCTCGCAGGCGCGGACCGCGTCGGGATGGGTGCCGCCGGGCCGGTCGCACAGCAGCAGGGCGTGGCCCGCCACGGGCACGGGCTTGTCGCCCTGCGCGAGGCTCAGCACGAGCGCCCTGGCGCTGCGCGGAGGCCTGGCGCCGGGAAACGGTTCGACCGGTCCTGGCATGACGTGGGCGGGCCCGCCCGGATGGAGCGGGAGCGGCTGCGTCACCTGCGGTCCCGAGTCGCCGGGGTAGGGGTACGGTCTCGTCTCCTGCCACCCCGGGCCGGGATCGCGGGGCGGCACCGTGGACGCCACGGCCGTACCCGAGAGCTGGAAGAGGCCGACAACGGCCAGACAGAGAAGACGCCGCATGAGATCCCCCGATGACGTGTGACGCGGATGCCGGCTCAGCCTGCCCTCGGACGCTCTCGCGGGACACCGACAAGCCTGGGTGTTTCCGCAGTTCATACGGTCACATGACCCGCGGGGGACCTCTCGATCAAGTTCAGGTAGATCAGACGGACTCCGAGGATTCCTGGTTCCACGGATTTAGTAACAAAAATATAACGGTCCGACCCCGTGCCCGATTTATAGCTTTTTAACCCATCTTTGCCGAGTACGGTCACCTCTTGTCTCTTTACGCATGCGTGAGTTGCGTCCCGAGCGACTCATGACAAAGAAGGAGCTCCATTGAACTCCCGAGCCAAGCGCCTCGCCCTCCCCCTCGGCGGCGTCCTCGCCGCCGCCACCATGGTCGGCGCCTCCCTCCCCGCCACCGCCCAGGCGAGCACGGCCGATCCCGACGTCAAGTCGTCGGCGCTCACCCCCTCCGGTAACGCGAAGGCCATCGCGGGCTACTGGACCGCCTCGAAGCTGAAGTCGGCGACGACCTACCTCGCCGACTCCACCGTTTCCGCCAAGCTGAACAAGACCGGCGCCGCCAGGGCCGCCGCCGACGGCAAGCCCGGCATCGTCGCCCCGACCGGCGAGGAGGGCAAGACCGCCGGCAGGTCGCGGAACGTGAACCTCCCGATCACCGTCGGCAAGGTCTTCTTCGTCGACGACAAGGGCAAGGAGCGTTGGTGCTCCGGCACCTCCGTGCAGTCGAAGTTCCGCAACCTGGTCGCCACCGCCGGCCACTGTGTCTACGACACCGACACGAACAAGCCGTTCGGCAACTTCGTGTTCATCCCCGGCTACTACCAGGGCAAGGCTCCCTGGGGCATCTACGTCGGCGCCAAGGTCAACACCCACGACGACTTCACGGTCTACGAGGACTACGACTACGACTACGCCTTCGTCAACGTCTACGACGGCATCAAGCAGCAGCCCGAGAAGGAGGTCGACTACAAGACCTTCAAGGCTCACATGGACAAGGGCGGGGTGGGCCGCGAGGCCGCCATCTCGGTCGACCGGAACACCTACGACGCGTGGACGAAGAAGGGCGGCCTCGGCAAGGTCGAGGGCGTGGACAAGGAAGACCAGGTCGGTCCGCAGTACAAGGGCGCGATCGCCGTCGCGGTCGAGACCGACAAGTCCAGCTGGGACAAGGTCCCCGGCCAGGTCTACGGCCTGCACGACGACAAGGTCACCCTCGGCAGGACGCTTGACCAGGCCGACTGGCCCGCGAGCGGCTCCAAGCTCCAGCCCCGAGTCGAGCACGTCACCAAGACCGAGTACGAGGCGTACAAGGGCCCCGGCCACAAGGAGGTCGACTCCCGGGGCAACTACACGATCACGTACTACTTCGTGGTGAAGTACATCGCGAAGACGTCGTCAGCGAAGTACATCATCTTCCGGCACTACATCACCTTCGTGACCGCGGCCGGCCGCCTGGGCGACAACGTCGGCGGCCAGGGCTTCAGCTGGAACCAGAAGCTGGGCAAGAAGGTCTTCACGTTCGGTTACCCGACCTCGGCCCACCTCGACGGTGACAAGCCGTACTCCGGCCACACCCAGAAGTGGTGCTACGGCAAGACCGGCGCCGCGCCCGTCGTGTCGGCCTACAAGGCCGAGGAGCACCAGGCGATCAAGTGCGCCTTCACCCCGGGCGCCAGCGGCGGTCCCTTCCTGCTGCAGTACAAGAACAGCAAGCGGACCGGCTACCTCAACGGTGTCGTGAGCCTGACGGTCGACAGCGACAACAACAAGCGCTACGACCGCGTCACCACCCCGTACTTCAACGGTGACACGTACGGCATCTACAAGCACGCCGCCAACCTCTGGACCGGGAAGCTCCCCGCCTAGACACGGGCTTCGTGAACGAGGAAGGGCCCGGTACGCACCGGGCCCTTTCTTGCCTTCACGGGGTGCTTATACACCTTCGGCCACACTGATCAGATAACAGAGTATGAGCGGATCGGTCCAACGAACTGCCCAAAACTAAGTTGATCTGGAAAAATCATCCCTTGCGCCTCCCGTAACTCCCCGAACGTCACGATCCCCCGAAAGGAACACCATGTCCTCCCGCGCTCGGCGGATCACGGCCACACTCGGCGGGCTGGTCGCCGCCTGTGTGACCATGACGTCCGCGTTCGCCGGGAGCGCCGCAGCCACCCCGCTGGACGGGGTGCCCAACGGGATCACCTCGATCACCCTGACCAAGAGCAGCGCCGACATGAGGCGGATCGCGGAGTACTGGAGTCCGGCGAGGCTCAAGCAGGCCATGGACAACGTGCCCGCCTCGCCAGGGATGAAGAGCGACGGCCCTCCCTCCTCGGCGTCGCCCACCTCGGCGGCCACCCCGGGAAGTGCGACGGCCGGGAGTGCCACGGCCGCCGCGGCGTCCGCCACCGGGAAGTCCGCCGCCGCGACGGCCATGACCGCGGAGGCCGGTGCGACCACCGGCGGAAAGGGTTCCGCCTCGGGAGGCTCCGCACCGGTCGTCAAGCCGACCCTGCCGAAGAAGCGGGCCCCGGCCTCCGGCAACTCGCCGGTGACCGTGGGCAAGGTGTTCTTCCGGATCGGCTCCAAGGACTACTGGTGCTCGGCCTCCTCCGTGGCGGCGAGCAACCGCAACCTGGTCGCCACGGCCGGGCACTGCGCCTACGACGCCAAGACCGGCAGCCCGGCCGAATACTGGATCTTCATCCCCGGCTATGACAAGGGCAACACCCCGTACGGCATCTACGTCGGCCACTCGCTCAACCTGCACGAGGACTTCGTCGGCAGGGGCGACTACGACTACGACTACGCGTTCGTCACCGTGCACGACGGCTTCAGGTGGAAGGCCGGCAAGACGTCCGGCAGCTACGAGATGGAGAGCGTCGGAAGCCTGGAGGACAACGTCGGCGGGCAGGGCCTCGCGACCAACCGCGGCGCCGGCCTGTCCGTCCTCGCCTTCGGCTACCCCGCCGCCCCGCATCCCGACGGCAGCAGGCCCTACAACGGCCAGCAGCTGAAGTCGTGCCGCGGGCTCACCGTCAGGGTGAAGGCCCCCACCCGCCTGGTCGAGCAGGGCGTCGCCCTGGCCTGCCCGTTCACCAACGGTGCGAGCGGCGGCCCGTGGCTGATCTTCTACGACAACAAGAACTCCGTCGGCTATCTCAACGGCGTCAACAGCTTCGCCTGGGACGTCAACACCGACCGCAAGTACGACAGGATCTCCTCCCCGTACTTCATCGCGTCGACCTACGCCGTCTATCACTGGGCCGCGGCCCAGCAGGCGCCCCGATCATAACGCCGCCTTAAGAGATCCTTAAGGGACCCTTATACAGTGTTTGCTCCCTTGATCCCTGCATAGGTTCGTAGCTTGTCGTCCCGCAGTTCCCGGACGTCCCGTCCGGGAACGTTGCAGCGCAAGGAGCTTTTGTCGTGAAGCACTCTCTTCTCCCCCTCGGTGGCGCCGCAGCCGCCACCGCCCTGCTGGCCACCACCCTGGCCGGCACCGCCCAGGCCGCCCCCGACTGGGCGACCGACCCGATGGCCAGGAACAACGCCTCGGCGGTCTCGGTCATCGACTTCTGGGCCGCCTCCAACTTCGCGGCCCTCAAGAAGGCGACCGTCTACAACCCCGACCCCGGTGCACCGAAGATGAAGGTCGGCGGCGGCTTCTCCCCCGACGGCAGGCCCGGCAGCGTCGGTCCGACCGGCTCGGAGAAGGCCCCGTCCGGCCGCGTCAAGAACGTCAACCTGCCCAGGACCATCGGCAAGGTGTTCTTCGTCGTCAACGGCCAGTACCGCTGGTGCTCGGCCACCTCGATCCAGGGCAAGTACCGCAACGTGGTCGCCACGGCCGGGCACTGCGTCTACGACCCGGGCAGCAACAGCGACACCCTCGACAAGTGGGTCTTCGTCCCCGGCTACTACCAGGGCAAGGCCCCGTGGGGCATCTACGTCGGCAAGTCGGCGTGGACGCACTACGACTTCGCCAACTACGAGGACTACGACAAGGACTACGCCTTCGTCACGGTCTACAACGGCGTCGCCTTCAACGGGGTCAAGCAGGTCACCAGGCGCGAGTACAACGGGTTCACCGGGCCCAAGTGGTCACGTGGCTCGCACTACTACATCCTGCTCTCCAAGGACGTCGGCCGTCTGGGCGACAACGTCGGCGGCCAGGGCTTCACCTGGAACCAGAGGACCGGCAAGACCGTCTACGTCTTCGGCTACCCCCAGGCCCCGCACCCCGACGGCGACAAGCCCTACAGCGGCGTGACACCCAAGTACGTCTACGGCAAGACCTCCGGCAAGGAGTACGTCTCGGCCGCGGAGAAGGTCGAGGAGCACGTCGGTCTCAAGGGCGCCCTCACGCCGGGCGCCGACGGCGGCCCCTGGATCTCGCAGTACAGCAGCTCCCGGCGCCTGGGCCTCGTCAACGGTGTCACCAGCCTGTTCGGCGACCAGGACCAGAACGACCGCTACGACCTCATCACCTCGCCGTACTTCGACGGCGAGACCGCCGACATCTACCGCAAGGCCGCCAACGTGTGGTCCGGCAGGATCGTCGGCCCGAACGGCGAGCTTTACAGGTAACTCGCACATCGTGGGGGCGAGGGATTACCTCGGCCTCCGAGACATCGGCGGGACCCGGCGCGCGGCGCCGGGTCCCGCACCCGTTTTCCGGGGCGTTTCCGTGGCGAGGAGGCCGGTTTCCGGAGCCGGGAAGAGGTGTCCCGGGGCGGCAGGGAAGGCCGTTCCGGTCGCGGACGGACGCGTTAGACGTACCCGCCGCGAAATCGGTGCCATCACGTTGATGTGATCTGCGTCACATGAGGGCTACAGCTCATTGTGACCATCCGAACACGCCACATCGGCCACTTTCATCCCAGGCTTCCACCTATCTGCGGAAACAGCCCGGGTCCACCTCAATCGCAACATCAGCATCAAGGGTCTTCAAACATCACGAAACGGTCTCGTCACACCAAGCCCGCTTCTTCCCTCTCGAACCGGCTTCCGGTGTTCAAGATCGGCGCTGTATGTTTCTGGCATTCCCTTTACTGACGCATGGGACGCAAGAAGCGTTCCACATCAGACCAAGGAGCTCCCCTTGAAGCGCATCCTCCTCCCCGCCGGTGGCGCCGTTCTGGCCACCGGTCTGCTGGCCGCTGGTCTGGCCGGTACCGCCAACGCCGTTCCGGACTGGGCCTACGACACCATGGCCAAGAACGCCCCGGCCGCGGTTGACGTCGCCGAGTTCTGGCTCAAGGCCAACGGTCACACCAACAACCTCGCCAAGGCGACCGCGTACACCGACGAGACCATCGCGGCCTCGAAGCTGAGCGCGGCCGGCGGCTACACCCCCGACGGCAAGCCGGGCATCGTGGCCCCGATCGGCGAAGAGAAGAAGTCCTCGGCCAAGGTCAAGAACATCAACCTGCCGAAGACCATCGGCAAGGTGTTCTTCGTCGACTCCGAGAACGAGCTGAAGTGGTGCTCGGCCACTTCGATCCAGTCGAAGTACCGCAACCTGGTCGCCACGGCCGGTCACTGCGTCTACGACGACAAGAAGAACGCCAGCGTCATGGACAACTGGGTCTTCGTCCCCGGCTACTACCAGGGCAAGACCCCGTGGGGCATCTACGTCGGCAAGACCGCCTACACCCACTACGACTACAGCGCGTACAACGACCGCGACCGCGACTACGCGTTCGTGACCGTGTACAACGGTATCCAGGTCGGTGGCGGCACCGCCAAGGAAGTTTCCGAGGCGGACTACAAGAAGTTCGAGGGCCGCAAGGAAGTCAAGCCGGTCGAGATCACCAAGGCCGAGTACGACAAGTGCGTGCTGAACCTGGGTGCTTGCTGGTCCGAGGGTGCTGACACCCCGGCCGACGTCGTGGGCCCGAACCACCCCGGCGCGGTGCTCGAGCGCACCGAGGTCACCAAGGCTGTCTACGACGCTGCTCAGGTTGGCCCCGGCACCGGCAACAAGCTGGGCGAGCCCGAGGTCGAGCACGTCACCGAGTCCCAGTACAACGCGTACACGGGCCCGGGCACCAAGGTCAAGGACGCCCAGGGCAACTTCGTCATCACGCACTACTACGTGCAGAAGTGGCTGAAGGCCGGCACCTCGAAGAAGTACTTCAAGGCCGTCTTCATCGTCATCGACGGCTACATCAAGGACGCCGGTCGCCTGGGCGACAACGTCGGCGGCCAGGGCTTCACCTGGAACCAGAAGCCCGAGCAGACGGTGTTCGTGTTCGGCTACCCCGCCGCGCCGCACCCCGACGGCAACAAGGCCTACACCGGCGTTACGCCGAAGTGGACCTACGGCAAGACCTCCGGCAAGGTGTACGTCTCGGCTGCGGAGAAGGTTGAGGAGCACGTCGGCCTCAAGAGCTCCTTCACCCCCGGCGCCGACGGTGGCCCCTGGCTCGCCAAGTACAGCAACGCCAAGCGTCTCGGCTACGTCAACGGTGTCACCAGCCTGTTCGGCGACCAGGACAAGAACGGCCGCTTCGACACCATCACCTCGCCGTACTTCGACGGTGAGACCGCGGCCATCTACGCCAAGGCCGCCGCGGTGTGGTCCGGCTCGATCGTCAAGAAGTAGTAGCTCCCTGACGATCACCCGAGCCTGAGCGTCCAAACCTCAGACTCACAGCACCACCGTTAGACCCAGCTCCACCCGAAGGGGCCCGGCATCAGCCGGGCCCCTTCGGCCATTCCCCACCGAAACCACAGGAACAACGACCCGGCTCAGGCGGGATTGAGCTCCCCCACCCGCTCGTTCAGCTCCACCACCGGGCGCTCGCCGGCGTGGGGATCCAGCCGCCGCCGCAGATCGGCGACGTACGACCGGGTCCTGGCCGACTCCAGGCCCTTCGCCAGCTCCAGTGCCTCCACCGCGACGGAGCAGGCCTCCTCCAGCTCCCCCGAGGCGAGCAGCCCGGCCGAGAGCAGCGACAGGTTGAACATCCGCCCGCGTACGTAGCGCCCGTCCATCTCCAGCGAGCGTCTGGCGTGCCGTACCGTCCCCGGCCCGTCGCCCAGATCGCGGAAGCAGTGCGCGAACTTCGCAGAAAGATAGGCCTCGTCGAAGTAGGAGATCCAGTCGGGCTCGTCGCCGGCCCGGCGCCGGTCGAAGGACAGCTCGGCCTCGTGCAGGGAGCTCGCGCACGCCGCGCGGTCGTCCAGCCCCGCGTGCGCGTGGGCCTCCAGCACGTGCGTCTCGGCCAGCAGGGCGAAGATCCCGGCCCGGCGGGCGGAGAGCTGGGCGGCCCTGGCCAGGTCGAGCGCGTGGGCGGGTTGTCCTATATATATGGCCTGGTGGCTCATCCCGGCGAGGATCTCGCCGCCGAGCCCGTGGTCGCCCGCCCCGCGCGCCAGGCGCAGCGCCTGGATCAGGTAGCGCTGGGCCAGGCCGTGCTGCTCCAGGTCGTAGGCCATCCATCCGGCCAGCCGGGTCAGCTCGGCGGCGGCCGACGCCAGCGCCTTGCCGGTGTTCTCGGCGTACGAGCCGTCACCGAGGAGCGGCGCCACCGCCGTATCCAGATATTTCACGACAGCGGGGCGGACCCTCCCACCGCCGAACCTGTTGTCCAGCTCGCCGAAGGACCGGGTGACCTCCCGGATCGCCGCGATGTCGTCCATGCCGACGCGCCGGGTGCCCCGCCCCTCGGGGCGGCCCTCCAGCGGAAGGGTCAGCCAGCGCACCGCCCCGGCGGACCCGGCCCCGATCGCGAAGGTGGAGTCGAGTAAGAACCTTCGTCTCTCCACGTCCCCGCGCCACAGTGCTGTCACGGTCGAGATTCCCTCCTGCCACGTGTGGTTGAACTCCTGCCCGAGGTCGAGAGGCGTCAGGACGGCCGGCAGGCCGAGATCCTCGGGACTCACGGCCCTGCCGAGCCGGAGCGCGAAGATCTCGGCGAGCAGCCCGGTGACCGGGTCTCTCGGCCGCTGGCCCGCGATCCAGCGCAGCACGGAACTGTGGTCGTACCTCAGACCGGACAGGCCACGAGCCGCGCCGAGATCGTTGAGCCGCCGGGCCAGACCCTTGTGGGTGAAGCCCGCCTCGGCGATGAGCCTCTGGAGTAGTCGGTTGGGCTCGCGTCTCATAGCTCCCCTCACCGCGAGAACCATCTGCGTGCCGGCAGCGCGCATGGTCCGGTCGTGCGCGCATCGCTGCCTGATGCACACCTTACGCACATAGGTAACTGAGAGCTCTTTTTATAGCACGATCCGTGACGAATATCGGGGTTTCCGGAAAGCGCGAACGCCCCTCGCCGGTCGGGCGGGGGGCGTCCGTGGTCACATGCCTGGTGGGCACACGATGAGCATGAGGTGGGCATGGGGTGCACGATCGCGCCGGCGGCCGTACGGAGGCGACGACCGGAGGCAGCGGAGGTGACCCTAGAGGCGGGCGACCCCGTCGGCGCGGGCCTGCGCGGAGACGGCGGCGACGACCGCGGGGGCGACGCGCTCGTCGAACGGGCTGGGGATCACGCAGTCGGCCGACAGCTCGTCGTCCCCGACCACCGCGGCCAGCGCCTCGGCCGCGGCGACCTTCATGTTCTCGGTGATCGTGGTGGCGCGGACGTCGAGCGCCCCGCGGAAGACGCCGGGGAAGGCCAGCACGTTGTTGATCTGGTTGGGGAAGTCGGAGCGGCCTGTCGCGACCACGCGCGCGTACTTGCGCGCGATGTCCGGGCGCACCTCGGGCGTCGGGTTGGACAGCGCGAAGACGATCGAGTCCGGGGCCATCGACGCGATGGCCTCCTCGGAGACCGTCGAGCCCGACAGCCCGACGAACACGTCGGCCCCGGCCAGCGCCTGCTCGGTGGAACCGCGCAGGCCCGCCCTGTTGCTGTCGCGCGCCAGGGCCTCCTTCACCGGGTTGAGCCCGACGCGGCCCTCGTGGATGAGGCCCTTGGAGTCGGCCACCGCGATGTCGCCGATGCCCGCGTTGAGCAGGAACCGGCTGACCGCGATCCCGGAGGCGCCGGCGCCGGCGACCACGACGCGCAGCTCTCCCAGCGAGCGGCCGGTCAGCCGCGCGGCGTTCTTCAGCGCGGCCAGCGTGACGATCGCGGTGCCGTGCTGGTCGTCGTGGAAGACGGGGATGTCGAGGAGCTCGCGAAGGCGCGCCTCGATCTCGAAGCAGCGGGGCGCGCTGATGTCCTCGAGGTTGATCCCCCCGAAGGAGGGGGCGAGCCGGACGACCGTCTCGACCAGCGCGTCCACGTTGGTGCAGTCAAGGCAGAGAGGCACCGCGTCGACGTTCGCGAACTGCTTGAACAGCAGTGCCTTGCCCTCCATGACCGGCATGGCGGCGGCGGGCCCGATGTCCCCGAGGCCGAGCACGGCGGTGCCGTCGGAGACGACGGCGACCACGTTGGAGATCCAGGTGTAGTCCTTGGCCAGCTCGGGCTCCTCGGCGATCGCGCTGCAGACCCTGGCCACCCCCGGCGTGTAGGCGAGCGCCAGGTCGTCGGCGTCGCGGACCGGGACGGTGGAGCGGACCTCCAGCTTGCCCCCGCGGTGCAGGGCGAAGGCCGGGTCAAGATCGAGGGCTTCGAGGGCTTCGAGGGAGATGGAGGATGGCATGACAGCCACAGCGACCCCTGTAGTTCAGTCAGACAGACGGATGTTTCCTTCGGAGGCGGCCGGAGGAAGCATGTCCCGGGCTTCGGTAGCCGCTCGGGACCTGCCCACTGAGCACGGTCGCCTGGAGGGGGTACGGGGGTCACCCGTTGCTCGATTGTGCCACATGTTGAGACTGCCGCCCGTGGAGGGAAGTCGCTCACTTTCGCCGTCCCGGTGTTAACCTCACCACATCGTGTAATACTCAAAATCCATGCCGCCTCTTACATCGACGGATCCCCAGATGGACCTGACCTCCTACGCGGAGCTGGCCGTACTACTGATCAACAGTCCCGACCGGCTGACCGGCCTCGACGGGCTGCGCCTGCTCCTGGAAGAGGGCGGCCGCTACCGGCCCGGCTGCCGCATCACCAGGAGCGACCTGGAAGCCCTGCGCGACCTGCGCGAGGAGCTGATGATCGTGTTCGAGACCGCCGAGGCGGGCGACGAGGAGGCGGTGGTCGACCGGCTCAACTCGCTGCTGATCCACCACCCGGTCCAGCCGCAGATCTCCGGTCACGACGGCGAGCGCTGGCACCTGCACCTCACCGAGGGCGGCCGGATGGCCGACCAGTACGCGGTGGGCGCGGTGATGGGACTCGCCACCATGATCACCGATCTCGGCGTCGACCGGCTCGGCCTCTGCCAGGCGCCGCCCTGTCGCAGGGCCTACCTCGACACCTCCTCCAACCGGTCGCGCCGCTACTGCTCGGAGCGGTGCGCCAGCCGGGCCAACGTCGCCGCCTACCGGGCCCGCCAGAAGGTCGTCCAGTAAGCCGGAGACACCCGGAGGCGCCTCACCGGGCCCGCCAGGGATCCGGCCAGTAGCGCAACATCACCCGGCCGACGATCGACGACGGCGGCAGCGCCCCGAAGTCCCAGCTGTCGCGCCGGCCGGAGGCGCGCTGGTTGTCGCTCTCCAGCCACCAGCCGCCGTCCGCCTCCCACGCGGCGCGCTTGACGATGAGCACGGCGGGATCGGACGGCAACCGGGCGACGACCAGGTCCCCCGGCCGCACGGCCGCGCCGCGCCGTACCCAGAGCCAGTCGCCGGGCCGCAGCGCGGGCAGCATCGACTCACCTGCGACACGGACTCTCATGGAGCGTAACCCCCTCCCGCGCGGGCATTCGGAGACGAGTAAGGTCGTTAACCGGACCATTCTGAACCCGGCATCAAGGAAGGATTTCCGATGCTCGCACGACTTATGCGCCCCAAGCACATCGCCTCGGCGCACTGCGACCTGCCCTGCGGCGTGTACGACCCGGCCCAGGCCCGCATCGAGGCCGAATCCGTCAAGGCCATCATGGAGAAGTACGCCGGAAACGAGGACCCGGTGTTCCGCGCCCGCGCGCTGACCATCAAGGAGGAGCGGGCCGAGCTGGTCAAGCACCACCTGTGGGTGCTGTGGACCGACTACTTCAAGCCCCCGCACCTGGAGACCTACCCGCAGCTGCACCAGCTGTTCTGGGAGGCCACCAAGCTCGCGGGCGCGGCCGGCGGCAAGGGCACGGTCGACGTCGCCAAGGCCGACGAGCTCCTCGGCAAGATCGACGACATCTCCAAGATCTTCTGGGAGACCAAGGCCGCCTAAAACCCTCACAACGATCTCGTGATGGGGCGCCGGTAGTCCGGATCAAGGAAACGTCCCCCGGGACACTCCCTTGATCCGGATCGGGGTCCGCGAGGACGCGCCGCCGTCGGCACGTCGTCCGGGCCGCGATGCCTCGACCTCGCCTGACAGGCCGGATCCCGGCGCGCCGGCGTCGCCCGGCCCGGGGCCGGGTCGCGACGCGCCGGAGCCGCCATAAGTACAGTGCCCCTTTTGCGTATCTTCAGGGGTTCTTGACGGTGGCAAATCGCCTCGATCGCGAGTCCAAGCGGGCCAACTACCGTCCCAGGGCTGTAGGTTGCAGTCAGCGACTCTGCGAGGAGGAACGTGACCGAACACACCGAGGCGCCCGCGGTCGGCATGGGCGGGATCCGTGACGTGGTGAGCGTCCGGCTGCCGGCGACGAGTGCCTATCTGTCCGTGCTGCGTACGGCGACAGCCGCGCTTGCCGTACGGCTGGACTTCACGCTGGACGAGATCGAGGATCTTCGGATTGCGGTCGACGAGGCGTGTGCGATGTTACTGACCCAGGCCGTTCCCGGCACCGATCTGACTGCCGAGTTCGAGCTCACCGGGCAGCTGATGAAAGTGCGGGTCGAGGTCAGCACGGTGGGAAGCACCCCTCCAAAGCGCGACGACTTCGCGTGGATGGTGCTCACCGCCCTGGCTGACGATGTGGATGCCGTAACCGACTCCCCCGACCGTATGGCGATCGTCCTCCGCAAGCGCCGAGGCGCGGCGAGGCCGGCGTGACGGAAAGGACTCGTGCCATGGCCGCCAGCGACCACGCGGTGCCCGATCGGGTGCGTGCGCGCCTGCTCTTCGCGGAACTGGTGGAGTTGACCGCCGACGACCCGCGACGCCAGCGCATCCGCGACGAGCTCGTCGAGCTCCATCTCCCCCTCGTCGAATACCTCGCCCGCCGGTTCCGCAACCGGGGCGAGTGGCTGGACGACCTCACCCAGGTCGCGACCATCGGACTGATCAAGTCGATCGACCGCTTCGATCTCGGCCGCGGGGTGGAGTTCTCCACCTACGCGACCCCGACGATCGTGGGCGAGATCAAACGCCACTTCCGCGACAAGGGCTGGGCGGTCCGCGTGCCGCGCCGGCTGCAGGAGCTCAAGCTCTCGCTCACCAAGGCGATCAGCGAGCTCTCCCAGCGGGAGGGGCGCGCGCCGACCGTGGCCGAGCTGGCCGCGTTCCTGAAGATGAGCGAGGAGGAGGTGCTCGAGGGGCTGGAGTCGGCCAACGCCTACTCCACGGTCTCCCTCGACGCGCCCGACTCCGGCGACGACGACGCGCCGGCGGTGGCCGACTCCCTCGGGATCGTGGACGACTCCCTGGAGGGCGTCGAGTACCGCGAGTCGCTCAAGCCCCTGCTGGAGCGGCTGCCTCCGCGCGAGAAGCGGATCCTGCTGCTGCGTTTCTTCGGCAACATGACACAGTCCCAGATCGCCACCGAGCTCGGCATCTCGCAGATGCACGTGTCCCGGTTGCTCGCCAGGACCCTCGCCCAGCTCCGCGAGGGTCTGACCGTCGACGACTAGCCGGACGGCTGGTCCTGGTCCCCGTAGAGGGCGTGCGTCGTCGGCGGGGACAGCAGCGCGACCAGTCCGACCACCGCGAGGGCGATCAGCGAGAAGCCGATCACCAGCTGGTCGGACTGGATCAGCGTGACCGAGACCGGGATGGCGAAGATCTGCGTCAGCACGCCCGGGCTCCGCGCCCACCGCTCCGAGTGGATCATTCCCCAGCCGACCCAGAGCAGGGCGGCGCCGATGATGATCCCGAACGCGGCGACGGCGATCGAGCTCATCAGGTCGGACGGACGGCCGATCACCGTCTCCACGCCGGCGTAGCCGCCGAGGATCAGGGCGGTCGCGCCTTCCAGCGCCATGACGGCGGCGGCGACGGTGAGGGTCAGCGGGCGGTTCGGCACGGGGCCAACCCTATCGCCGGGTATCGTCGCCCCCCTCTTCGCCGCCTCAGCTCGGTTTCCGGCGGATACGCTGAGGCCATGCGCGCGATGCTCCTGGTGAATCCGAAGGCGACGACGACCAACCAGCGAACCAGGGACGTTCTCATCAGGGCGCTGAGCGCGACGATGAACCTCACCGTCGAGGAGACGGGATACCGGGGGCACGCGACGCAGCTCTCCCGCAAGGCGCACGCCTCCGGCTACGACGCGGTGGCCGTGCTGGGTGGTGACGGCACCATCAACGAGGCGGTGAACGGGCTGCTCGACCCGGTGGACGGCAAGGCGGGCGACGAGGGCAGCTCGGCCGACCGGCCCGCGCTGCTGGCCATCCCCGGCGGCAGTGCCAACGTCTTCGCAAGGGCCCTGGGCCTGCCGAACGACCCGGTGGAGGCGGTGGGAGCGATCCTGGAGGCGATCCGCGACGGCCGGAGGCGGACCGTCGGGCTCGGCCAGGCGATCTGGGATGGCCACAGCAGGTATTTCACGTTCTGTAGCGGCCTGGGGTACGACGCCGAGGTGATCAGGGCGGTCGAGGGGATGCGGGGCACCGGCCGCAAGGCGACGCCCACCCGCTATGTGAACACAGCGTTACACCACTACCTGTCGACCGACAAGCGCCACCCGCCGATGACCGTGGAGGGCCCGGAGGTGCCGCGGACCGGCGGCATCTTCATGGCCGTCATCTCCAACACCTCCCCGTGGTCGTTCATCGGCCCCCGCCCGGTCTCCCCGACCCCGTGGGCGAGCTTCGAGACCGGGCTCGACCTGCTGGGCCTGCAGCGCCTCGGCCTGCCCTCCATGCTCCAGCTGATGCCCCAGATCCTCGGCGCCCGCGACACCCTGCCGACGGGCCGCCACCTGGTGCAGCTGCACGACGAGAAGGAGTTCACCCTGAGTTCCAGGCGCCCGGTGGCGTTCCAGCTGGACGGGGACTACCTGGGGGAGGTCGAGCGGATAACGTTCCGCTCTATCCCTGACGCGTTACAGGTCTTGGTCTGATCTGTTACGTGCGGCCTGTGTGACGCATCCGACATCCATTTCAGGTAAAACGTTCTCCCAAACCTCTTGCGTGCACTAAGCGTGGCTGACAATCTCAGGAATGACGTCGGAACGTAGGACCTTTGAGCGGCCACCTCGCTCCCAGGCCAACGGCGATCAAGCGGATGGACCCCCGACCCGAACCACGGACCGGGGAACCGTTCGCGCTGGTTAGTGAAACTCTTCACAAAGTGAGCCGCTGGAGCCGACGCAAGGGCTCCTCATACGAAGGAGTGGACGCATGGACTGGCGCCACAACGCTGCCTGCCGTGACGTGGACCCCGAGCTGTTCTTCCCGATCGGCAACACCGGTCCCGCCCTGATGCAGATCGAGGAAGCCAAGCAGGTCTGCAACTCGTGCAGCATCAGTGAGGCGTGCCTGAAGTGGGCGCTGGAATCCGGCCAGGACGCCGGTGTCTGGGGCGGCCTGAGCGAGGACGAGCGACGTGCGCTCAAGCGCCGCACGGCCCGTGCCCGCACCCGCACGAGCGTCTGAAGCCGAAGCCCCGCCTGATCATCTCGAAGAGGCCCGCTCCCGTACGAGCCTCCGAACCGGCCGCCACACCGGAACATCCCGATGAGAACGCTCCTTTTCCCCGGTCCCATCTCTCCTCGGACCGGGCGACGGGCACGCCCCGCGGCGAGGGCGTGACCTGACGCCGTTCCCCCTCCCCCGCTCAGATCGCGGGGAGGGGAATGCTCAGGCTCACCTCGGTCCCGCCGCCCTGGCGCGGCTCGATGGCGAGCCGCCCGGACAGCTCGCCCACCACCAGGGTCCTGACGATCTGCAGGCCGAGGCTGGTGGTCCGGTCGAGATCGAAGTCCTCGGGCAGCCCGCTGCCGTCATCGGACACGATCACGTCCAGCCGCTCGGCCCCCCGTGACACGATCACCTGCAGCCTGCCCTGGCGCTGTGCCAGCCCGTGCTGGACCGCGTTCTGCAGCAACTCGGTGAGAACCATCGCCAGCGGCGTCGCGACCTCCGAGCGCAACACCCCGAACGTCCCGACGCGATGCGGCACCACCTGCGTCTCCGGGGCCGCGACCTCTCCCGTCATCGCGATCACCCGGTCGGCGATGTCGTCGAAGTCGACCTGTTCCTCGGGCGTGTGGGAGAGCGTCTCGTGCACGATCGCGATCGACCCGACCCTGCGCACCGCCTCCTCCAGCGCCTCCCTGCCCTCCGGCAGCTGCATCCGCCTGGCCTGGAGCCGCAGCAGCGCGGCCACCGTCTGCAGGTTGTTCTTCACCCGGTGGTGGATCTCCTTGATGGTGGCGTCCTTGGTCATCAGCTCCCGCTCGCGGCGCCGCAGCTCGGTCACGTCCCTGATGAGCACCAGCGCGCCGATCCTCCCGCCGCCGACGACCAGCGGGATCGCCCGCAGCTGCACGACCGTGCCGCCCGACTCCACCTCCGTCTCCCTGGGCTCCCGCCCGCTCGCGACGAGCATCAGGTTCTCGTTGATCGGCTCGTCGGAGTAGCAGAGCGTCGCGGTCGTACGGCCCAGCTCCGCGCCGACCAGGTCGGCGTTGAGGCCCAGCCGCCGGTAGGCGGAAAGGGCGTTCGGCGAGGCGTACGTGACGCGGCCCGCCCGGTCGAGCCGGAGCAGGCCGTCGCCGACCCTCGGCGAGCGGACCAGGATCGGCTCGGCGCCGGAGAACGGGAAGCGGCCCTCGGCCACCATCTGGGCCAGGTCGGAGGCGCTCTGCAGGTAGGTCAGCTCCAACCTGGAGGGAGTGCGCGCGGAGGACAGGTTCGTCGAGCGCTGGATGACGCCCAGGAAGTGGTCGGCCCGCCGCACCGGGATGGTCTCCTCGCGGACCGGCACCCCGCTCGACCAGTCGGGATCGCCCTCGCGGCAGATGCGCCGCTCGTTCCAGGCCGTCTCCAGGAGCGGCCGCTCCCCCTTGGCCGCCGTCATCCCCACGATGTCGTCGTGATAGACCGTCGGTCCCGTGGTGGGTCTCATCTGCGCGATCGCGATCCAGCCGGAGCCCTCCTTCAGCGGGATCCACAAGATCAGGTCCGCGAAGGAGAGGTCGGCGAGGAGCTGCCAGTCGGAGACCAGCGAGTGCATCCACTCCAGGTCCGCATCGTCGAGCGCGGTGTGACGGACCGCCAGGTCGCTTAGAGTCGGCACCCGTGCATCATGCGTTCTTTGCAGGCCCGAACGCGAATCGGGTGAGTCCGGCTGGAAAGATGCCGCTTATGGAGCAGACCCCCGACCCGCTGGCCCGGTTCCGCACGGCGGCGGCCACGAGGGAGGCGGCAGGGCTGCGGCGGGTCCTGCGCGCCCGCGCCCCCGACGACGACGGCCTGATCGACCTGGCCTCCAACGACTACCTCGGCCTGGCCAGGGACGAGCGGCTGGTCGAGGCGGCCGTGGCGGCCACGCGAGAGTGGGGTACCGGCTCCACCGGTTCCCGCCTGGTCACGGGCTCCACGGCCCTCCACGCGCGCCTGGAGACGCGCCTGCGCGCCTTCGCCGGAGCGCAGGATGCCCTGGTGTTCTCCTCCGGCTACCTGGCCAACCTGGCCGCCGTCGCGGCCCTGGGCAGGGACGCCCTGGTGGTCTCGGACGCGGGCAACCACGCGTCGATCGTGGACGCCTGCCGGCTGTCGCGCTCGCGGGTCGTGGTCACCCCGCACAAGGACGTGGCGGCCGTGGAGAAGGCGCTGGCCGGCCGGGACGAGGAGCACGCGATCGTGGTCACCGACGCGGTCTTCTCCGTGGACGGCGACCTCGCCCCGCTCGCGGGATTGCACGCGGCGGCGGTGCGGCAGGGCGCGCTGCTGGTCGTCGACGAGGCCCACTCGATCGGGGTCGTCGGCGCTCGCGGGCAGGGCGCGGTGCACGCCGCCGGGCTCGCGGCCGAACCGGGCGTTGTGAGAACGATCACACTGTCCAAATCCCTGGGATCGCAGGGCGGGGCCGTGCTGGGCGCCCCCGAGGTGATCCAGACCCTCGTCGACACGGGACGCTCGTTCATCTTCGACACCGGATTGGCACCGGGCAGCGTTGCGGCGGCACTCGCCGCCGTCGATATCCTTCACCATCAGCCCGAACTGCCCGGACGCGTGCGAACCAGGGCGAGGGAGCTGGCCGCGATGGCCCGCGATCTCGGCCTGGAGACCGGCGATCCGGCGGGTGCGGTCGTCCCCATCGTGCTCGGCCCACCCGAGACCGCGCTTCGGGCCGCCCTCATCTGCGCGGAACACGGGGTGCGCGCCGGATGCTTCCGGCCGCCCTCGGTGCCGGTCGGCCGCTCTTGTCTGCGGTTGACGGCACGGGCCAATCTGAGTTCCGATGATCTAGCGGTGATCCGGGGTGCACTCACCGCCGTGGCCGAGATGAAGGTGACCATGTGAGCGACGACTCCCCGAGGATCCCGAAGTACTACGACGTCAAACGTAGCCTGCTCACCCTCACCAAGAGCCTGCCCGCGGGCAGCGCCCTGCCGCCGGAACGGGCCCTCGCGGTCCGCTTCGAGACGTCGCGCACGACCGTGCGCCAGGCCCTGTCCGAGCTCGTGGTCGAGGGCCGCCTGGTGCGCATCCAGGGCAAGGGGACGTTCGTCGCGCAGCCCAAGGTCGCCCAGGTCCTCCAGCTGACCTCCTACACCGGGAACCTGAGGACCGCCGGCCTCGAACCCGACACCAAGATCCTCGACACCAGTTACGTCACCGCCGACGAGCCGCTGGCCCGCCGCCTGGCCATCAACGCCGGTGGCCGCGTACTGCGCATCCACCGCCTGCGCCTGGCCAACGGCGAGCCGATGTCGATCGACACCACCCACCTGTCGGCCCGGCGCTTCCCCCGCCTCCGGCGGGAGCTCGAGGTGCACTCCTCGCTGTACGAGACGCTGTACAACGCGTACAACGTGCGGCTGACCGACGCCGAGGAGATCATAGAGACCGTGCTGGCCACCCCGTACGACGCGCAGGTGCTCGGCGTCGACGTCGGCCTGCCGATGCTCCTGCTCACCCGGCACGCCTTCGACGCGGACGGCAACCCGGTCGAGTGGGCCCAGTCCCTGTACCGGGGAGACCGCTACAAGTTCGTCACCCGCCTGCGCCGCCCCTGACCCGGCCCCCGACGCCCACGACGGCGCCGGGCCGTGCGGACGCACGCGCCCGCGCGGTCCCGCCCGCCTAAGGTGAGACGGGTGAGCATTCTCGTGGTCACCGGGACCGACACCGGGGTGGGGAAGACGGTCGTCACCGCGGCGGTGGCCGCGCTCGCCAGGGAGCGGGGCTCCTCGGTGGCGGTGGTGAAGCCCGCGCAGACCGGGGTGTCCGGTGCCGAGCCGGGCGACGTGGACGACGTCATCCGGCTGTCCGGGGTACGCACGACCTTCGAGCTGGCCAGGTACCCCGCCGCGCTGTCCCCCGCCGCGGCGGCGCGCCTGTCCGGCCTGCCGCCGGTCTCCGTCACGCGGGCGGCGGCCCGGATCAAGGAGCTGGCCGACTCGCACCGGCTGGTGATCGTCGAGGGGGCGGGCGGGCTGCTCGTCCGCTTCGACGAGGAGGGGGCGACCCTCGCCGACCTCGCCCGGGCGCTCTCGGCCCAGGTGCTCCTGGTGACCAGGGCCGGGCTGGGCACGCTCAACCACACCGCGCTGACGCTGGAGGCGATGGCCCACCGAGGGCTGGAGCCCGCCGGAGTGGTGATCGGCTCCTGGCCGGCCGAACCCGGCCTCGCCGAGCGGAGCAACGTGGCGGACCTGGAGATGCTGGCCGCCCGGCCGCTGGCGGGCGCCCTCCCGGAGGGGGCCGGGTCGCTGGAGCGCGACGCCTTCGCCCGCGCGGCCCGCGCGGGACTGGGCCCGGCGCTGGGCGGCGGCTTCGACCCCCCTTCCTTCCGCGCCACCCTTAGGCTTTCCCCGTAGCCGGAGCCGCGGAGTTCCTCTCCACACTGGAGGTATTTGATGAGCGACATCCTCGAGATCGCCCGGACCCAGGTGCTGGAGGAGGGACGCGGCCTCGACGCGGCGCAGGCGCTGCGCTGCCTGGAGCTGCCCGACGACCGCCTGGCCGAGCTGCTGGCCCTCGCCCACGAGGTGCGGATGAAGTGGTGCGGTCCGGAGGTGGAGGTCGAGGGGATCGTCTCCCTCAAGACCGGCGGCTGCCCGGAGGACTGCCACTTCTGCTCGCAGTCGGGGCAGTTCTCCTCCCCGGTCCGCGCCGTCTGGCTGGACATCCCCTCGCTGGTCGAGGCCGCCAGGGAGACCGCGGCGACGGGAGCCACCGAGTTCTGCATCGTGGCCGCCGTACGGGGCCCCGACCGGCGGCTGATGGACCAGGTCCGCCAGGGTGTGAAGGCGATCCGCGAGGCGGTCGACATCAACGTCGCGTGCTCGCTGGGCATGCTCACCCAGGAGCAGGTGGACGAGCTGGCCGAGATGGGCGTGCACCGCTACAACCACAACCTGGAGACCGCGAGGTCGCACTTCGGCAAGGTCGTCACCACCCACACCTGGGAGGAGCGCTGGGACACCTGCCTGATGGTGCGCGAGGCCGGGATGGAACTGTGCTGCGGCGGCATCGTGGGCATGGGCGAGACGCGGGAGCAGCGCGCCGAGTTCGCCGGGCAGCTCGGCGAGCTGGCGCCCGACGAGGTCCCGCTGAACTTCCTCAACCCGCGTCCCGGCACCCCCTTCGCGTCCTTCCCGCTGCTGGAGGGGTCGGAGGCGCTGCGGACGATCGCCACCTTCAGGCTCGCGCTGCCCCGCACGATCCTGCGCTACGCGGGGGGCCGCGAGCTGACCCTGGGCGACCTGGGCACCCGTGACGGCATGCTCGGCGGCATCAACGCGATCATCGTGGGCAACTACCTGACCACCCTGGGCCGTACGGCCGAGGCCGACCTCGGCCTGCTGGTGGACCTCAAGATGCCCATCAAGGCGCTCTCCGACACCCTCTGAGCCCCGCGAAGGCTCCTCGCGAGAGACGCGAGGGGCCTCGCGAGCCGGCGGTCACCCCGGCGGGCCCGCGCTCCGGCCCGTACCCGATCCCCCGCCGGTCCCGTGCGGCCCGCACGGGCTCGCCACCAGGTGTTGCACGGCCTATTTCCGGATAGACGCGATATGCGACGGCCGCATTAGGCGAAGGGATCTGGGCAGGGAGAACAATCCCTGTCCGGCTAAGTGACTGACTGGTAGGTTGCGCGATATGGAGTCTCCCAAGCACGCAGGTGACATAGCGGTCGCCGTCTCCAAGGCATACGGCATCGAGACCATGTTCACCCTGTCCGGCGGGCACGTCTTCCCGCTCTACGACGGTGCGGTCCACGAGGGCATGCCCATCCTGGACGTCCGCCACGAGCAGAGTGCCGTCTTCGCCGCCGAGGCGACCGCGCGGCTGACACGCAAACCCGGGCTGGCCGTGCTCACCGCGGGCCCCGGCATCACCAACGGCGTCAGCGGGGTGGCCACCGCGCACTTCAACGGGTCCCCCGTGGTGGTCATGGGAGGCCGCGCCCCGCAGTCGCGCTGGGGGTCGGGCGCGCTGCAGGAGATCGACCACCCGCCGCTGTTCGCGCCCATCACCAAGCTGGCCTTCACCGGCTCCGGCGCCGACTCCGTCGCGCAGGACGTGGAGATGGCCTTCCGCACGGCCCTCGCCCCGCACCGCGGTCCCGTCTTCCTCGACTTCCACATGGACCACCTCTTCTCGGCCGCGCCCGCGCTCGAGGAGGCCCCCGAGACGCTGACCCCGTCGCCGCTGGAGCCCGACCCCGAGGCGCTGGCCACGATCGCTCAGCTGATCGCCGAGGCCCAGCACCCGGTGCTGGTGCTCGGCTCGGACGTGTGGATGGACCGTGCCGAGGAGGTCGCCAGGAGCTTCGTCGAGGAGTACCGCCTGCCGGTCATCCCCAACGGCCAGGGCCGCGGCATCCTGCCCGCCGGTCACGAGCTGCTGGTCACCCGAGCCAGGGGGATGGCGTTCTCGCAGGCCGACCTGGTGATCGTGGCGGGCGCCCCGATCGACTTCCGCCTCGGCTACGGCTGGTTCGGCGGCAAGGACGGCGCCCCGCTCGCCAAGGTCGTGCACCTGGCCGACGCGCCGTCGCAGCTGACCACGCACATGGATCCCGCGGCCGTCGCCGCCGGCGACCTCTCGCTGCTCTTCTGGAGCCTCGGCGCGGCCTGTGCCAACGCGGGCGTCTCCCCCAAGACCTACGCGCCCTGGGTGACGCAGCTGTCCGAGGCCGCCTCGGCCGCCATCGCCGCCGACACCGCCCTGCTGGAGTCCGCGTCCGACCCGATCCACCCGATGCGGATCTACGGGGAGCTGAGCAAGATCCTCGCCGACGACGCCGTGGTGATCGGCGACGGCGGCGACTTCGTCTCGTACGCGGGCAAGTACGTCGAGCCGCGGCAGCCGGGCAACTGGCTCGACCCGGGCCCGTACGGCTGCCTGGGCACCGGCCTGGGCTACGCCATCGCCGCCAGGATCGCCCGTCCCTCCTCACAGGTGGTGCTGCTGCTCGGCGACGGCGCGGCCGGCTTCTCGCTGATGGACGTGGACACGCTCGTACGACACCGCCTGCCCGTCGTGATGATCTGCGGCAACAACGGCATGTGGGGCCTGGAGAAGCACCCCATGCAGATGCTCTACGGCTACGACGTGGCCGCCGAGCTGCAGCCGCAGTGCCGCTACGACCAGGTGGTGACCGCCCTCGGCGGCGGCGGCGAGCTCGTCACCGACCCGTCGGAGATCGGCCCGGCCCTGCGCCGCGCGTTCGACTCCGGCATCCCCTACATGGTCAACATCGCCACCGACCCCTCGGTGGCCTACCCCCGGCACACCACGGGCATCTAGGAGAGCGCCACCGGGCTCGCGCACGAGGACCGGAAGGTCCGCGGCGCGAGCCGGTCGTCACACCACGCGGGACCGTGGCCTGCCGGTCGTCACCTGGCGAGACTAGGGCTTGCCGGTCGGCGTCGCGGAGGGCGTCGGCGGGCAGTCGGCGATGGCGGCGATGATCTCCACCGGCTTGGACGGGTCCCACATCGTGCCCCCGCCCGGGCGGGACTCGACGATCTGGGTGCAGTTCTCCGGCTTGACGTCGGCGCTGTAGGAGAGCGTCACCTTGAAACCCGCCTGCTTGAGCGTCGCGCTCGCCGTCTCCGGCTTCATGCCGACGGTGTCCGGGACACTCCTCTTCGGCTTCGGAGTCGGGGTCGGCGTGGGGGTGGGAGTCGGTTTCGGCGTCTTCGTCGCCGTCGTCGGGGTGGGGGTCGGTGACTTCTCATCCGGAGTGGGCTCCGGGGTGGGCCGGGTGTTCCCCTGCCCGCGCGTCACTCTCGGAGTTGGCGACGTCGTCTTGCGGGGGGGCTTCCTCGTCCCCGTCTTCTTCGTCTCACCGACGTCGGGCGTGGCCACCGGGTGCTTCATGGAATCGATGGTCGACGCCTCCCGGGAGGCAGCCATGCCGTTGATCGCCACCGCGACGAGGCCGGCGCACATCACGGCCGCGACCGCCGACGCCGCGACCAGCCCGCTCTTGCTCCGCGGCTTCCGCGCGGCACGGCGGCCACGGCCCTGCCCGCCCGCCTCGACGGCCGCCCCGGCTCCCGCCGTCGGCGCGGTGAAGTGCTGCGAGCCTCCCTGCCAGCCGCCGGTCGACGCCTGCGATCCCTGCCAGTTTCCGGTCGGCGCCTGGGCGTCCTGCCAGCCGCCGGCGGGGCTCTGAGCGCCCTGCCAGCCCGTTTGGGGCGTGGCCGATCCCTGGCCCTGCCAGCCGGTCTGCCCCTGCGAGCCTGCCTGCGGAGCCTGTGACTGCCAGCCGGTCTGCCCTTGCGGACCCGCCTGGGGAGCCTGCGCCTGCCAGCCGGTCTCCGGCGGCGCGGCCTGCTGCGCGGACGACAGCGTGTCGCCGCCCTCCGTGCCGAAGGCCGCCTGCCTGGCGGCGGCGCTCATGGCCGCGGCGCTGGGAAAGCGCCGGGCCGGATCCTTGGCGAGGGAGCGCTCCACAAGCGCGCGAACCGCGGGCGGAATGTCCGGCGGCAGCGGCGGCGGCGCCTCGCGGATGTGCTTGAGCGCGATGGTGACGGGCGTGTCGCCGTCGAACGGGCGCTGCCCGGCCAGGCACTCGTACGCCACCACGCCCAGCGCGTAGATGTCCACGGCGGGTGTGACGGGCGCACCCTCGGCCTGCTCGGGCGCGCAGTAGGCGGCGGTGCCGAGCACCATGCCCGCGTCCGTGAGTCGGCTCGCGGTGTCGGACCTCGCGATGCCGAAGTCGGTGAGCACGAGCGTGCCGTCCGAACGCACCAGCAGGTTGCCCGGCTTGATGTCCCGGTGGACGATGCCCTGGTCGTGGACCGCCTGCAGTGCCGAGGCCGCCTGGGCGATGAGGTCCATCGCGGCCCCTGGAGCGATCCTTCGCAGCCGCCCGAGCAGGCGGTCGAGCGGCTCGCCGTCGACGAACTTCATCACCAGGTATGCCGTCGCCCCCGCGCCAGGCACCTCGTGAACCCCGTAGTCGTACACGTCGACGACCCCGGGGTGGTTGATCGTCGCCATCGCCCGGGCCTCACCCTGGAAGCGAACCAGGAAGCCCGGATCGTCGGTACGGCCCGGAAGCAGCACCTTTACGGCGACAGTGCGGGCCAGGACGATGTCCTCGCCCTTCCACACCTCGCCCATACCGCCGGCGCCGATGCGGGTGCTTAGGCGATACCGCCCCGCCAGCGTCGTGCCTTGGGCCACCATGACTCCCCCGTAACCCTCTCCACTCCTACCTCAGAGCTCTCAACAAAGCGCACCCGTATCGCGGCACCGTCACAGCGCTGTAACGAAACCCTGCATGCCAGATGGCTCACAAACGAGACGCGTGCCGTAGCATCGCACAAAACCCGGCGCTTTTGGGCGTACTTGTGCACCTTGCAGGCCCTTGTGTCCAGGGCCACTCGGGAGTCACGCAGGAAACAGCCAACCCGGGTGCCACGGCGTCACCCCGAGATATCCGGGGTGAACTCCCTAAAACCCTACAAGGGTACGCAAAAAACACCTAAGCCGGGGTGAAACCGGCCGGTGTCAACCGCTCGTCGTGCCGTGCTCGGCGCAGCGCGCGGACCAGCCGCCGGGGGTCACCTGCACCACCATCCGGCGGCGGCAGCGGGAACAGTAACGGGGCGGCTCCATCGCACGGGCCGCCAGGCACGCGGCGTGGTCGGCCTCGCCCTCCGGGCGCCCGCAGTGGTCGCAGTACGGGGTCACGGGACCAGACCCTATGCTGACGCGCATGACGCTCGCTCCCGGTCTGCAGGCACGGCTTCTCATCATGGTGGAAAGGGAGGACACCGCGACGAAGGTCGGCAGCGGTGACGTGCCGGTGCTGGCGACTCCCCGCCTGCTCGCCTTCGCCGAGCGGGCCACCGTCCAGGCGATCGCGGGCGCCCTGGCCCCGGGCCAGACCTCCGTGGGCACCCGGGTCTCCCTGGAGCACCTGGAGGCCAGCCCGATCGGCACGCACGTCGAGATCGCCGTCGAGCTCACCGAGGTCGACGGGCGCCGCCTGGTCTTCGGCTTCACCGCCCGCGACCGGAAGGCCCTCGTCGCCTCGGGAACGATCGAGCGCGTCGTCGTCGACCGCGAGCGCTTCCTCGCCCGGCTCGTCAGCGACGACGGGACTACTCGATGACGGCGATCAGGTCGCCCTCCTGGATGACGTCGCCATCGGCGACCTGAAGCCTGGCGATCACGCCGCCCTCCTCGGCGAGAACCGGGATCTCCATCTTCATCGACTCGAGGATGACCACGGGGTCGCCTTCCTCGACGGGGTCCCCCTCGGCCACGAGGATCTTCCAGACGTTCGCCACCATCTCGGCGCGGATCTCAGCCACCGGAAACTCCCATCGTTCAACGTTCTTCAACTGTGCCAGACAGAGCCGATCACGTCCGTATACGGACCGCCAGTTCCGTGTCGCGGTTTTCGCCGACGAGTTCCGGCCGTTCCGGCGACCCGGCGTAGAACGGAGGAACCGCCCGGGATCCTCCGCGTAGCCCGCGTGAGGCCTAGAGACGGTGAATCGGGGCCAGCCTGTCGATCACCCGGGCCATCGCCTCCACGACCGTCGGGTCGTACTCCCGGCCCACGCCGAGCCGGAGCCGTTCCAGGGCGGCACCCGCCCGGTCGCGGTCGCTGGAACCACCGACGAGATCGTCGTAGGCGTTGGCCGCCTTGATGATGCGGCTGGCCATCGGAGGCTGCTCCGCGCAGGTGTCGCACTGGCGGCGGACGATCTCGGCCACCCGGTCCAGCACCCCGGTCTGCTTGATCACCTCCGCGCCCAGCTCGGCGATGCGCCGCGCCTGCTCGGGGTCGGTGAGGACCGTGGCGCCGCCGGGAATGGGATCGCGCAACGACAGCTGGCCGATGTCGTGCATGAGCGCGGCGTACTCCAGCTCCAGCAGCTCGGGCTCCGCCGTGCCGAGCTCCCGCCCGACCGCCACCGACAGGCGGCTCACCCGGCGGGAGTGCCCCGGCTCGACGTACCCGCCGACCTCGGTGACCCGCGCCAGCGCCCGTACGGTCTGCAGGTAGGTCGCCCTGATCCCGGCGTACTTGCGGAAGGCGACCTGGGTGACCAGCAGCGGCGCGGCGAAGACCAGCAGCGCGGTCATGCCCATGCTGTGCGAGGCGAGCGCGAGCAGGATGCCCGAGGCGGCGACGGCGGCCCCCAGCGGCGCGGCCATCCACAGCTCGTCGTGGACGGCCACCCTGAGAGCGGCACGCACCTGCTCGGCCCGCAGCACGGCGGCCAGCAGCACGTCGACCACCACCATGAGCAGGATGAACAGGGCCATCACGCCGAGCGCGGGCCACCAGCCGCTCTCCCCGCCCCTGGCCAGGTCGAACAACGGCCCGGCCAGGGGCCGGTAGGCCAGCGCGAGCAGGGCGCCGGTGAAGAGCCTGCGTGCCATCCCGTCCAGCTGGGGCGGGCGGCCCACCGCGAGGTGCGGCAGCGCCCCCGCGACCATGCCGGCCGCCAGCACCGCGACGACCTGCAGCGCCGAATGCTCCGCGGGAACGCCGCCCATGTCCAGCAGGAGCGTGTAACCGAGCGCGGCCGCCGCGCCGATCGGCGCCACCTCCCTGTTGCCGGGCATGGTGAGCCTGGCCAGCTCCCCGATCGCGATCAGCGCGCCGAAGGCGACGGCGATCTGGGGGTCGAGCAGGCCGGTCGCGGCCGTGTGGGCCACCCCGGCCACCGCCAGGAGCCCCGCCGCGCAGATCAGCAGGAGCTGGCCCGAGTCGAGCGTCTGGAAAACCCGGTTGGCGCCGGAGCCGTTCATCGCTCGGACACCACCTGGATGGGCACGGTCGGGTCGTCGTGGTCCTTCGCCGTGGTCTCCGACACGTCGACCGGGGGCGTGACGACCGTGCGCGGCGGCTCCCAGCCGTCACGGTCGACGGCCTTGACGAAGGCGACCACCATCACCGGGTCGAACTGGGTGCCGGCGCCCTTGCGCAGCTCGGCCATCGCCACCTCGCGCGAGCGGGCGTTGCGGTAGGAGCGGTCGGAGGTCATCGAGTCGAAGGCGTCGGCCACCGCGATGATCCTGGCGAACTCCGGGATCTCGTCCCCCGCCAGGCCCATCGGGTAACCCTTGCCGTCCTGCCGCTCGTGGTGGTGCATGATCCCGGCGAACGCCTCGTCCAGGAAGTCGATGCCGCGCACGATCTCCAGCCCGCGCATCGGATGGAGCTGGATGGCCGCGAACTCCTCCTCGCTGAGCGGGCCGTCCTTTTGCAGCACCTTGGTCGGCACGCCCAGCTTGCCGACGTCGTGCAGCATCCCGGCGTAGCGGATCGCGCGCAGCCGCTCGGACCCCATGCCGATCTCCTCGGCGATCATTCCGGCGGCCAGGGAGACGCGGGTGCAGTGGCCGCGCGTGTAGTAGTCCTTGGTCTCCACGGCCTGGCAGAGCGCGGCGATCGTCGCGTCGTAGGAGCGCTGCTGCGCGAGGTACTGGCCGAAGGCCCAGCGGGCCACGAAGAGCGGAAGCAGCACGAGCACCGCGGAGATCGAGCTGACCGTGGCCCACAGCCCGGCGATCAGCAGCCCGAAGGTGGCGTAGCCGAAGTAGGAGACCATGAACTGCGCCACGCCCCGCAACGGCACCTGGTCGGCCTGGCCGGTGAGCTTCAGCACGATCGCGATCAGGACGAAGTTGAGGGGCACGAAGACGGCCGCCGCGCCCGCGAACGGCACGATGATGGCGTCGAACCCGTCGATGGTCGGCACCCCGGACCTGCCGCCGAGCCACACGTAGACCCGGCCCGCGACATAGCCGCAGATCGCGAACTGGGCGCTGTTGAACAGCCGCTTCACCAGCGGCAGGCCGGGCCGCACGCTGAACATGGCCGTCATGCCGACCAGCGCCGCCCCCTCGGGGCCGAGCAGCACCACCGCGGCGAGCACGGCGGAGAAGCTGACCGACACCGCGGCCTGCCGGACGTGCAGCAGGGTGGGCACCGACTCGCACACCAGGAACAGCAGGGCCAGCACCATGAGGTTGGACCAGTCGAGCGGATCCAGCCGGCCGTCCTCGGCCACGTTGTATCCGAGCAGCGCGAACGCGGCTCCGATGACAAGGATCAGATAGACCTTGGCAAACCACGGCAGTCCACGCAAAGCGGCCACCCTAGTGTTCCTAAAGGGCGCGTGCTCAGGTCCAGGAAATCCCAGGAAAGACCGGGGTGACCGTTTCCTTTAACATGCGCTGCCTCCACGTCGATTTCGCACCCAGGCTATCGAAGCGAACCTGCTCAGGAGAGCGAGACGACCAATCGCAAGCAAAGCGTAATCAAGCAATCACCGGCCGCCATCGATGCCCGGGCCCGCCCAGGGGCGCCTCGGTGGCCTGCGCCGTCACAGGCTCGCGAGCCTGGTCCTCGCCCAGTCGACGGTGCTCTTCAGCCCGACGGCCAGATCCGTCTGGGGACGCCAGCCGATCCCCTCGAACGCGGGGGCCGGGTCGACGGCCATCGCGGGGAGATCGCCCAGGCGGGTGGGAGCCTCGCCCGGCGCGTCGGCGACACCGGCCGCCTCCGCGACCAGGGAGTGCAGCCTCCGGTCGGTGGTCTGGACGCCGGTGCCCAGGTTGAAACGGCCGCCGCCGCCCTCGGTGCCGCAGGCGCGGGCGAAACCGTCCACCACGTCGTCGACGAAGATGTAGTCGCGAGTCTGGGAGCCGTCGCCGTACACCACCGTGGGGGTGCCGTTGAGCAGCGCGTCGGTGAAGATGGCGACCACCCCCGCCTCGCCGTCGGGCGACTGGCGCGGGCCGTAGACGTTGGAGAGCACCAGCGTGGTGTAGTCGATGCCGTGCAGCGCCTTGAACGTGGCCAGGTAGGTCTCCGCGCTCAGCTTGGAGGCGGCGTACGGGGAGCGCGGGTCGGTCGCCGCGCCGCCGGGGACCGGGATGACCGCGGGCCTGCCGTACACCGCGACCGAGGAGGCGAAGACGACCTTGCGGGTGCCTCCGTGGTGGGCCGCCGTCAGGACCGACGCGGTGCCCTCGACGTTGAGCCGGGCGTCGTGGACCGGGTCGGCCACGCTCTTGCGCACGCTGATCTGCGCGGCGAGATGGCAGACGACCTCGGGCCTCCACTCGGCGGCCAGGCCGATCAGGGCCGGGTCACGGATGTCCATCACGTGCAGGGCGAACAGGGGACTCTCCGCGGCGCGGGCCAGGTTGCCCCGGTCGCCGCCCGACAGGTCGTCCACGACCGCGACCTCGTGCCCGTCGGCCAGCAGCCGGTCGACGAGGGTGGATCCGATGAATCCCGCCCCGCCGGTCACGAGTATGCGCATGGTGAACCCCCATCGTCGTATGGCCAAGGCCGTACGAGAGATCCTAGGAGGTCAGCGAGCCAGTTCGGAGCGCACCTGGTCGATACGGCTGAGCACCTTGGCCCGCAGGTCGGCCGAGGCCTGGTCACAGCCGCAGTGCTTGGCGACGAGTTGCTTGACGACCTGCTCCAGGCCGTACTCCTCCAGGCAGGGGTGGCACTCGTCCAGGTGCTCGCGGATGTCGGCGCAGTTGCCCTCGTCGAGCTCGCCGTCCAGGTAGGTGTAGACCTTGTCCAGGACCTCGCGACAGTCGGTGTCGTGGTGGTCGCCGCAGCTCATGCGATCACCCGGCCCCGGGGCAGGGAGCCCGTGCCGGCGGGCTCGTCTTTCCTGTCTCGCTCGTTCACTTCGCACCCTCCGCGGGAACCAGGCCACGCTCGCGGGCGTAGTCCTCAAGTTGGGTCCGCAGCTGGCGGCGGCCACGGTGCAGCCGCGACATCACGGTCCCGATGGGGGTCCCCATGATGTCGGCGATCTCCTTGTACGGGAAGCCCTCGACGTCGGCGAGGTAGACCGCGATGCGGAACTCCTCGGGGAGCGCGGCCAGCGCCCGCTTCACGTCGGTGTCGGGGAGGTGTTCGAGCGCCTCGATCTCCGCCGACTTCAGCCCGGCCGAGGTGTGCGACTCGGCCCTGGCCAGCTGCCAGTCCTCGATCTCCTCGGTGCCCGACTGCTTGGGCTCCCGCTGCTTCTTGCGGTAACTGTTGATGAAAGTGTTCGTCAGGATCCGGTAAAGCCAGGCCTTGAGGTTCGTGCCTTGCTGGAACTGGTGAAAGGACGCGAAGGCCTTCGCGAAGGTCTCCTGAAGAAGGTCCTCGGCGTCCGCGGGGTTCCGGGTCATCCGAAGCGCGGCGGAGTAGAGCTGGTCGAGATAGGGCATGACATCCCGCTCGAACCGTGTGCTCCGCTGCTCCAGAGTCTCCTCGTCTGTCGCAGGGACCTGACCCACCCCCTTAAGATCGCCGGAGTCCTGCTGACGCGGGACACCGTACTGAGCGGAGAATACCCGCTCGTCAGGGATAGGCCGATCACCGGGGCGGGTGACGGGTTCGATCAAGGCGAGCATCTGCTTGCCAACCTCCGAAAGGATCGTGCGTTGTCCGCTTGCAACACACCCGCACTGCCATCTGTTCCCGCAAGATAGAAGGTGACGAACGACCCGGTACGGGGAAAAAGAAGGTACGTACCGGTAGGTAGTTGAAAGACCACCGGATCCTCCCGACGCCAGGAGCTGCTTGTGCTGCCCATCCCGGCCGAAGAGCTGAACGGCTCAGGTGCGCTCGGGCCGTACTGGACCTTTTACCACGCGGTCGTGGCCGAGCAACTGAGCCGATGGCTGCCGGAAACCCCGTCCACCGTCCTCGACATGTCCTGCGGCGACGGCCGCTGGGCCGTCCAGGCGGCGAAGGCGGGACACCGGGTGATCGAGGTGGTCGACTTCCGCAGGCCCACGAACGGTCAGCCGCTGCACGACATCTCCAAGGTCAGCCAGGTACGCGCCGACGACCTGCGTTTCCTGCCCGACTGCAGCGTGGACGCCGTGCTCGCCGAGGAGCGGGCGATGTCGGTGGAGCTGATGGCCGAATCCGCGATCGGCGACGTCGCCAGGGTCCTGCGTCCCGGCGGCCGGGCGCTGGTCTGCGTCGACTCCCTGGTGCTGGGGATGGCGATACTCGCCGAGCAGAACTACTGGGCCCATCTGCGCCAGACCGGCGAGGTCATGCTCGTGCCCTGGCCCGACGGCAGCATCACCCGGTGCTTCAGCAGCGCCCAGCTGCGCGAGCTGCTCACCGACGCCGGACTTGAGGTCGAGTGGATACGACCCCGCACGGTGCTGTCCCCCTCCACGGTCGACCACGTGCTCGCCTCCGACTCCCGGGCGCTCGCCTGGCTGGTCAACACGGAGCTGGACGCCCACCCGGACGACGACGACACGGTGGGCATCCACCTGGTGGCCAGCGCCCGGCGCCCCTGAGGCCCGGTGGCCGCACCCCTGGGGCGCGGCCACCGGGCGGGCTCAGCGCCTGCGCTCGCGCCGGGACTGGCACGGCACGCAGCGGGCCGCCTCCGGCCGCGCCTCCAGCCTGCTCTCGGGGACCGGCGCCCCGCAGTCCGCGCAGAGGCCGTAACCTCCCTCGTCCATCCGTCTGAGCGCCTCCAGCACCGAGCGCCGGTGCCGGGTGGCCACCTCCAGCAGGGCCCGGTTGCGATCGGAGTCGGTCAGGTCGGAGCCGGCGTCGGCCGGGGACCGATCCCGTTCCCGTACGGCGGGGGAGTCCCCGCGAAGCACTCCGATGGACCGGTCGAGTTCGGCGAGCATGCTCTTCAGGCGCTCGCGCGCGGTCGCGACATCCACGAATCCGCACCTCCGGGAAGCCGGGGCGGCCTGTGTGGGGATCCCCGGCTCTCCCGTCAGGCGCAAAAAAAGGGGGCTCTGTGACGGCGATCTCGTGACCTCGTCATCGCACTGATACGCCACTCCGCCACGAGGAATCGCTTTCCTCACCGGATGCCCACTTGGCGAAAGTTTTACACCGGATCACCCGGCGCTTTCGGAAAGGGCGTGGCCGCCGCCCTCGCCCGCGGCCTCGAATCACCCGGCGCTCCCGAAGAAGCGCCCGGCCGTCGCCCTACGCCTCCTTCATCGGCTCGACGAGCTCCGGGCTGTTGTTGCGCACCGAGTTGACGGCGGTGGAGACCGGATGGATCTCCAGTCCCGTGGAGCCCGCCGGGATCAGGAACCCCTGCGCGTCGGGCACCCCGGGGTCGAGCCACTCGCCCCAGCGGTCGCGCTCGATCAGCATCGGCATCCGGTCGTGGACCCTGCCCGCCTCGTCCACGGCGTCGGTCGTGATGATCGTGCAGGTCACCAGCCAGGAGAGCGGGTCGTCGTCGTCCCGGCCCCGGTCCCGCCAGAACTCGTACAGTCCCGCCATCGCCATCACGCCACCGTCGGCGGGGCGGACGAAGTAGGGCTGCTTCTTCGGCTTCCCCTTGGCGTCCTTCTCGTCCAGCACGACCCACTCGTAGTAGCCGTCGGCCGGGATCAGGCACCTGCGCTCGGCGAACGCCTTGCGGTAGGCGGGCTTCTCCGCCACCGTCTCCACCCGCGCGTTGATCATCTTCGAGCCGATGGACGGGTCCTTCGCCCAGGCAGGGACCAGCCCCCAGCGGACCACGCGAAGCTGCCTGACCGGCCGGCCTTCCGGTTCGGCCTTCGGCACCCGGCTCATCACCGCGTACACCGGTTTCGTGGGCGCGACGTTGTAGTCGGGCCTGAGTTCCTCGTCGGCCGCTCCGTCGAGCTCGACCTGGAACTCCTCCAGCAACTCCTGCTTGGCCCGCGCAGACGCGTATCTTCCGCACATCTCTCCACTTTCCCACGCCACGACGCACCGGGGAGTCCCCAACCCCGTTTTCCGATCTTGCCGCGCCCTCCCGGCGGTGCCGCCGGGTGTCGCGGTGACGACGCCTTACCCGGCCTACCCGGCTCCTCACCTCACCGATCGCGCCGCCCTTCCGCACCCGGGCACGGAAGGGCGGCGCGGGGCGGGCAACGGTAGGCTTTCGACCATGTCCGCTCCGCTGTGGCCCGCGCCGACCGCGACCGAACCCGTCCGCGCGACCGTCCCCCTGCCCGGGTCGAAGTCCGTGACCAACCGCGCGCTGCTGCTCGCCGCGCTGGCCGAGGGACCCGGCACGGTACGCCTGGCGCTGCGCAGCCGCGACGCCGACCTGATGGCGGACGCGCTGCGGGCGCTGGGCGCGACGATGGTCCCCTCCAACGAGAGCGCCTCCAGCGTCGACTGGGCGATCACGCCCGGCCCCGTCACCGGCGGGGCCCGCATCGACGTGGGGCTGGCGGGCACGGTCATGCGCTTCGTGCCGCCGATGGCGGCGCTGGCCAGGGGCGAGGTCTTCTTCGACGGCGATCCGCACGCCCGCAAGCGCCCGATGGGCCCGATCCTGCGCGCGCTGCGCGCCCTCGGCGCCGAGGTGACGGGCGACGCGCTGCCGTTCACGGTGCGGGGACCGCTGGCCGGCGGCGAGGTCAGGCTCGACGCGTCCGGCTCGTCGCAGTTCCTCTCCGGCCTGCTGCTGGCGGCGGCGCGCTTCGAGAAGGGCGTGACGGTACGCCACGAGGGCCCGCCGATCCCCTCGCAGCCGCACATCCGGATGACCGTCCAGATGCTTCGCGAGTTCGGCGTCGTGGTGGACGACTCCGAGCCCGACGTCTGGCGGGTCGAGCCCGGCCCCATCGGGGCGAGGGACTTCACGGTGGAGCCCGACCTGTCCAACGCGGCGCCCTTCCTGTCCGCCGCCATGGTGACCGGCGGCACGGTCACCATCCCCGACTGGCCCGCGCGGACGACCCAGCCGGGTGACCAGCTCCGCACGCTGCTGGCCGGCATGGGCGCCTCGGTGGAGCACACGCCCGAGGGCCTGGCGGTCACCGGCACCGGGCGGATCAGCGGCATCGAGGCGGACCTGCGCGACGTGGCCGAGCTGACCCCGACGATCGCCGCGCTGGCCGCTCTCGCGAGCTCCCCCAGCAGGATCGGCGGCGTCGCCCACATCCGCGGGCACGAGACCGACCGGCTGGCCGCCCTGGTCGCCGAGATCAACGGCCTCGGCGGCGACGCGAACGAGACCGAGGACGGCCTGGAGATCAGGCCCCGCCCGCTCACCGGCGGGGTGTTCCACTCCTACGCCGACCACCGGATGGCCACCGCCGGAGCGGTGATCGGGCTGGCCGTGCCCGGCGTCGAGGTGGAGGACATCGCCACCACGGGTAAGACCCTCCCCGAGTTCGCCTCCATGTGGGCGGACATGCTGCGCGGCGTGCGGTGAGGGGCGACCGGTCGGCACGGTCGACAGGCCTCGCGTCCCTTCTCGGGGGCACACCGGGCCGGACAAGGCGGAGAAACTGAGAAAGCGCGAGTACGACGAGGACGACGTCAGGGTCAGGCCGGGGAAGGGATCCCGGCCCCGGACCCGGATCCGCCCTGCCCACGAGGACGCGATCCCGGCGTTCGTGGTGGCCGTCGACCGCGGCCGCTACACGTGCCTGGTCGAGTCGGCGGGTGAGAAGGGCCGTCGCCGCAAGAAGGACCACGCGGAGGGCGCCGCGATGAGCGGCAGGGTCGTGGTCGCCATGAAGGCGCGCGAGCTGGGCCGCAAGGGCATCGTGGTCGGCGACCGGGTGGCCCTGGTGGGCGACGTCTCCGGCATGGCCGACACGCTGGCCCGCGTCGTGCGGGTGGAGCCCCGCACCTCCATGCTCCGCCGCTCCGCGGACGACACCGACAACACCGACGGCATCGAGCGTCCCGTGGTCGCCAACGCCGACCAGCTCGTCATCGTGACGGCCCTGGCCGACCCGCCGCCCCGGCCCCGCATGATCGACCGGATGCTCGTCGCGGCCTTCGACGCCGACATCGACCCGATGCTCTGCCTCACCAAGTCCGACCTCGCCTCACCCGACGAGCTGGTCTCGCTGTACGACCCTCTCGGGGTGCCGTACGTGGTGGTCCAGAAGGGGGGCGGCCTGGAAGAGGTGCGAGAGCGCCTGAAGGGCCGGATCAGCGTGCTCGTCGGCCATTCGGGAGTGGGCAAGTCGACGCTGGTCAACGCCCTGGTGCCGGATGCCAACCGGGCCGTCTCCCACGTGAACGCGGTGACCGGCCGGGGTCGTCACACCTCCACGTCGGCCGTCGCCCTGGAACTGCCGGAGGGCGGCTGGATCATCGACACCCCGGGAGTGCGCAGCTTCGGGCTGGCCCACGTCTCGGTGGAGACGGTCCTGGCGGGCTTCCCCGACCTGATCGAGGGCACCATCCAGTGTCCGAAGGGCTGCAACCACCTTTCCGAGGAGTGCGCCCTGGACGCCTGGGTGGCGGCCGGGCACGCCGACCCGGCCCGGCTCGCCTCCCTGCGCCGCCTGCTCGCCAGCCGCGAGGGCGCCTCCGACGACGACCAGTCGTGAGGGCAGGCCGGAGACGGGACCGAGGCTCGGCGAAGCGGACGAACGGCCGGCGAGGCTCGCCGCGACGCGCCGTCACCAGGTCGCCGTCACCGGGCTGCCGTCGCCGTCAGTGGGGCATCGGCGGTTCGACACGGCGTCAGCGGTTCAACCGGAAGGCCCAGGCGACGGTCATCTCGGACACGAGGGTGCCGTCGGCGGTCCTGATCTCGACGGCGACGTCGAACTCGGGGCGCTCTCCCGCGTCCAGCGTGGCCACGACCTCCTCGCGGGAGGCCCGGAGGCGGGCCTCCGCGACGACCTCGCCCTTCGCGAGCTTCAGATAGCGGATCGCCGCGCTCTTGGCCAGCGGGGTGGCCCGTGACAGCTGGTCGCCGAAGGTGGAGATCATGGCCGCGCCGGAGGCCGTCTCCGCGACGCTGAACAGGGCCCCTGCGTGCGGGCCTCCCACGTGGTTGTGCAGATCGGCCCGGTCGGCCATCCGGGCGACGGCGAAGCCCGGTTCCACCTTGTCGAACGAGATACCCAGCGTCCTGGCGAACGGGACGCTCTGCAGCATGAACTCACCCACGTCAAAGGTCATACCGGAATGCTACTCGCCAGTAACACCGATGCCAACGGATGTTTCACGCGGTATCCGAGCCTGGTGGGACGCGACACGATTGTTCCGCTTGCTCCCTGATCTCCGCCATTCGGCCGTCGACGCGATAGCGTTGGCGCCCGTGACGGGTTACAACGACGATCTTCGCCTCGCGCATGTCATGGCCGACGCCGCCGACGATCTGACCATGCGCCGGTTCAAGTCCATGGACCTGCGGGTGGAGACCAAACCCGACCTCACACCGGTGAGCGACGCCGACCAGGCCGCCGAGGAGGCGATCCGCGCCGCACTCGGCCGGGCCAGGCCGCGCGACGCCGTGATCGGCGAGGAGTTCGGCGCGAGCGGCCACGGCGACCGCTCGTGGATCATCGACCCGATCGACGGCACCAAGAACTACGTGCGCGGAGTGCCCGTCTGGGCCACCCTCATCGCCCTGATGGATCAGGGCCGCGTCGTCGTGGGCCTGGTCTCCGCTCCCGCCCTCGGCCGCCGCTGGTGGGCCGCCCGCGACAGCGGCGCCTGGACCGGCAAGAGCCTCACCAAGGCCACGCGGTGCCAGGTCTCCTCCGTCACCAACCTCGAGGACGCCTCGTTCTCCTACTCCAGCATCAGCGGCTGGGAGGAGGCCGGAAAGCTCGACGCGTTCCTCGACCTGAACCGCTCCGTCTGGCGTAGCCGCGCCTACGGCGACTTCTGGTCGCACATGCTGGTCGCCGAGGGCGCGGCCGACGTGTCGGCGGAACCTGAGCTCTCCCCCTGGGACATCGCGGCGCTGACCGTGATCGTCGAGGAGGCGGGCGGTATCTGGACCGACCTGTCGGGCGTGCCCGACGTCGACGGCGGCAGCCTGCTGTGCAGCAACGGCCCCCTGCACGGCGAGGTCCTCAAACGCCTCGGCAGCGGACCGCTGACCCTCCCTGCCTAGCGATCCGCCCAGCGACCCGTCACCCGCTCCGCCCCCTGCCCAGAGGCCTGTCACCCGCCCCTGTCCCCGCCCAGCGGCCTCTCACCTGCCCCTTGACGGCCTCGCCCACCCCGCTCGGCGATCCTGTCACCCGCCCGCTCGCCGGCCTGCCCCCACCCGGGAGCGTCCACGCGCGGCTCCGTTCCGGGCCGCGCCGGACATCCGGCCGCGTTACCTGCCGCCGGATGTCGGGAAGGTGAACACATCGGCACGTCCGCGAGGACGGCGGCCGGACACGGGAACGTTCCGGCGGGAGGGCTCTCGCACCGGGCCACGCCCGGACCAGGGAGTCTCCGAGGCCCAGCCCACCGGGCCTACCGGACCGGAAACCGAGCGTAAAATCCCGTCTAAGTTCCGGTATTCACATCCGTGGGCCTACCTCTTCCGGCCCCGGTCATGGCTCGTTTCATTTCCGTTCACTTTGCCCCACTTTCATCGGAGGCATCGAGAACAGATCTCACTACGGAGAAGGAACATACCGTGACCAGTGGACAGCGCCGCCTCAGCGCGGTGGCGACGGCCGCGCTCGTCGTATCGCTCGCGGCCGCTTGTGGTGGCGACGCCAAGCCCAACAGTGACGGCAGCACCCCCGCCGCCACCAGCGCGTCCTCCGCCGAGGCGGGTGCCGGCGCGGCCCTGACCGGCGAGATCAAGATCGACGGTTCCAGCACCGTGGCGCCCCTCACCCAGGCCGCCTCCGAGCTCTTCGGCGAGGAGCAGCCGCAGGTGAAAGTGCCGGTCGGCACCTCGGGCACCGGCGGTGGCTTCGAGAAGTTCTGCGCCGGCGAGACCGACATCTCCAACGCCTCCCGCGCGATCAAGGATGAGGAGAAGGCGGCCTGCGACGCGAAGGGCGTCAAGTTCGCCGAGCTCACGGTGGCCGTCGACGCGCTGACCGTGGTGGTTCCCAAGGAGAACGACTGGGTCACCTGCCTCACCACCGACCAGCTCAAGAAGATGTGGGAGCCGGCGGCCGAGGGCAAGATCAAGACCTGGAAGGACGTCGACGCCAAGTTCCCGGCCGAGGAGCTCAAGCTCTACGGCCCCGGCACCGACTCCGGCACCTTCGACTACTTCACCGACGAGATCAACGGTGAGGAGGGCGCCAGCCGCAAGGACTACAGCCCGAGCGAGAACGACAACGACATCGTCACCGGTGTCGAGGGCGCCAAGGGCGGCCTGGGCTACTTCGGCTTCACCTACTTCGAGGAGAACGCCGAGAAGCTGAAGGCCGTGGAGATCGACTCCGGCAGCGGCTGCGTGGCCCCGAGCGTCGAGTCGGCCCAGGCCGGCAAGTACACCCCGCTCGCCCGCCCGCTGTTCGTCTACCCCTCCACCGACGCGGTGAAGCGGCCCGAGGTCGCGGCCTTCCTCGACTACTACGCGGCCAACATCAACGCGATCGCCAAGGACGCGAAGTTCATCCCGCTCAACTCCGAGCAGGAGGCCAAGCTCAAGGCTGACATCACCGCGCTGAAGAGCGCCGGCTGATGTCGGCCCAGCACCGCACGACCGTTCCAGGGGCCCCGGGGTCCCTGGCGCGGTCGCGCCCGCGTTACGGCGAGTTCGTCATCAAGGCCGTTCTCCTGGCCGCGGCGATGGTGTCGGTGGCGACCACGATCGGCATCGTCATCGCGCTCCTCGAACCGACCATCGAGTTCTTCGGTTCGGTGAGCTTCGGGGAGTTCTTCGGCTCCACCAACTGGGGGCCGCTGTTCAACCCGCCGTCGTTCGGCGTGTGGCCGCTCATCGTCGCCACCCTGGAGATCACCCTGATCGCCGTCGTGGTCGCCGTACCGCTCGGCCTGGCCGCCGCGATCTACCTGTCGGAGTACGCCTCCCACCGGACCCGCAAGATCTTCAAGCCGGTGCTCGAGGTCCTCGCGGGCGTCCCGACGGTGGTCTTCGGCTTCTTCGCCCTCACCTTCGTCACCCCGCTGCTGAGGGACGTCTTCCCCTTCCTGGACCTGGACGGCAAGAACGCGCTCGCCGCCGGCCTCCTGGTCGGCGTGATGATCATCCCGATCGTCGCGTCGCTGTCGGAGGACTCGATGGCCGCGGTGCCCAACGGCCTGCGCGAGGGCTCGTACGCCCTCGGCGCCTCCAAGATGCTCACCTCGGTACGCGTCGTCGTCCCCGCCGCGTTCTCCGGCATCGTCGCCGCCATCATCCTGGCGGTCTCCCGGGCCGCGGGCGAGACGATGATCGTCGCGATCGCCGGCGGTTTCAAGTCCGTCTTCACGCTCTACCCGGGCAACGAGATGGCCACGATGGCGGCCTTCATCGCCCAGGCCGGCTCCGGCGACGCCTCTGTCGGCTCGATCGCCTACAAGACCATCTTCGCGGTGGGTTCCCTGCTCTTCGTGATCACCTTCGCGATGAACTACCTCAGCGCCCGCATGGTCCAGAAGTATCGCGAGGTCTACGACTGATGGCCATCCTCTCCACCCCCCGCTCGGCCGTGCAGTTGGCGAGCAAGGGACGCCCTCTCAAGGAACACCTCTTCCGCATCGCGCTGCTGGCCAGCCTCGCGATCGCCCTCTTGTTCCTGGCCATGCTGCTGGTCTACGTCGTCGAGGAGGGCTGGCCCCGGCTCAACTCGATGCTGTGGGAGAACCAGCCCTCGATCCGCCGCCCGGAGACGTCCGGTATCCAGTCGGGCATCTTCGGCACCCTGTGGATCATCGGGCTGACCGCGCTCATGGCCCTGCCCACCGGCATCCTCGCGGCGATCTACCTTGAGGAGTACGCCGACAGGACCAAGTGGTACAACAAGCTGATCGAGCTGAACATCTCCAACCTGGCGGCCGTTCCCTCGATCGTCTACGGCATCCTCGGCCTGGGGATCATCGCTCGCTGGATGCAGTTCGGCTTCACCGTGATGACCGGCGCGGTCACCATCTCGCTGCTCGTCCTCCCCATCGTGATCATCTCCGCCCGCGAGGCCATCCGCGCGGTGCCGCCGTCGATCCGCGAGGGTTCGCTGGCGCTGGGCGCCACCCAGTGGCAGACCATCTACCGCCAGGTGCTCCCGGCGTCGATCCCGGGCATCGCGACGGGCTCGATCCTGGCCCTCTCCCGTGCGATCGGCGAGGCCGCCCCGTTCCTGATGCTCGGTGCCGCGACGCTGGTCCGGTTCAACCCCGAGGGCGTCTGGAGCAGTTTCACCGTCCTGCCCCTGCAGATCTACAGCTTCATCAGCCGTCCTCAGGAGGAGTTCGCCATCCTCGCCGCGGCGGCGATCGTGATCCTGCTGGCGATCCTGCTCCTGATGAACTCCGTCGCCATCTGGCTCCGTAACCGCTATCAGAAGCGCTGGTGAGGTAAGAAATGTCCGAGATTGGAATTTCCGTGCCGAACGTGAACGTGCGCGGCCCCGAAGTCCCCCGCACCATCGAAGCCCTCGACCCGGTCTTCACCGTCTCCAACCTCAGCGTCTTCTACGGCGACTACGAGGCGGTACGCGGGGTCAACCTGACCATCGGCAACCGCGAGATCACGGCCATGATCGGCCCGTCCGGCTGCGGCAAGAGCACGGTGCTCCGCTGCTTCAACCGGATGAACGACCTCATCCCCGGCGCCCGCGCGGCCGGCGAGATCCTGTACCACGACGAGAACCTCTACGGCGACCACGTGGACCCGATCGAGGTCCGCCGCCGGATCGGCATGGTCTTCCAGAAGCCGAACCCCTTCCCCAAGTCGATCTACGACAACATCGCCTACGGTCCCCGGGTCAACGGGATCAAGGGCAACATGGACGAGATCGTCGAGGAGGCGCTGACCAAGGCGGCTCTCTGGGACGAGGTCAAGGACAAGATCAAGCAGAACGCGCTATCCCTGTCCGGCGGACAGCAGCAGCGTCTGTGCATCGCGCGGGCGATCGCGGTGAAGCCCGACGTCATCCTGATGGACGAGCCCTGCTCGGCCCTGGACCCGATCGCGACCACCAAGATCGAAGACCTGATGCAGGAGCTGACGCGCGACTACACGATCGTCATCGTCACCCACAACATGCAGCAGGCCGCCCGCGTCTCGGACCGCACGGCCTTCTTCACCGCCGAGGTTGACGAGGCCGGCGTGCGGCACGGCCGCCTGGTGGAGTTCGACGAGACCAGCCGCATCTTCACCAACCCCACTGACAAGCGGACCGAGGACTACATCACCGGCCGCTTCGGCTAAACCCATATTGGAGGATCCGGGTGATCCAGCCGCAGACGGCACCAGAGGTGGACGGGGACACACGAACGGCGCCCATGCTGCTGGTGGCCGATCCCGAGGTGGCCATGGTCCACGACCTGGCCGCCGTCCTGGAACGCGAAGGGGTACAGGTCATGGGCGTCACCGACGGCGCCCAGGCCCTGTTGCAGGCCGGGGCGCGCCGCCCCGACGTCGTTCTCGTCAGCGCCTCGCTGCCGGTCATAGGGGCGGTGGAGTTCGTCCGCGCGGTGCGATTGACGCGGGCGATCCCCGTCCTGCTGGGCGTGGGCGAGGGGCATGCCCAGCAGGCCGTCCAGGCGCTGACGGCCGGAGCCACCGCGTGCGTGGCCCGGCCGTACCGGGTTCCCGAGTTGCTGCCACTGATCCACGCCGCGTTCACCGGCGAGGCCGGAATCCGCAGGGCACTCGTGGTCGGCCCGGTGGAACTGGACGTCAACGCCTACCAGGTGAAGGTCGACGGCAGGATCGTCCATCTGCCGCTGCGCGAGTTCGAGCTGCTGCACTACCTGATGCGCAACGCGCACCGCACGGTGACGCGGGAGCAGATCATGCGACATGTCTGGAACTCCACCGAGACGACCTCGACCAACACCATCGCGGTGCACGTCAAGCGTCTCCGTGCCCGCCTGGGCGACAACGACGACCGACTGATCCAGACCGTACGAGGAGTGGGCTACCGGCTGGTCGACAGGACGGCGTGACACGTACGCGAGCCTGCGGCTCCACACGGACCGCTCAGTTCGCGGTCGTCTCGCAGCCACGCCCGCCCCTGAAGGCGTTCATGAGGCGCTCGGTCACGCCCTCGATCCTGGCGATGCCGGTCTCCATGCTCGGACTGTCCTCGGTGAGGACGGCCACCGCGTAGTCGTGCCCGTGCCCGCGGATCAGCCCGGCGCTGGCGACCGCCCAGCGCCCGTTCGCCGCGTGCCGCAGCCAGCCGTTCTTCAGCGACACCTCGTCCTTCCCGCACGCCCCGGCGCTGATCCCCCACTTCTGCTCGGGGGCCACCCTCCCCATCAGCCCGAGCACCTTGCGGCGCTCCAGGGGGGCCAGCGGGCTCTCACCGGTGGCCAGCGCCTTGACGAGCCGGATCTGGTCCTCGGTGGTGGTCTGCGCGACGCTCCAGCAGTACAGGTCCACGCACCGCCTGCCGGGGGTGTAGGTGCGCTTGAGGCCGAACCTGCGGTTCGCCCTGGCCAGGCCCGGCTCCAGCCCGATCCGCTGGTACAGCCGGTCGGCCGCCTCGTTGTCGCTGAAGCGGATCATGTTCTTCGCGTCGGTCTTGGCCCGTTCACCCAGCTCGCGCCACCGCGTACCGAGCAGCAGTGCCGTCAGGATGCTCACCTTGGAGGTGTTGGCCGACGGGAGCTGCAGGGTGTGGTGGTAGCTGTAGCGCCGGCCGGTGCCCAGGTCGTACACCGAGGCGGCGGTCCGGCCGCCGTACTTCGCGAGGAACACGTCCAAGCTGTGCCCGAGCTCCTTGGGGAGGATCTTCGGGGAGTGGGCGGCCCGCACCCGCCCGGGCTCCCGGGGTGCCCCGGCGCCGGGGAAGACGGGCGCCGGGACCGCCGGGACCGCGGCCAGGAACGGCGCGGGAGGAGGCGTTCCGGACGTCGGAACGACCGGTGCCGCCTGCCGCGCGGGGGACGGTGTCGGCATGCTCACCGGCGTCAGGCCCTGACACGTGCTGCAGGCGGTGGCCTGCGCGGTGACCAGCAGGACGGCGGCCGCGGCCACCCGTTTCCTTGCTCTCATCATCCACCCCAACCGTCTCCCCCATTACGTGACGATCGGGATATATCCCGCAACACGTAACAATAAGACGATCAAGCGGAATCTAGCCTGAAACAGGGCGTGCGCTATAGAACATTCCGCCGAACCGATGCCCGCTCTTAGCGAATGTCCGCGATTAGCCGGGCGATACTCTCGTCATCGCAGGTCGCCCAGAAGTCCCCGACGATGTCCTCGAGGTGCTCCAGCGACTCCGCACGGAAGAGTACGTCCTGGTATTTCGTGATGTCGTAGTGCGTGGTACCCATGGCGGCGATGTCCAGCGGGCGAATGTCCATCCCCCGGAACTCCTCGATCTCCCCGTACGAGGACAGGATCCCCGCGCCGTACGCCCGCAACTCGCCCTGGTCCGTCATCACGCCGAACTCCATCGTGAACCAGAAGATCTTCGAGATGAACTCCAGCGCGTCCTTGCCCTCGACCCGCCGGGCCGCCTGCCCCGCCAGGCGGTACAGGCGCGAGTAGCGGTCGGAGGCCAGCGCGTTGGCGTGGCCGATCACCTCGTGGATCACGTCGGGCTCCGGCGTGTACAGCGGCGTGGAGTGGTGCCGGATGTACTGCGTGGAATGGAAGAGCCCGTCCGCCAGGACACCGTAGAAGTCCCTGAGCGGCACCAGCCCGGCGGCCGGGACGTAGCGGAACCCGGTCAGCGGCGCCAGCAGCTCGCTGACCTCCTGGAGCTGCGGGATGCGATCGGCGGGCAACCCGAGCCGCTTGGTCGCGCGCAGGTACTCGGCGGTCGCGTACTTGTGGTGTTTCAGGCCGAGCTCCCGGCTGACCAGGGCCCACACCTCGTGCTCCTGGTCGGTGTACTCGGCCGTCGGGATCGGCGTACCGGGCACGTACCCCACCGCTAGCGCGGCGATCGCGTTGCGGCGTGCGCGGTAGACCGGGTCGGCGAAACCGGGGTGACCGGCGCCGAGCTCGACCTCGATCGAGCCGTCGTCACGGGTCGCCACCGGTGCGAAGTACTGTGCTTCCTCGAACATAGATGAAATGACAGCAATATCCGGAAACGTTGGCAAGAGCAGCCAGTTCTACTGGGCGATCCGCACAGAAACGTACGGTGACACCTCGTCTATGCTGGTCGAATCGCCCAATCTGACAGGATCCTGAGGAGATGTCGATCGACGAGCTGGACGGCCGCCTCCTGATCACCATGCGCGCCAACCCGCGTATCGGCCTGACCGAGCTGGCCCGCCTGCTCGGCGTGGCCCGGGGCACCGTGCAGGCCCGCGTCGAGAAGCTGATCGCCCGCGGCGTCGTCGCCGACTTCGGTCCCACCGTGGCCCCCGAGGGCGCCGGATACCCGATCCTCGCGTTCGTCTCGCTGCAGATCGCCCAAGGCCGCCTGGACGAGGCCGTGCGGGCCCTGGAACCCCTTCCCGAGATCCTGGAGGTGTACGGCACCAGCGGCCAGGCGGACCTGCTCTGCCGCGTGGTGGCCCGCAGCACCCCCGACCTCCAGGAGATCATCGCCCGAATCCTGGCCTCCCCCGCGGTCCAGCGGACGGACACCACGATCGCCCTCTCCATCCAGATCCCCTACCGGATCGAGCCCCTGCTCCGCGCCGCCTCCGGCACCTGACCCCGGCCACGGCCACGGCCTTCGGTCTCCGCAGCGGTTCCCTCGTAGGGGGTCACGCGGATCCCTTGAGCGGGCCTTCCTCCAGTCGAGCTCCCGCAGCCGGCCTCCCGCGGTCGAGGGCCGTCATGAGTCATCGGCGGCCCTCAGGCGTCCGGAGACCGGCGAAGACGATCGCCAGCGTGCGACGCTGCAGGTCGCCATCCCAGCCCGCGTGGAGTGCCCCCTGGCAGATGCCGGTGAGCAGGGCGATCACCTCGTCGAGACGGACGTCCTCGCGGACGGCACCGGCCTCCTGGGAGCGAGCGAGGAGCGTCTCGATCCCTTCACGCAACATCCGCACCGAGCTCGCGACCTGGAGATCGACACCTGTCTCGGCCAGGAGACCGACGACGGTCCTCTTCCGCGCCGCCTGCTCGACCATGCGGGTGACGAAGGTGAACAGCGCCTCCCCGGGAGCGTCATCGGCGGCGAGCTCGGCCATCTCCCCGTCCAGCCTGCCCAGGAGGCCCTTCATGATGGCCTGCAGCAGGGCCTGCTTGGTCGGAAAGTGCTTGAAGACCGTACCGATGGCCACCCCCGCACGGACGGCGACCTCTTCGGTCGACGCGGAGGGGCCCTTCTCGGCGAAGACGGCCTCCGCCGCGGCGAGGATGCGCTCCCGGTTGCGCTGGGCGTCCGCGCGCAACGGCTTGGCGTCCCCAGGGTCACCCGTCCCGCCCGGTGAAGAATTCGTGGGTGTCATCCAGCCGGCCTTTCCTGTTCCCGTCGTGTTTCCTGTCGCACCTGTCCGTGCCCACATGCCTGTCGGTGCCCGCGAAGGGCGGCGCCTCGCACATGAGATGAAGTACGACGTCTCCGCATGTGAGCTACGGCGTTGACAAAGTGAGTCTCAACTCACGATCATAAAGATGAGTTTCCACTCATCTTAGTGTCCGTCACGAAGGGAATCCACCATGACCGAATCCACCGTCGCTCCCGGCCCTCGCGAGATGTTCGAACGCGTACGGCGCCACTGGCTCGAGAACCTCGGCGGCTTCGGGAGCGAGCTGGCCGAGGACGCCGTCATCGAAGTCCCCTTCGCTCCACCGGGCAGACCCAGGAGGCATGAGGGAAAGGACGCGTTCCTACTCTTCGCCGGTCCTGAACAGGCCGCCTTCGCCCGGCGGTTCGCCTTGGACGAGGTCCGTGAGGTGGTCGTCCACGAGACCGCCGATCCCGAGGTCATCGTTGTCGAATACGAGCTCGCCGGCAGGGTCCTCGCCACTGGCCACCAGGCCTCCTCCCCCTTCATCGGGGTCCTCAGGGTGCGGGACGGGAAGATCGTCAATTGGCGGGAATACCAGAACACCCTGGCCATGATTGAGATCATGGGACGGCCGGGAGCCTGACGAAAGCCCCGGAAATGCCGTGGGGAGGGCTCCGGAAAAGGCGCTGAGCCGGCCTGGAAACAGTCCCGAACAGGCCCCGAAAGCGGTGGCGGACAGGTCCCGGAACGGGTCGCCGGCAGGTCCCGGAGAGGGCCGCGGGAACAGGCCGGAAAAAGGGTCCGGACATGCCTGAGGGCCCCCACCAACGGTGGAGGCCCTCAAAAGATTGTCCG
>NZ_JBPXMB010000038.1:0-69753 GCF_051918945.1 Streptosporangium sp. LJ11
CGTGGGCTGAAGCCGAAAGCGGGACACGTCAATCAACCTACCGAAGCCCACCGACAAAACCCGGAGACCCTCATCCGCGACCGTTCCGCGTTTCCTCCCCGCCCTGAAGGACGGCGCATCCACGCTGCAGGTGCTTGGTGACGGGACGGTTCCTCCCAAGCCGTGACGATCGACGAGCTTGAGACGATCAGAACGGTCTTCAACGTACGTACTCAGGTAACGGTCATGGGGGCGAGCCCGAGATCAGTCAGGACGGCGGCGCCACGGGCGGCATGCTCGCCACCGGCCAGCATCATCGTCCGCGCCACCTGGTAGCGGCAACCGGCGGCCTCGAACACGTCCGCGGTGGCGAGCAGGCGCTTGTGGTCCTGGTCGAGGAAGGATTCCGCCCGCTCCACGATGGCGCCGGCGACCGGGTTGCCGGCAGTGACAGTACGGGCGTCGGCCAGGCGGTCGCGCGCGTCGGGACTCCCGGCGAGAACGGTAGCCTCGGCGCGTATCGCCACGTACCAGTGAAGCCAGATCCAGGTCACCCACTTCCACACCTCGCCGGGTTCGGGCGCCATCCGCTCCATGGCCTCTCCGGCGTGCCCGTGATGGAGCATCCGCATCGCGTCGAAAAGCGCCCCGTAGCCGTACGTGCGCTCGGATGAGTCGCCGAGCCGATCCAGAACCACCTGCCATTCGCGCTCGTCGTCATGGGCGCCTCGGAAGTTGTGGATCATCGCCACCGCGGCGGCCGCCGGGCCGAGGGCCGCCTTGGCCGGGCTGCCGGCACGCCGCCACGCATCGAGGAAGCGCGTGCTGCCAGAGAGCAGTTCGTGGACGTTGCCCGCCAGCGCGCCGGCGACCAGCAGCCAGCTTGTGGCCCGATGGCCCACCTCGGCCAGTGCCGGATGGTCGGCCAGTTGCCGCCCCCTCCGGAGGGCGTCCGCCGGGTTTCCCACGCCGAGGCTGGTCTGAACGGCCATGCCGAGCCCGTCGATCAGTTCGTGGACACCGCCCGGCGTCTCCGGCTCGTCCGGCATGGAGGAGAGCAGCGTGATCCTGCGCCCGGCTGTGGCCGCGCAGGCGAACGTGTCACCGGCCCAGGCGTGTGCCGCGGTGAGCGCGTCGAGCGCCGCGGACTCTGCGAGCGGGTTACCGATACGGCGAGCCAGCTCGACCGCACGTTCGGCGCGCGCCAGCGTCTCCGGCACGGCGTTGTCGGCCGGGCCCTGAACCGCGCCGAACGCGTCGCTGAGTACCCCGGCCTCCGCCAGCGCCACGGCCGCCTCGGCGGCCGGGTCGCCACCGGCCAGCTCCCGCGCTTCGCAGACCAGGGCGACCGCCTCCTCCTCGGACGGGATCTGCACGAACGTGCTCGAGAACCGGTACGCGGCGGTGGCGGCGGTGGCCAGGTCCACGGCGGCGCCGGCGGTGTCCCCGGTACGGCGGGCGGCATCCGCGGCGGCGCGGTAGAGGCGGTACATGTCATCGCCGCGCGTACGACAGCCGGCCACCTCCGCGGCCTGCCGGAGCATGGACGCGGTGGCGGCGGGGTCGTCGGCGAGCGCGGAGGCCTGCTCGTATCGCTGCTGCGATTCCCCGATCAGATGGCGGGTGAACGTCAGCTCAGCCAGGTGCCGGGCCAGGCGGTAGGCGTCCGCGCGCTGCTCCGGTTCGCTCGCCGCCCACCTCAGCGCCGCGCGGAGGTCATCGGCGGCCGCGTCGAACCGGGCCCGCCAGTCCTGCCCGGCCGCCGCCAGGTCGACGGCCTGGGTGAGGCACCAGCGCAAGTGCCGGGCCCGGGCACCGGCCAGCTCACCGGTCTGGCTGAGCCGTTCCGTCCCGTACTGGCGGATGGTCTCCAATGCCCGGTAGCAGGTGCCCTGCGGGGACGCCGTCACCCCCAGCAGGCTCTGCTCGGCGAGCCGGGCCAGTCCGTCGGTGACCACGCCTATCGCGGATCCGGTGACCTCGGCCGCCGCCGATGCGGTGAACGGCGCCACGAAGACCGACACTCGGTGCAGGAGCTCCTGGTCGACCGGCTCCAGCAGGGCGTGACTCCAGTCCAGCACGGCCCGAACCGAGCGGTGCCGCTGATCGGCACGGGAGCCGCCGGTGAGCATCCGAAGCGGGTGGGACACGGCGGCGGTGATGCCGTCCAGCCCGAGCGTCGGGTAGCGGGCCGCGGCCAGCTCGATCGCCAGCGCCATGCCGTCCAGCCGCGCACAGATCGCGGCGATCTGGTCGTGCTGTGGCGTATCCAGAGGCCGGCCGGCTGCCTGCGCCCGCTCCATGAACAACGCGACCGCGTCCGACTCACCGGCCAGCGACAACGGCGGGACCTGATACACCCGCTCGAACGGCACCATCAGCCGGGCCTGACCGGTCGCCAGCACGGTCACTCGAGGGCAGGCCGCGAGCAGCCGCTCGAGAAACGGCGCCACCCCGTCCACAACGTGCTCGCAGTTGTCGAACACCAGCAACGCCTGACGCTCGGCCAGCGCGGTGACCACCGACTCGGTCAAGTCGCGGCCGGGCTGCTCGCCGAGTCCCAGCGCACCCGCGACAGCGGTCGCGATCATGCCGGGATCGGTGACCGGGATCAGGTCGACGAACCACACCCCGTCGGCGTACCGGCCGGCCACCTCCGCTGCCACCGCCAACGCGAGCCGGGTCTTGCCCACGCCGCCAGGACCGGTCGCGGTCACCTGGCGGTGCGCCATGATCATCTCGGACAGCTCTGCCCGCTCCCTGGCCCGGCCGATGAACGAGGTCAGCGGGGCCGGCAGGGGGACCGGTTCCCGATGAGGCCGATCGACGGTTGCGCGCTGGGCGAGAGCTCGCCGATCCGGCACGTCCAGCTTGCGCAGAAGTGAGGAAACGTGGCTTTCGACGGTGCGTACCGAGATGAACAGCCGCGCTGCGATCTCAGCGTTGCTGAAGCGAGATCCGAGGAGCTCCAGCACCTCGGCCTCCCTCGGAGAGATATCACCTTCTGCCGCCATGGTCGCATTCTGTCGCATCCGCTCCGTGCTCTATCCGGGCCAGCGATCCGTGGCCGGTTCCGTGGTCGGTTCCGTGGTCGGTTCCGTGGTCGGTTCCGTGGTCGCCACGGATGCTCACCGACCGGGCCGGGATGAAAGCTAGGAGCACAACAGATCGCGCTACGGGAGAACCCATGATCAAGACCGTGCTGCACCCCGTGTCCGACCTGGCCAGGGCCAAAAAGGTCTACGCAGCCCTGCTCGGCCTCCAGCCGGAGAACGACACTCCTTACTACGTCGGCTTCGAGGCCGACGGTCAGCACATCGGACTGGTGCCGAACGGTGGACCGCAGGGCATGACCGCCCCGGTGGCCTACTGGCACGTGCCGGACATCGAGGCGAAGCTCGCCGAGGTGACCGCCGCAGGGGCCACGGTGCGGGAGGCGGCGCACGACGTCGGCGGCGGCCGCCTGGTGGCCACCTTCACCGACCCAGATGGCAACGTCCTCGGCCTCATCCAGGACTGACGAGAAGGAAACCGCGATGACCTCCATTCACTCCGTCACGTTCGAAGTCCCCGACCCCGCGTCCGCCGATGACTTCTACGCCACCGCTTTCGGCGTGGGAGCCCACGTACTCGCCCGCGCCTCGCAGGCGCCCACGACCGGCTTCCGCGGGTACCTCATGTCGCTGGTGGTGTCCCAGCCGAGCACGGTGGACAGCCTCTTCGGCACCGCTCTGCAGGGCGGTGCGACCGCCCTGAAACCACCCGCGAAGAGCTTCTGGGGGTATGGCGGTGTCCTGCGTGATCCGTACGGCACGCTCTGGAAGATCGCATCGTCGTCGAAGAAGGACACCGGACCGGCCACCCGGAACATCGACGACATCGTGCTCCTGCTGGGCGTCGACGACGTCGCCGTGACCAAGCGCTTCTACGTCGAGCGCGGCCTGTCGGTGACCAGGAGCTTCGGTCGCAAGTACGTCGAGTTCGCCACCGCGCCCGTCAGGCTGGCCCTCTACAGCCGCCGCGCCGCCGCCAAGGACGCCGGCGTCCCCATCGAGGGAACCGGCTCACACCGGCTCATCATCGACACCGACGCCGGCACCTTCACCGACCCGGACGGGTTCACCTGGGAGGCCGCCTCCCGCCTCGTCCGGTGAACCCACCGCACCCCCTCCCTTGGCTGTGGAGATGATGAGCATGAGCATGGCCGGCCCTCCGGCCCGCCCCCTCGACCAGCGGATCCGCGACACCCTGGACCGGCTCGAACACGACATCGACGCCTGGTTCGCCACCGCCGACCCGGCCGGCTCGTCCTGCCTCGTGCCGTTGTCGTTCCTCTGGGACGGCCACACCCTGCTCATCTCCACAGCCGGAACCAACCCCACAGCCCGGTTCCTGGAAGCGACGGGCACGATCAGGATCGCGCTCGGCCACACGCGCGACGTCGTCCTCATCAACGCCGAACTCCGCGAGACGATCCCCACCGCCGAGATCCCGGACGAGGTCGGCGACGCCTTCACTGCCAAGACCGGCTTCGACCCCCGCGAACAACGCGGCGGCTACCCCTACTTCCGCCTGGCCCCGCGCCAGGTACAAGCCTGGCGCGAGGTGAATGAGCTCATCGGCCGCGACCTCATGACCGACGGCAGGTGGCTCACCGGTGACGCGACGCCAGGACGGGAGGCCCCCGATACCCGAAGAGCCGCGGTCACGTAGAGCCTCGGTTCCGACAAACACCGGGGACGCGGGCCGCGCGGGCCGGGCCGCCGTGCCAGGGAAACAGCGTGCGCGGTGCACATTTTCGGAACATGTCATGTTTCCGGACGGCAAAGATCGAATGACCGTAATGTTTCATGACATCAACGGCGGATCCGGAACTTCACCAGTCCGTTATGATCTTGGCTTGTCCCTGGCCTCTCCGACCCCCGGGAGCCCCCCGTGCCACCGCGCGAGCGTCTCCGCCGCCTGCTCGAAACGCACCGTTTCCAGCAGTTCATCATCGCCGTCATCGTGATCAACGCGGCCACCCTCGGGCTGGAGACCTCCGTGTCGGCCGTCGAGCGGTACGGCACGCTGCTCACCCTCGTCGACCACCTGGCGCTCTACGTCTTCGTCGCCGAACTGGCCGCCAAGCTCTACGCCTACGGCTGGCGGTTCTTCCGCAACCCGTGGAACCTCTTCGACGCCGCGATCGTGACGGTCTCGCTGCTGCCCACGGCGGGCGGGCTCTCGGTGCTGCGGGCGCTGCGGATCCTGCGGGCGCTGCGGCTGATCTCCGTGGTGCCGAGCCTGCGCCGGGTGGTGACCGCGCTGCTCACCGCGCTGCCGGGGATGAGCTCGATCGTGCTGCTGCTGGCACTGGTGCTCTACGTCACGGCGGTGATGGGCACGAAGCTCTACCACGTCACCGCCCCGGAGTACTTCGGCGACCTGCCCACCTCGCTGTTCACCCTGTTCCAGATGATGACCGGGGACGCCTGGTCCGACATCACCCGCGAGGTGATGGCCCAGCACCCCTCGGCGTGGGTGTTCTTCGTGGCGTTCATGCTGGTGTGCACCTTCGTGGTGCTGAACCTGTTCATCGCGGTGGTGGTCAGCGCGATGGAGGAGGAGCACGCCGAGGAGTCCATGCAGGCGACCGAGGACCTGGGCAGGGCGGTGCTCACCGAGCTGGCCGCGCTCCGGGCCGAGGTGCGGGAGCTGCGGGACCGGGTCCCGGTGACGCCGAACGGCGGTCCGGGCCCGGCCGCGAAGGGCCGCCCGCGCGCGGCGGGAAACGGCGCCCCGGACCCCGGGCCGCCCCTCGGGAACACGGCGGCGAACGGCGACGCGCGCCCGGAGGGAAACGGCGGCCTGGACTCCGGGGACACGGCGAGCGGCGACGCCCGGAACACCCCGTCGAGAACCGCGGCGAACGGCGACGCGCGCCCGGAGGGAGGCGGCGGTTCGGACCCCAAGGGCGCGCGAAGGAACGGTGGCGCGAGAAAGCCCGCCACCCGGGGGGCAGCGGGCCGGCGCCGCGGATCGGCGTCAGGTCAGCGCGAGTAGAACTCCACCACGAGCTGCTCGTCCACCGGGACCACGATCTGCTCGCGCAGCGGGCGGCTGAACAGGGTGAACGTGAGCTCGGCGTGATCGACGTCGAGATAGGCGGCGATCCGGTCGTCCGCGTACACGCCCTCGGACGCGGCGACGAAGGGCTGCATCCGGCGTGACTTCTCGCGCACCGCGATGACCTGACCCGGCTTGACCAGGTAGCTGGGGATGTCGACCTTGCGGCCGTCCACGGTGATGTGGCCGTGGGCGACGTACTGGCGGGCCGCGTAAATGGACGGGGCGAGGCCGGAGCGCAGGACCAGGGAGGCGAGGCGCGTCTCCAGCAGCACCACCAGCTCCGCGCCCGCACGTCCGGTGCCGCGCAACGCCAGGTCCCAGTAGCGGCGCATCTGCCGCTCGGAGACGTCGTAGTACCAGCGGAGCTTCTGCTTCTCCATCAACCGCAGCCCATAGTCACCGGTCTGCCGCCGGTTGGTCTTGCGACCGTGCTCACCCGGCGGGTAGGGGCGCTCCTCGAAGTAGCGAACGGCCTTGCGGGTCAGCGGCACGCCGGCCCTCCGGGACAGCCGCACCTTCGGTCCGGTGTAGCGCATGCTCACTCCTTTGTGGTTAGGTCTACCTTAGTTAGGCAAGGCTAATCTTACACAGCAACAGCTGTATCTCCCGACCTTCAAGGAGAGCCGGTCCATGCAGCCCGTCACCGCTCCGCCGATCCCCGAGCGGGTCCGCACCCTCGCCGCCACGGCCGCTCCCACCCACGTGTCCGTCTCCGGAGCCATCGGCCCCGCAAGGCCCGCCAAGGGCGGCGTGGACGGCGCCGGCCGGCCCGTGCTTCTCGTCCTGCCGGGCGACCCGCTCCATGACACGCGGGACGAGCCCGTGGTGACCGTGGATCTGACGTCGAACCGCTCGCTGGGAGAGCACGAGCTGTCGCGCGGCCTGCTCAAGGTGCAGGGCTGGGTGCAGGCCGTGCCCGAGGCCGAGGTGAGGGAGACGGCGGTGGCGATCGCCGAGCGCTGCCCCGACGAGGCCCTGTTCGAGGTGCTGGAGGGGACGGACGGCCCCCGGCTGCTCCGCGTCGACATCGGCAGGGTGATCTATCTCGCCGGGCCCGAGTCGGGTGTGCTGGACGCCGAGGAGTATCTCGGCGCCGCCCCCGATCCGCTGATGGGCGAGGCCGAGCGCATGCTCCGCCACGTCAACGACGTCCACCGCAGGCAGCTGGAGACCGCGCTGGGCTCCCTGCTCGCCGCGCCGGTGCCGGAGGCCTGGCTCTGGGAGCTCGACCGCTTCGGGGCGACCGTGCGCTGTGGCGTGGACGACCCGACGCTGATCCGGCTCCCCTGGCCCTCACCCGTCACCGACGCGGAGTCTCTCGAACACGCCGTGCGCTGCCTGCTCTGCCACCACTGACGGCGCCACCACCGACGGCGCCACATTGCCGGAGCCACTACGGGCGGGGGGCGGCCAGAGGTGGCCGGGAAGCGGTCAGGAGGTGGGTGACCGGAGGGCGATCGGAGGGCGGCCGGAAGACTGCCGTTCAAGCGATCGGGCGGCAGCCGTTCAATGGCCGGCGGGGCGATGTCTTATGTTTTATCGCCGTGGCGCCGTTTCCTGCCTCAACGGGAAATGGCGCCAGGCCATTCCGCGCGAAACCACCCCGGAAGCGGAATTATTCCCAGGGTGCGATCGTCCCGGGAGAAAGTCGCCTCGGGAACGGAATGTCAGCCCTCGGACACCACCTCGCTGGTGTTCCGGATGACCTGGTCGACGAAACCGTAGTCTCTGGCCTCGGTGGCGGTGAACCAGCGGTCGCGGTCCCAGTCTTCCTCGATCCGCTCCAGCGGCTGGCCGGTGTGGAAGGCGATCCGCTCGCGCATCGTCTGCTTGGTGTAGAGCATCTGCTCGGCCTGGATGGCGATGTCGGCGGCCGTGCCCCCGAGGCCCCCCGAGGGCTGATGCATGATCACCCTGGCGTGCGGCAGGATGTAGCGCTTGCCCGGGGCGCCGGAGCAGAGCAGGAACTGCCCCATGGACCCCGCGATGCCCATGGCCACGGTGGCGACGTCGTTGGAGATGTACTGCATCACGTCGTAGATGGCCATTCCGGCCGACACCGAGCCACCGGGCGAGTTGATGTAGAGCCAGATGTCGCGCCGGTCGTCGTCGGCGGAGAGCAGGAGCAGCTCCCCGCAGATCCGGTTGGCGACCTCGTCGTTCACCTCGCCGCCGAGCACGACGATCCGCTTGCGCAGCAGCCGCTGGTACAGCTGGTCTTCGGGGACGATCTGGGGACCGCTCATGTCTTCCACCTACTCCGAACCCGGGGTTTTCGAATAACGAATACTCGCGACCATAGTCCCGCCGGGGACCGCGTTTTCCGCTCGTTCGCTGTCAGCGCTTTCCGCTGAAAGCGCAGCGTCCGTCATTCCGTTTTCCCGCCGGACCCGGCCGCTCCGTAACCGCACCCGGCCGCTCCGGAACCGGACACGGCGCCGTTCCGAAGCCGGTGTGGCCGTTTCGCGGCCACGGCACGGCACGGGCGTTTCGCGGCCGGGGCGTGCCCCGCCTCCGGCGAGGGATGTGATCCCGCCGTACGGGCGGCTTCCGGCGGCGGAGGCGACCCGGCCGGTACCGGCCGACCGGCGGCCCCGGGGAGCGGGCATGACCCGCGCACCCGTCCTCCGGGCGTCCCCATCGGCCGGCCGGTGCCGGATCGGCCCGGCCTCCGGGGCGGGCATGTTTACCCCCTCTTCTGCAGGAGAGGGGAACCACCGCATGGACAAGATTCCACAACGGGAGGAATTGCACCATGGGTGCCGACGACAAGATTGCCAACAAGGCCGAAGAGCTCGGGGGCAAGGTCAAGGAGGGCGCGGGACGCGCCACCGGCGACGAGCGACTCGAGGCCGAAGGCAGGACCGACCAGGCCGACAGCCGCCTCAAGCAGGCCGGGGAGAAGCTGAAGGACGGCGCGGAGAAGGTCAAGGACGCTTTCAAGAGCTGAACCTCGACCGTGTGGCGGGGGTCCCGGTTCTCCGGGACCCCCGCCGCCGCGTTCGGGGAGTGACTCCCCGGAGGCCGCCGGGCCGGGAGGCTTCGAACCGGAAGGCTTCGGAGAGAGCACTCCCAGGAGGCCGGGTACCTCCCGGAAGGGTGACTCGGAAGGGTGACTCCCGGAAGGCCGGGGTCAGGAGGCCGGGCCGACCTCCGGTTCCGGCGTCCCGTTGCCGGAAGTGCCCTTCCTGTCCCCCTCGCTCTCCTCGGCCCCGCCATCACCGCCATCGCCGTCCTCGGCACCGACCTCGGCTTCGGCCCCGTCGCCGACCCCGTCGTCGGCCTTGTCGTCGGCCGCCGCCTGGCTCGCACCCTCGGGGCTTTCCTCTTCCGGGGTACGGCGCGCGTCGTCGGGGTCCGCCAGCAGCGGCCGCTCGGGGAAGGTCGTGTCCGACCCCGACCGCTCCGCCACGACCCGGGTCTCGCCGTCGGCCCCTCGCGGGCCCGCGGGCGGCGGGTCCTGCTCGGGGGTGTCACGCTCGGCCGTGTCTTCGCTCACCTCAGGAGTCTCGGTCATGCCGATCCCCTCCCCTGGGAAAGTCCAAATATGTCGCCGGCAGGCATGGGTCCGGTCACCCGGGTAGGAAAACCCTCGACGAAGGGAGCGAGCTCATGACGGTCACCCGATTTCAGGATCTGCCACTGGCCGATCGCGACAGGACCTGGGACGGTGAGGCGGCCGAGAAACGCGTCCGCTCGTGGTCGGGCGCCACGGAGGAGCCCAACGACCGCTACCGGGAGGCCCACCTCTGGTACGACGGCGACGAACCGGAGAACTTCGGAAGCTACAAGCTCCCCATCGCCGACGTGATCGACGGCAGGCTCAAGGTGGTGCCCCATGCCGTGCGGGCCGCGGGAGGGATCCTGCAGGGGGCCAGGGGCGGGGTCAAGGTGCCCGAGGAGGACCTCGGCCGGATCAAGGCCCACCTGGCCAAGTACTACGCCAAGATGGGCGAGACCGCCCCGTGGGAGTCCTGACGGGATGACGCGCTTCGCGTTCGACTTCGACCCGGCGTGGCGGATACCGCTGCTGCTGTTCGGGGTGGGACCCGGCAGGGCCTTCGCCGAGGTCCGCGAGGGCGAGTTCTCGGTCCGCTTCGGCTTCTGGTCGCTGCGCACGCCCCTGTCCAACGTCGCGGGCACCACCGTGACGGGCCCGTACGCGCCGTGGAAGGCCATCGGGCCACACCTGTCGCTGGCCGACCGCGGGGTGACGTTCGGCACCAACACCAGGCGGGGCGTGTGCGTCCGGTTCCACACTCCGGTGCCCGCTCTGGTGCCCGGCGGTTTCCTGGCCCATCCGGGCGCAACCCTGACGGTCTCCGACCCCGAAGAACTGGTGGAGGCCCTCGAGCAGCCACGACGGACGTGAGCTGGACACATGACAGCGGAGCATCCGGGTAAAGGGTGCGTCTCAACCAAGGAGGGAAGACATGACGGCCGAAGGACAGATGCCGGAGGAGACTTCGGCGAGCGGGAAGCCCATGGTCGCGGCCACCCCGCGTGACGTCGTTCACATTCGCCTGGGCTCGTTCGCCCTGATAGCGGTGATCGGCCTCGGAGTGCTCGGCGTCGTGGCCGGGATCACCTGGCTCACCGTCGCGATGGCCGTGCTGGCCGTGATCGCGATCGCGGACATCGTCCTGGCGATGCGCCGGCAGTCACGTACCGCTCCGGGCACGACGACGGAAGCGGGCTGAGCCGCCGCGAGCGGCTCCCGGGACGCGCCCGCCGCGCGTCCCCGGCCCGGACACCTTCCGCCCCGCGCGGGGCGGTACGAAGACGGGCCGCCCTCACGGATGACGTCCCCGTACGACGGAGGGCGTACGTGAGAGGCCAACCGGTGGAGGACGGCCCGGTGGACGTTCCCGGCCAGAGTGGAGTGGACACCATGACGATCCCGTCCCGCTCCCGCCGGGCCGTTTCGCCGGTCCTCCCCACGCCCTGAGGCCCCCTGACGGCCCGCGAGGCGGGGTCCGGTACGCGGCGCGGCACGTGCCCGGAAGGCGCCCATGCCCCCGACCGCCCCCTCCGACGACCGCACCGCCTTCGACGACCGCACCGCGCGGCGTACCGCCCGCCGCCCCGTGCCGGTCATGCCGCCTCCGGTCCGCAAGACCGTCCTGACCCTGCACGTGGTGATCTCGGTCGGCTGGCTCGGGCTCGACCTGGGCCTGCTCAGCCTCGGGGTCGCCGCGCTGACGACCGGGGATCCGGAGGTGCTGCGGGCCTCCTACCTGGCCATGGACGTCTTCGGTGACGTGCTGATCGTCCCGGTGAGCCTCGGCGCGTTGCTGACCGGCGTGCTGCTCTGCCTGGGCACGCCGTGGGGATTCGTCAGGTACCGCTGGGTGCTGCTCAAGCTGGTGACCACGCTGGTCGCGGCCACCGCGTCCGTGCTCGCGTTGCGTTCCCACATCGAGACTGCCGCCGCCACGGTGTCGAAGGCCCTCCCCGGGGAGCTGCTCTCCCTGGATCTCGGCGGCGTGGACCGCGTCCTGGTCATCGCGCCGAGCGTCGCGCTGACCCTCTACGTGCTCAACGTGGTGCTCTCGGTCTTCAAGCCGTTCGGCCGGACGGCGTACGGACGGCGACGATCGGCCCGGCCGGATCGTGCGGCCGGGCCGCGACGGGCGGCGGCGACACCATCGGTGCCACCGGCACCGTGACGGCGAACGGCGCCGGGCGTGGTCACCACACCCGGCGCCGCCGCGCCTCGGCCATTACCGTGTTCTACCGTTTCCTGTCTTACCAGTGGGTGTGAAAGAAAAAGGGACGGTGATAGGACTGGAAGCCAAAAGGAACGTGGTGATTGTAGAAACCAAAGGGCGAATAGCGAGGGTAGAAGCCGAAAGGATTGAAGGGGTCGTGGCTGCTGCTTCCGGCGACCGCCGAGACCTGCTGGGTCATCGCGCTTGCGCCGGCGGGCTGAGCCGACACCGTCATGCCGACGATCAGGGTGGATGCCACCAAGGTTCCGGCGGCGAGAGCATGCTTGAACATGAAGAATCACTCCGTGTCTGATGGTTTAACCCGGCGTGCCGCCAGGACTTACAGGGCGCCGAACAGATTTCCAGGAAATATGCTGAATCGACGACACGTAAGACGCTAGTTCACAGGCATAAGGACTTTCTCCCCAGAGAGGACAAAGCCTTGGTCCGGGATTGTCGCCGGAAAGGAAAGGCGGAGGTTACACCGGAGTGGAGATCACGAACCCGCCCGCACCGGGAATCCGCACCCCGTCCGCCATCCCTCCGACCACCCCGTCCGCCGCCCCTCCGACCACCCCGTCCGCCGCCCCTCCGGTCATCCCGTCCGCCGCCCCGTCCGGCGTACCGGCAGCTGGAAACGGCCGGTCCACCCCAGCCGGTCCAGCAGGTAGGCCACCCCGCGCGCGGTGTAGGAGACCTGGAACCTCTCCGCGATCAGCGCGGCGACACGCTCGGTGGTCCAGCGGCTGTCGGCCCAGCCGTGGGCGGCGGCGCCCTCGTCCAGGGCCTCCTCCAACCGCGCCAGTTGCTCGTCGGTGAGCTTGCGGCCGCTACCGGTGCCCTTGGAGGCCAGTGCCGCCCTGCCGCCCCGCCGCCAGAGCGCGTACCACTCGTAGGCGGACTTCCGGGTGATTCCCAGCAGCCGGGCCACCCGCGCCGGCGCGATCTCCCCCGCGAACATGTCCGCGGCCTGGAACCGCAGCCTCTCGCGCCTGGCCCGCTCCTGGGCGGACAGCCCACCGCCCCTGTCTGAATATCTCATACTTTAAGGCTCTCACCTGGGCAAATAGGATCTAACAGGCACCCACCTTGTGTCACCCCCGTCTTTCCCGGTCAGGGCACGACGGCTTCGCGAGCCCGGCCCGCGAAGCCGTCCAGGGCGGCGGGGCCCCTTCCGGCCGGATGACTCCCCCCGGATCAGCCGGAACCGGGTCAGCGGGACGCGGGGATCCGCGCGGAGGGGTGGGCGTTCAGGAACTCGTCCAGGACGAGGGTGGCGGCTCCGTGGGCCACGGCGTCGGGGCCGAGGCGGCCCAGGACGATGGAGGTCGCCGCGTACGGCCGGGGCAGGGAGTTCTCCGCCGAGGCGGCGCGGATGTCGTCGAGCAGGTGCCGGCCGAGCAGGAGCCCGAGCCAGCCGCCGATGACGATCCGCTCGGGGTTGATGAGGTTGATCAGGTTGGACAGGCCGACGCCCAGGTAGGTGACGGTCTGGGTGATCACCGGCGATCTGGACTCCACCAGGGCGGCCAGCTCGGCCTGCCAGTCGGTCGTCCGGGTGGGCACCCCGGCGCGGTCGAGGATGCCCTCGGCCCCGATGTAGGCCTCCAGGCAGCCGCGCCCGCCGCACCGGCAGATCCGGCCGTTCACCACTATCTTGGTGTGGCCCCACTCCCCCGCGCTGCTGCTCACTCCGCGGAAGGTCACGCTGTCGGAGACGATGGCGGCCCCGACGCCGGAGCCGATCAGCACGATCACCGCGTCACCGGACCCGCGTCCCGCGCCGTCGCTCTCGCGCCCCGGACCACCCGGGCCCGCCAAGCCGCCCGAACCACCCGAACCACCCCGGCCACCGGAACCGGGCGCGGTGCCGCCGGTGCCGCCGGTGCCGCGCCCCGCGCCGTCGCGGCCCGGGTCGCCGCCGCGGCGGAGGGCGGGCCACAGCTCGGCGCGTCCCAGCGCCTTGGCACCGTTCTCGACGAACAGCGGGAGCGTGGTGCCGGCCCGTAGGAGCGCTCCCATGGGTACGCCGTCCCAGCCGAAGGTCCTGGTGTGGATGAGCGCGTCGGGACCGTCCTCGACGATGCCGGGAACGCCCACCCCCACGCCGAGGGCCTGATCGGCCGGGACGCCCGCCTCGTCGAGGACGACCTCGACCCCGGCGAGGATGTGGCGCACCACGAGCTCGATCTGGTGGCCGCCGGGACGCAGGGCGTACTCGACCCTCGCCCGCTCGTTCATCTCGAGGTCGAACAGCTCGACGCGCACGTGGGTCTCGGCGACGTCGACGCCGACCACGTGGCCGTACACGGGGTTGACGCGGAGGATGGCGCGGGGGCGGCCGCCGTCGGACTCGGCCTGGCCGGCCTCGACGACGATGTTCTCGGCGAGGAGGTCGCCCGTCATGCTGCTGACCGTGGCGGCGCTGAGGCCGGTGAGCCTGGTCAGCTCGTTGCGGGTCACGGGGCCGCTGAAGTAGAGGGTCCGCAGCAGCATGGCCCGGTTGCCCTTGCGCACGTCGCGGACCGTCCTGCGCTCGGGCCTCACGATGGCCCACCTCCCCATGTCACGGCACATGGTAATTGAGAACTCGAAGATCTTCGCCCCGCCCTCGAGCCTCCGGACGGCCCCTGCCCCACGGGTGACCTACGCCCGCCTCTCCTCCGTGTTACCAAAGCGTTTCTTAAGGGGACTGAACTTTTTTCACATCTTACATTATCGTCCGTTGCACCCCCCATCAGGAGGAAGAAATGATCAGGAGAGTCACAGGGGCTGCGGCCGGTATGGCACTGCTCGCCGGACTCGTCGCCTGCGGCGGCGACAACGGGACGGCCTCGGAGGCCACGACACTGACCTACTGGATGTTCCAGGACCGCACCCCGCAGGCGGGGGAGGTCATCGAGAAGCTGCGTGCCGACTTCGAGAAGGCCAACAACGTCACCGTCAAGATCGTCAAGATCCCCAAGGACGACTACAACACCAAGCTGGGCAGCGCCGTCGCCGCCGGGACCGTCCCCGACGTCGGCATCCTGGACCAGCCGCTGGTCGCCAGGTACGCGCTGGACGGCACCATCAAGGAGATGCCCGCCGGCACGGTCGACGAGAAGATCTTCTACGAGGGCGCCCTCAACACCAACAAGGTGAACGACAAGCTCTACGGGCTGCCGCTCGACCACACCGCGGTGGCGCTCTTCTACAACAAGAAGCTGGTGCCGACGCCTCCCAAGACCTGGGACGAGCTCAAGGCGACGGCCGCGAAGATCCACCAGGCCGACCCGAAGACCGCGGGCATGGTCGTGCCGAAGGGCGACGGCTACGGCGGCTGGATGTGGCCGGGCTTCGTCGGGGGCGCCGGAGGCTCCCTCGTCGACGAGAAGAGCAAGAAGATCCTGTTCGACCAGCCGCCCGCGGTCGAGGCGCTCCAGCTCTGGGTGGACCTGCTGCCCTCGTCGCCCCGGCAGATCACCGACTCGGACAAGCCCTTCGAGAACGGCCTCGCCGGAATGATGATCTCCGGCCCGTGGGACGTGGCCACCATCAAGGCGGACTTCCCCGACCTGGAGTTCAGCACCGCCCCGCTGCCGTACAAGACCGAGCCCGCCGGCAACATCGGCGGTGAGAACGCGGTGGTCTTCAGCAAGGGCAAGAACGCCGAGCTGGCGTGGAAGTGGCTGACCTTCCTGACGAACGCCCAGAACAACACCACGCTGGCGCAGGCGCTGGGCGGCTTCCCGACCAACATCGAGGCGGCCGAGCGGGACGCGGCCACGTTCGGGCCCGACCAGGCGGCGTTCCTGGAGCAGCTCAAGGTCGCCCAGGCCAGGCCGGCGCTGCCGGAGTGGATCCAGATCAACGACGAGATCATCGCACCCGCCATCGAGTCGGCGCTGAGCGGCAAGGTCACCTCCCAGGAGGCGCTGACCGAGGCCGCGAACAAGACGCGCGCGCTGCTCGGCTGGAACGGCTAACGCGAAAGCGAGGCAAACGTGGCATCTCCGGTGCTGGCTGACAAGCCCGCCGTGACGCCTCCTCCCGGGCGGCGAGGCCGTCGCCCGGGGTTCGGGCGACGCGACCACGTCATCGGGTGGCTGCTGATCGCCCCCGCGGTGATCTACTTCGTCATCTTCCTGCTCTACCCCGCCCTGGCCGCCCTCTACTACAGCTTCACCGACTGGAACCTGCGGACGGCGCCGAACTGGGTGGGCCTGGCCAACTACACCGACCTGCTGTTCGACGACGTGAAGTATCCGCACTTCTGGAAGTCGGTCCAGGTCACCCTGCAGTACACGCTGATCGCCGTACCGCTGACGCTGGGCACCGCGCTCGTCCAGGCGCTGCTGATCAACGCGATCCGCCGGGGTTCCAACATGTTCCGGCTGCTGCTGTTCCTGCCGGTCGTGACCGCCGAGGCAGCCGTGGGCGCCATCTGGCGCTGGCTCTACGACCCGCAGTACGGCCTGGTCAACACCATGATCGGACTGGTCGGCATCCCGCCGCAGAACTGGCTCAACACCCCGGACCTGGTCATCCCGGCGCTGTCGTTCATCGCCGCCTGGCAGTGCGGCATCTCGATGATCATCTATCTCGCCGGGCTGAAGGGCATCCCCGACTCGATCCGCGAGGCGGCGATCATCGACGGCGCGGGACCCGTCCAGCGGTTCTGGAAGATCGTCGTGCCGATGCTGCGGCCCACCACCTTCTACCTGCTGGTCACCGGCGTGATCGCGGCGCTCCAGGTCTTCGGCCTGGTGTACGTGATCTTCTCGGGCGGCGGCGGCAGGAGTGTCACCGGCGGCCCCGAGCAGTCGGGCCTGACCTACGTCCTGCACCTGTACCTGTTCGCGTTCCGCTACGACGCGATGGGCGCGGCCTGCGCGATGTCGTTCATCCTGTTCGTCTTCATCATGATCATTACTGCGCTGCAGTTCAAGTTCGTCAAGCAGGAGGCGTCGTGAAGGCCGCGAGGAACGTACGGCTCGCGCCCATCTACATCGCGCTGGTGCTGCTGGCCCTGGTGTCGGTCGTCCCGTTCCTGTGGATGCTGGCGACCTCGTTCAAGCACGGCTCGGACGTCTACACCAAGGTGCCCAGCCTGCTGCCGCTCGACCGCAAGACCGGCGAGTTCTCCCCCACCCTGGAGAACTACGAGCACGTCCTGCAGGTCAGCGGGCTGGGCCAGGCGTTCGTCAACAGCGTCTGGGTCTGCCTGATCCTGGTGCCCGCCAAGCTCCTCGTGGACGCGCTGGCCGCCTACGCCTTCGCCAGGATCCCCTTCCCCGGCCGGGACAAGCTGTTCGTCGTCCTGCTCGCGGGCATGATGGTCCCCACGATCACGCTGCTGGTGCCGCGCATCCACGTCACCCAGGCGCTCGGTATGTTCGACTCCGGGTGGGGCCTGATCCTGCCCAACGTGGCCTCGGTGCTGGACATCTTCCTGCTGCGCCAGTTCTTCATGTCGCTGCCCACCGAGCTGGAGGAGGCGGCGCGCATCGACGGCGCGGGGCGGATGCAGATCTTCTGGCGCATCATCATCCCGCTGTCGAAGCCGGTGCTGGCGGTCGTGACGATCACCAGCTTCATCTTCCACTGGAACGACCTGGTCTGGCCGCTGGTGGTGCTCAACGACCCCGAGCTCTACACGCTGCCGCTGGCCCTGCAGCAGCTGGCCAGCAGTGAGTCCGGGCGGGCGTACTACATCATGGCGGGCGCGGCCCTGGCGGTCATCCCGGTCATCGTGGTGCTGCTGATCTTCCAGCGCCGCATCATGCAGGGGATCGCGTTCACCGGGCTCAAGAGTTGACCCCTCCCCCGGCCCCGCCCGTCGCGGGCGGGGCGCCGCGCGGCCGCGAGGATCCGCCGGCTGTGGGCGAGTCGATGCGCGGCCGCGAGGACATGCGCCGGCTCGTCACCGAGCTGGCCGAGCCGCTGGTCCCCCGCTTCAGCCCCGGGCGGGCGCGCCTGCGGCTCGGGGCGAACGCGGCCCACTACGGCGACGAGGCCGCCGAGCTGGAGGCGTTCGCCCGCCCGCTGTGGGGGCTGGCACCGCTGGCGGCCGGAGGGGGGTCCTTCGAGCACTGGGAGCTGTGGCGGCGAGGGCTCGCCGCCGGGACCGACCCCGGGCACGGGGAGTTCTGGGGGGCGGCGACCGACGTCGACCAGCGGCTGGTGGAGACCGCCGCGATCGGCCTGGCGCTCGCCCTCGCCCCCGAGGCCGTGTGGGACCCGCTGAGCGGCGCGGAGCGGGACAACCTCGCCGCCTGGCTGCTCCACGCGATGACCCGCGAGACCGCCGACAACAACTGGCGGTTCTTCCCCGTGCTGGTGGGGCTCGGGCTGGACCGGGTCGGGGTGCCCTTCGACCCCGGGCCCAACCTCGCCCGGCTGGAGCGCCTGGAGTCCTTCGCCCTGGGCGGCGGCTGGTACGGCGACGGCCCCACCGCGCAGCGCGACTACTACGTCCCCTTCGCGATGCACTTCTACGGCCTGGTCTACGCCGCCCTGGCCGGCGACCGCGACCCGGGCCGGGCTGAGCGCCTGCGCGAGCGGGCGTCGGCGTTCGCGCTCGACTTCCAGCACTGGTTCACCTCGGACGGGGCCGCCGTGCCCTTCGGCCGGAGCCTGACCTACCGCTTCGCCCAGGGGGCCTTCTGGGGCGCCCTGGGCTTCGCCGGGGTCGAGGCCCTGCCGTGGGGGGAGGTGCGCGGCCACCTGATGCGGCACCTGCGCTGGTGGCTGCGGCGGCCGCTCCTCGACTCCTCGGGCCTGCTGACCCTGGGGTACGGCTACGCCCAGCCCGCCCTCGCCGAGCAGTACAACGCCCCCGGCTCCCCGTACTGGGCGATGAAGGCGTTCCTGCCGCTGGCGCTCGCCGACGGCCACCCCTTCTGGGCGGCGGGCGAGGAGCCCGCGCGGGAGCTCCCCGAGACCGGCGTCCAGCCGCAGGCCGGTGTCGCGCTGATGCGGTGCGAGGAGGGGCGGCAGGTCGTCATGCTGAGCGCGGGGCAGCACAACACGTGGGTGCGGCACGGCGCGGCGAAGTACGCCAAGTTCGCCTACTCGACGTCCTTCGGGTTCAGCGTGCCCGCCGGCTCGTGGGGGCTGGAACAGGGCGCCTTCGACAGCACCCTGGCCCTGAGCGACGACGGGACGCACTGGCGGCCCTGCGAGGCGCCCGGGGACTTCTCCGCGCGCGACGGGGTGCTGCACGCCCGGTGGGCGCCGTGGCCGGACGTGGAGGTCGACACCTGGCTGCTCGCCCGCTCCCCGTGGCACGTGCGGGTGCACCGCGTACGGTCGGGGCGGGGGCTGCTGTCGGCCGAGGGGGCGTTCGCGGTCGACCGCGACCCCGTCGCGCGCCGCGTCGCCGAGGGGCCCGGCCACGCCCGCCTCGACTCCCCCGCCGGGCTGTGCGTGATCGAGGATCTCGGCGGGACGCCCGGAGCGGGAAGGGCCGGGGAACTCGTCCGTCCCCTGCCGGGGACGAACGTCGTCGTCCCGCGTACGGTCATCCCCACGCTGCGCGGCGAGCACGAGCCGGGCGAGCACTGGCTGGCCTGCGCGGTCCTCGGTCTCTCCGGCGCCGAGGAGCCCGCGGACTGGCCGGAACCGCCCGGCCTGGAAGGCGTCCTGGCGCTCCTCCCCGGCGGCCACCCCCTCGGGACCGGCTGACCGGCCGGCAGGGCGATCGGTTGCGGAAAACAGGTTCGAACGGGGTCCGACGGCACGCGACCCCCGGCACGACCGGGGATCGCGGCCGTACGGGCGAAGCCAAGGACGAAAAGGTGTCGAAGCAGGTCAGAATGGGAATTTTCCTCCCAGACCTACCTTTTCTCCCGGCTACGCTCTCGACCGGGAGGGTGCCACGACGACCGGGACGCCGGACGGAGCGCCGCGTCGTCACGACCCGCGAGCGCCGCGCGCCGGCCGCGCGCGTCACGGCCATGGATCTTCCAGATGCCCCACCGGGAGGAGGCGACCGTGAAGTCCTTCACAGACGGCGCGTTGCCCTCGGACGATGTCGTCGTCGCGGCCCTGCGCGCCGGGGATGAGGCGATGTTCACGGCGCTGCTGGACACCTGGTCGCGGGGGATGCTCTGGCTGGCCCGCGCGCACGTGTCCACCAACGACTCGGCGGAGGAGGTCGTGCAGGACACCTGGCTGGCGGTGATCCGGGGCATCGAGGGCTTCGAGGGCCGCTCGTCGGTCAAGACCTGGGTCTACCGGATCCTGGTCAACACGGCCAGGAAGCGAGGCGTGCGCGAGAACCGCACGGTGCCCTGGAGCAGTGCCTTCGAGCAGGAGAGGCAGACCGTCGACCGCTCGTGTTTCCAGGGGGTGGACGACCCCCTCCCGGGACATTGGAAGGATTTTCCCGCCGCCTGGCCGACCCCGGAGAGCGAGGTGCTCGCCGCCGAGGTGCGCGGCCGGATCGCCGCCGCCCTGGCCGAGCTGCCGATCAGGCAGCGCACCGTGATCACGCTCCGCGACGTCGAGGGATGCACCTCCGAGGAGGTCTGCGAGATCCTGGAGATCTCCGCCGCCAACCAGCGCGTCCTGCTGCACCGCGCCCGCACGGCGGTGCGCGGGCGGCTGGAGGACTACTTCGAGACGGCGAGACGGCCGGCGTAGCGCCGGGCGGCGCGGCGGGTCGGGTCAAGGGGTCGATTACAGGTCCGGTCATCGGGACGGTGAGGTGGTCACGATTGTGAAGCGGTTCAGCTGCGAGGAGGCGGTGGAACTCGTCACCGCCTTCCTGGAGGGTGAACTCGACGAGCCCACCCGGCGCCGGTTCGAGGAGCACCTGGGCGGCTGTGAGGGCTGCGAGCGCTATCTCGACCAGTTCCGCGTCACCGTCGAGGCCCTCGGCCGCCTCCGGACCCCCGAGGCCCCCGAGGCCCCCGACCGGCTCCGCGGCGCCGACGACGTTACCGAGACCGACGACCCGCACCACGACAACGCCGGTGACGCCGGCGATACCGGCGATACCGGCCCGCCGCGGCCGGAAGGTCTGCCGAAGGAGACGCGCGACCGGCTGCGGGCCGCCTTCCGCGCCAGGCGGCCCACCTGAGCCGCCGGAGACCCCGCCTCCCGCAACGCCGTACCGGCCCCGGCCCCGGCCCCATCCTGCCGCCGCGAGGGCCCGACCCCGTCCTTCTGTAACGCCTGAGCGCCTCGCGACTCTATAAATCCGTACACATCTGCATATATCAGGCGAAAGGGGATGGGGATGACCGGTCTGGCGACCGAGGACACACTGATCCGGAACGCCTCGGATGTGGAGACCTTCGCGCGACAATGCTTCCTCGGCTCTCCCGGTGACCACGTGGGGATCGAGCTGGAGTTCCTGGTCTTCGACCGTACGGCCCCCGCCCGGCAGGTCCCGGTGGCCAGGATCGCCGGCGCCCTGCCCCCGCTGCCCGGCGGGAGCCTGGTGACCTTCGAGCCGGGGGGCCAGCTGGAGCTCTCCGGGCCACCCGGCTCGCTGCCGGGCGCGATCGCCCTCCTGGCCGCCGACGTGAACGCCGTGCGCCGGGCGCTGCGGGACGCCGGCCTGGCGCTGGGCGGGGTGGGTCTCGACCCGCTGCGCCCGGCCAGGCGGCAGCTGCGCCTGCCCAGGTACGAGGTGATGGCGCGGTTCCTCGGCACGCCGTACGGGTCGCTGATGATGTGCTCGACGGCGTCGATCCAGGTCAACCTGGACCTGGGCGACAGGCCCGCGGCGCGGTGGGAGCGCGCCCACCTGCTGGGGCCCGTCCTCGTGGCGGCCTTCGCGAACTCACCGCTCAGCGAGGGCCGTCCGTGCGGGTGGATGTCGGGGCGCCAGGCGGTGTGGGAGCGGCTCGACCGCACCCGGACGGCCGCCGTCCCGGCGAGCGGCGACCCCGGCGCCGCGTGGGCCGATTACCTGCTCGACGCCCGTCTCATGGCCGTGCGCGAGAGCGCCGGGAACGGGGACGGCGCGGAGCCGTACCGCCCGGTCCTCGACGGCTCGACCTTCCGCGACCGGCTGGCCTCGTCCGAACACCCGCCGACCCTGGCGGACCTGACCTACCACGCCACGACGCTCTTCCCGCCCGTACGGCCGCGCGGCTGGCTGGAGATCCGCTACCTCGACGCCCAGCACCCGGCGAGCTGGCCGGTGTGCGCGGCGGTGACCCACGCCCTGGTGATGGACGACCGCGCGGCCGACGCGGCGCTGGCCGCGGCCGGACCGTGCGCGGGGATGTGGTCGGCGGCGGCGCGCCACGGCCTGTCGGAGCCCCGGCTGCGCAGGGCCGCCGGAGCCTGTTTCCGCGCCGCGCTCTCGGCGCTGCCCCGGCTGGGGGCGGGCCCGGCCCTGGTCTGCGAGGTGGCCGCGTTCGCCGACCGCCACGTGACACCCGGCCGTGCCCCCGCCGCGGACCTGCTGGATCTGGCGAGAGGACCGGGAGGGCGCCTGCCGGACTGGCTGGCCGAGGAAGGACGGATCTGAGCTCTCCCCGGAACCGGCCCGGAACCGGATGGGGGCCGGATCGGAAGCGGCCCGGGACCGGATCGGTTCCGGACCGGACCGGCGCAGACCGGACCGGGAGCCCGGGCCGGAAGAGCCCGGGGTCTCCACGCTGGAGGTATTTGATGAGCGACTTCAAGGAACGGATCGCCGCCGAGCTGACCGCCGCGCGCAACCGCTCCACGGCCTACACCGACGCCGAGGACGACCTGCTGGTCACGCAGCACTCACCGCTGATGTCACCGCTGGTGTGGGATCTCGCCCACGTGGGCAACTACGAGGAGCTGTGGGTGCTGCGGCAGGTCGGCGGGATCACCCCGCTCCGCCCGGAGATCGACGACCTGTACGACGCGTTCAGGCACCCGCGCGCGGATCGCCCGTCCCTGCCCATCCTCGGACCGGTGGAGGCGCGCCACTACATCGAGGGCGTGCGCGGCCGGGTGCTGGACGTCCTGGACACGGTCGACCTGCACGACCCCGACCCGCTGCGGCGGTACGGCTTCGTCTTCGGCCTGGTGATCCAGCACGAGCACCAGCACGACGAGACGATGCTCGCCACCCTGCAGCTGTCGGGGCGGCCGGGACTGGTCCGCGACGGCGACCTGCCGCCTGGCCGGTCCTGGCGGGCGCAGGGCGCCGACGAGGTGTTCGTCCCCGCGGGCCCCTTCATGATGGGCACCGACACCCAGCCGTGGGCCTACGACAACGAGCGCCCCGCCCACCGGCTCGACCTGCCCGGTTACTGGATCGACAGGCTGCCCGTCGGCAACCGCGCCTACGCGGACTTCATCGAGGACGGCGGCTACGACGACCCCCGCTGGTGGGCCCCGGACGGCCTGCGCTGGCTGCGGCGGACCCGCGCCTTCGCCCCGCTGTTCTGGACCAGGGAGGGCGACACCTGGTGGCGCACCCGTTTCGGCAGGACCGAGCCCGTCCCCATGGACGAGCCCGTACAGCACGTGTGCTGGTACGAGGCCGACGCCTACGCCCGGTGGGCGGGGCGGCGGCTGCCCACCGAGGCCGAGTGGGAGAAGGCCTGCGGCTGGGACGCCGAGGCCGGGCGGTCGCGGACGTACCCGTGGGGCGACGACACCCCGGGGCCCGGCATGGCGAACCTCGGGCACCGGGAGGCGCGGCCCGCGCCGCTCGGCGCCTTCCCCGCCGGAGCGAGCCCCTGCGGCGCCGAGCAGATGATCGGGGACGTGTGGGAGTGGACCGGTTCGTGGTTCCTGCCCCATCCCGGCTTCCGCAGCTTCCCCTACCGCGAGTACAGCGAGGTGTTCTTCGGCTCCCGGTACCGGGTGCTGCGCGGCGGATCCTGGGCCTCCGACCCGGCCGTGGTCCGCACCACGTTCAGGAACTGGGACCGCCCGGCCCGCAGGCAGATCTTCTCCGGCTTCCGGTGCGCCCGCTCGGCCTCCCCCGAGCACTCCCCCGGACACCCTCCGGACTCCGCGAAGCGCTCCCCCGGGCACTCCCCGGGACGCTCGGCGGAGCGCCGGTAGATGTGCCGGCACGCGTCCTGGCTGGGCGCTCCCCGCACCCTCGCCTCGCTGATCCACGAGCCGGTCCACGGCCTGCTCCGGCAGTCCTACGCCCCGCGCCTGCAGCGCCACGGCACGGTCAACGCCGACGGCTTCGGCATGGGCTGGTACGACGCCGCCCGCGCGGAGCCGGTCCGCTACCGCCGGACGATCCCCGCCTGGACGGACGCCAACCTGGCGGGTCTCGCGCGGACGGCCCGCTCCGGCTGCCTGCTGGCCGCCGTGCGGTCGGCCAGCGCGGGGATGCCGGTCGAGGAGACCGCGACGGCGCCCTTCACCGACGGGCCGTGGCTGCTCAGCCACAACGGCCGTGTCGCGCGGGAGGTGGTCAGGGAGCTCGCCGACGACGCGGAGAGCACGTGCGACTCCGCGTGGCTCGCCGCCGCGGTGTTCCTCCGGCGCCGGGCCGGCGATCCGCTCGGCGAGGCCCTCGCGGAGGTCGTCACCCGCGCCGGGCTGAAGGATCCCCGCGCCCGCCTGAACCTCCTCGCCTGCGACGGTACGTCGATCGCCGCGACCGCCTGGGGCGACACGCTCTTCCTCCGCCTCGACGGCCACCCGCACGACGGCGTGCTCGTGACGAGCGAGCCGCTGGACGACCGGCCCGGCTGGCAGGCCGTACCGGACCACAGCCTGGTCCTCGCCTCACCCGACGGGGTGCGCGTCCAGCCCCTGTGACCGGGCGGAGCGAGACCACAGGAAAGCACAACCCGGCCACGGACCGGCGAGCGGGACCGTGGCCCACACACCCAGGAGGCCCCGTGTCCGTCAGCCAGACAGCCATCAGCCTGGTCAACCATCTCGGCCGCGACCATCTTCGCCAGGCACTCGAACACGACGTCCGCGCCGGGCTGACGTCGACGCCGAAGTGGCTACCGCCCAAGTGGTTCTACGACGAGGCGGGCAGCGAGCTGTTCTCCCGCATCACCCGGCTGCCCGAGTACTACCCCACCCGCCGCGAGCTCGCCATCCTGCGCAGGGAGGCCCTCGACATCGCCGTGCGCGGCGGCGCGGACACCCTGGTCGAGCTCGGCTCCGGGACCAGCGAGAAGACCGTCCTGCTGCTGGACGCCCTCTCCGCCGCGGGAACGCTGCGCGTCTACACACCGGTGGACGTCGACGCGGTCACCCTGGGCGAGGCAGCGCACCGGCTCGCCTCCCGCTACCGGGGCCTGACCGTGCGCGCGATCTGCGCCGACTTCGAGGTGCACCTGGCCCTGCTGCCCCGTACGGGACGGCGGATGGTGGCCTTCCTCGGCGGGACCGTCGGCAACCTGGCCCCGGCGGCACGCGAGGTGTTCCTCAAGGAGCTGCGCGCCACCCTCCGCCCCGGCGACACCTTCCTGCTCGGCGCGGACCTGGTCAAGGACACCGACCGGCTGATCGCCGCGTACGACGACGTGAGCGGGGTGACCGCCGCCTTCAACCGGAACGTCCTGCACGTGATCAACAGGGAGCTGGACGCCGACTTCGAGCCGGACGCCTTCGAGCACGTCGCGCTGTACGACGCGCGGAACGAGTGGATCGAGATGCGGCTGCGCGCGAGCCGCGCCATGCGCGTGCGGATCGGCGACCTCGGCCTGCGGGTCTCCTTCGCGACAGGGGAGGAGATGCGGACCGAGATCAGCGCCAAGTTCCGCCCGGAAGGACTGCGGCGGGAACTCCTCACGGCCGGTTTCGGGATGATCCGCCAGTACATCGACCCGACCGGCGACTTCGTCCTCGTCCTGGCCCACCCGTGATCCGTGGCCGCCGTGACGCGACGGCGACGCGCCCACGCCGCCCGTCGCCGTCGCGTCACGGTGAGGGTCGTCGGGACACGGCTCCCGGCCGTCGTACGCGATGACGGTCAGGGCACGGCTCCCGGCTCCGGGACGGTGATCCTCCGGAAGACCGGGCACGGTTCGGGAAGCCTGCCGTCCCGGGCCGTGCACTGCGCGGCGATCCGGGCCGCCGTACCCGGCAGGAAGGGCGCCAGCTGATCGCCCAGCGTCTCGCACGCCCGGACGAGGGCGGCGAGGACGGCGTCGAGCCGGGCCGTGACGCCGGGGGCGCCGGGGGCGCCCGGGTCGCCGTCGCGTTCGGCCCGGGCCAGTGCCCAGGGCCGGCTGTGGTCGACGTAACGGTTGGCCTCGTCGACGACCGCCCAGACCGGCGCGGTGGCGCGGCGGAACTCGAAGTCGTCCAGGGCCGAGCGGACGAGACCCGGCGCCCGGCGGCAGGCCGCCTCGAGACCCTCCCCTCCCGGCGCGCCGGTTCCGGACTCCGTCCGGGGAACACGCCCTTCGCGGTAACGGTGGACCATGGTGACGACCCGGTTGACGAGGTTGCCCAGCCCGTTGGCGAGCTCGTCGTTGGCGCGGGCGACGAGCCGGTCGACCGTGAAGTCGGCGTCCCCGACGCGGGGCACCTCGCGCAGCAGCCACCAGCGGACGGCGTCGGTGCCGTACTCCCCCGCCAGGGCGACCGGGTCGGCCGTACCCCCGCCGGATTTGCTGATCTTGCGGCCTCCGGCGGTGAGGTAGTCGTGCACCACCACGTCCGTGGGCGGCGGCTGCCCGGCCGACAGCAGCAGCGCCGGCCAGTAGACGGCGTGGAAGCGCAACACCCCCTTGCCGACCAGGTGGACGCGGCGGCCGGCACCGGTCCACCAGCGCCGGTAGTTCTCCCCGCCGGTGCCGTAGTCCAGGGCCGTGACGTAGTTGCCGAGCGCGTCCCACCACACGTAGACGACCTGGCCGGGATCGCCGGGAACGGGGATTCCCCACCCGCGGGCGCGCGCGGTCGACCGGGAGACCGAGAGGTCCTCCAGGCCACCGGCGATGAAGCCGAGGACCTCGTTGCGGCGTTCGGCGGGCTCGACCCTCAGGCGCCCGCTGGAGACGAGGTCGTGGAGCCGGTCCGCGTAGCGGGAGAGACGGAAGAACCAGTTCTCCTCGGCGACCCGCTGGGGCTCGACGCCGTGTTCCGGGCAACGTCCGCCGGCGAGCTCGGCCGGGGTGTAGAACTGCTCGCAGCCGACGCAGTAAAGACCCTCGTAGTGCTTGCGGTAGAGGTCACCGGCGTCGGCGCAGGCCTGCCAGAGCCGCTCCACCCCGACCCGGTGGCGGGGGTCGCGGCTGGTACGGATGACGTCGTCGACCGCGAGCGCCAGCGGCTCGCGCAGCGCGACGAACGCCTCGGCGTTGCGGTCGACGAACTCCTGGACGGCGACACCCGCGGCCTCGGCGGCCAGTACGTTCTTCAGCGAGTTGTCGTCGGTGCCGGTCTGGAACCGCACCCGGTCGCCCCGCGCCCGGCGGAACCGGGCGAGCACGTCGGCCTGCACGAGCTCCAGCGCGAACCCCAGGTGGGGACGGGCGTTGACGTACGGGATGGTGGTGGTGACGTAGGTGTGCGGTGTGGTCATCGGAACCTCCGGGAGAACGGGGGCTCCGACCGGCGAGAACACGTCGAGGCCCCGTGAGCGGGCCTCGGAAACGATCGTCCGTGCGGCGTCAGCGGCCCCGTGGGCGGGGCATCGTCACCTGGTGCGCGGACGCGTTCATGCGGTCAGGCTAACATCCGCCGTCCGGCGGGAGCCGGTGGTTTTACAGCCCATCACGGTTCAGCTTCCCGTCCAGCGGGCACGCGACCGGTACGACGAGACCCTCGTTGGAACGGTCTTCGGCCTCACACCGCGCCCCCGCGCGAATGCGGCTTGATACGCCGAACCGTAGGTGATCAGGTACGCCGCCGAGGTTGCCGGACAGCGCCGGAGGCCGTCATCCCGCACGCCGGGAAGCGAATAAATCCGCGCGGTACGCAGGTGAGTGATCGTAGGCTTCAGCCCCGATGAGGTGAGGTGGGCGGCATGCGAACGAGGTTGCGGAAGCTGTACGCGGGTGGACGAGAGTTCGTATGGGCCGGCAAGATCCACCATGTGGCCGGTGAGCGTGACTGCCACAGGTGTGTTCGCCTGCGGGTCTGGGGCGCCGGGAAGAACAACCGCGCACTCCAGGCGGATCTGTTGTCCAAGGCGGTCCTGCCGTGGGGCTGTGCGACCGACGGCACCTATCCGACCTCCATGGATGTGCGGACGGTCATCGACTACGCCCTGACACACGGCTGGGATCCCGACCTCGTTGGCGGGACCTTCTTTCTGAGCGAGAACGAGCACGCCTCCGAGTTCGAACTGGCCGGCTTCCTCCTCACCGATCGCCTTCGAGACGACGGGGCGCCGGATCCGACCGTGCGAGTGTTCCGGGCCTTCGACGAACGCGAGACCGCTGAGGCCGGATCGTTGGTCACGCCCTCGTCCGATGACCGTCCTGGCCGGACCACTCCGGCGCCGTAGCCCTGCCTGGTTCCCGTCCGCCGACGCCGGGCCAAGGCGGCAATCGGCGAGTAACCACCGGCCAAAGACGAGCCCTCGGCCACCCCGCCCCCATCGATCGTTGGGGGCGATCCGATCCAGCGAAGCACCAGTTCAGGGCCGGCACGATGAGTTCCGGAGGGGTACGGGGTATGGGGAGGCCATGACCGACAAGCGCAAGCAGGACGAACCCGAGGTGGGCGACGCCGTCACGTGGGAGAGCCACGGCTCGTCGACCTCGGGCAAGGTCGAGAAGAAGATCACGAAGCGTACCGAGGAGGCGGGACGTACCGTGGACGCCTCGGCCGACGATCCGCAGTACCTCGTGCGCAGCGACAAGAGCGGCAAGACCGCCGTGCACAAGGCATCGGCACTGCACAGGAAAGACCGCCATGACTGAGGACGGCGAGCGGATCGCCGCGGACTTCGACCAGGCGGTCAACATGACGGCCGCGGAGCTGGAAAGCTGGCTGGAGACGGAGGAGTCCAAGAGCGTGGGGGACAAGTCGGGCGATGAGGAGTCGACAGGTCACCGGTCCGGCCGCCGGATCACCGAGATCCTGCGGAAGCGGAAGGACGACCTGGACGAGGACGACTACGCCCACATGCGCAAGGTGACCGGCTACGTCCGCCGCCACCTGAAGCAGCGTCCGTCCGGGGACGTCAAGGAGACCCGGTGGCGATACTCCCTCATGAACTGGGGACACGACCCGCTCAGGTGAGCGGTGTGTCCCGGCCTCGAAGGCCGTGCCGGCCATCACGAGCGGCATGCCGGTCAGTCCGCGGCCGACTCCGGTGAGGTGGCGGTTGAGCGCGTGGGTGGACAACACGACGTGACGGTCATCTCGGGTACGTCGCTAAGATCATCCGCATCGTCACTCGAATCCGGGCCGCCGTCGGCCGATACCGCTTCGGGCGCGCGGCCGCGGTCGTCGTCGCGCTCTACCTGGCCGTCGTGGCCGTCGCCGCGGTGCTCGCCGTCGTGTCCGGCGAGGTGTCGGCGCTGTCGGTGGCCGCGACGGCCACGACCTGGGCACGCCTCATGCAGGGAGCCTGGACGGTCCCCCTGCTCACCGGGATCTGCGGGCTCAACGCGTGGGCGCTGTGGCAGGTGCTGCGCGGTCCCGCGCCGCCGCGCGCCGAAGGGTCGCCGCGCGGCGTGGTCTGGCTCCGGCGCCTGCTCTACGCGGGCATCGCCGGCGACCTGGTGCTCTGGGAACTCGTCGAAGAGCTGTCCAACACCGTGGAGTACGTCGCGAGCCTGGCCCTGTGGGTCGCCACGCTGATCCTGCTGGCACGGGTCGTCTCCGGGGTCTCGGCCCGGTTCCGGGCGATCACCCTCGTGCTCGGACTGATCGGCACGCTGACCCCGGCGCTGCTGTTCTTCCTCGACAGTCCCGACTTCCGGGTGTTCAGCCTGTGGTCACTGGCGAGCCTCGGCTGGACGGTGATGACCCTCATCGGGCAGCGCCGCGACGGCCGATGGAGCGGCGCCACGATCGCCGTCGGGAGGCTCGCCCTCGCCGCCTCGCTGGCCTTCCCCGTGCTCGGCCTCGCCTTCGAAAGCGATTGGCTGCTGTTCGACGGCTCGTTGCTCGTGGTGAACGCGCTCGGCGTGTTCAGCACGGTGTGGCTGGCTCGTACCGCGCACGAGCTCGCCGGGCCCGCGGGCATGCCCGCCACCGAAACCACCTCCCGGTCCGCCACCCGCCGCGAGCCACGGCTGCTCGTCGCCGCCGCGCTCGTGCTGCCGCTCGTCGTGGTCGGCGCCGAGGAAGGCGCCCGGTTCGGTTTCACCGGCCTGGACGAGGGCTGCCGCGAGCGGATCCGGCCCTACGCCGACACCCGGCCGCAGGACCGGCGCCGGTCGTTCCTCTGCCTCGCCAGGGACGACGGCCACACAGGGACGGCGATGTTCCCCGGGAACCTGCCGGAACAGCGCATCCTGGCCCATGGCGAGGAACTGTGCGCGGTGCCCGGCGCCGAGGAGCGGCAGGCGCTGCTCCGGCGAGCGGGCGGGTCGGCGACCACGGACGAACTCGGCGACGCCCTGGAGTTCCTGTGCCCCGGCGTCGTCGCCGCGCAACGGGCGGACCAGGCGCGCGAACAGGCGCGCAGGGAGGCCGAGCAGGAGCGGGAACTGGCCGCATGGGAAGCCGAGATGAACGCCCGGTGCGCCGACCCCTGGCCGGAGCTACGGGCCGGGCGGCAGGGCACGGCCGCGTACCTGCTCTTCGAAGGAGGCGGCTACTACATCTCCGACGACCGGGACAGCGTCGAGGGCCCGGCCGGTGACATCTTCGCGGCCATCGACGACGGGTTCATCGACGCCGCCGGCAGCAGCGCCGCCATCACCACCTATGGCGAGAACGAGGCGATGTGCCTCACGGTCAAGGCGTTCGGCGCCGCCCCGCCGCTCCGGCTCAAGGGCTGGGACAAGGTGGTCGAGGTGGGTCTTCTCAGCCGCAGCGGCCGCCTGGTCGTACCGCCGTACCCCGAGGGCGGCGACAGCGGGGCGATCGGGCCGCTGCCCAGTCTGGCCGTCGACGGCCCCGGCCGCTACCGGATGCGCGTCTACGCCCGCGAGCTCGAATGGGACGAGGACGACCCCGAAGCGCCCGCCGAGGAGCACCTGATCGTCGTCTACCCCGGCCGTTCCACAAAGAAGATCATCCACCGCCCGTGGCGGTGACCGATCAGGAACCGTCCGGGCGCCGCGTCCGCGCAGGTAGGGGTAGGCAAAAGTACGCCTTGCCGACGGCCCGCGCTCCCGGTGAATCGGGTCGACGCCCTGTACGTTCGTCCTGTTCGACATCTCCGCCGACGGCGAGGACCTGTCATGCGAGCCATCACCGTCCGAGACCGCGCCGCCGGCCTGGCCGGGCTTTCCCTGACAGAGGAGCCGTATCCCCATGCCGCCGAGAACGACGTCGTCGTCCGGGTGCATGCCGCCGGGTTCACCCCCGGAGAGCTCGACTGGCCGGGAACGTGGTCCGATCGCGCGGGCCGGGACCGGACGCCCAGTGTCCTCGGGCACGAGTTGTCGGGTGTCGTCGCCGAGCTGGGGTACGGAACCACCGGCCTGACCGTCGGCCGGCGGGTGTTCGGGCTGACCGACTGGACCCGCAACGGCTCGCTGGCCGAGTACGCCGCGGTGGAGGCCCGCAACCTCGCGCCGCTGCCGGCCGACGTCGACCACACCGTGGCCGCCGCGCTGCCGATCTCGGGGCTGACCGCGTGGCAGGGCCTGTTCGAACACGCCCGCCTCGCCGCCGGGCAGACCGTCCTGATCCACGGCGCCGCGGGCGGCGTCGGTTCCATCGCGGTGCAACTCGCGCGCGAGGCGGGAGCCCGGGTGATCGGCACCGGCAGGGCTGGCGACAGGGACACGGCACTCGGTCTCGGCGTCGACGCCTTCCTGGACCTGCAGGCCGACCCCCTCGAGGACGCCGGTCAGGTCGACGTGGTGCTCGACGTGATCGGCGGCGACGTCCTGGACCGCTCGGCCGCGCTGGTGCGCGCCGGCGGCACGCTCGTCACCATCGCCTCGCCACCCACGGTCCGGCCCCGGGACGGGCAGGCGATCTTCTTCGTCGTCGAGCCCGATCGCGCCCGGCTCGCGGACCTGGTCCGGAGGGTCCGGGAGGGACGGCTCCACCCGATCGTCGGGGCCACGCTGACGCTCGCCGAGGCGCCCTCCGCGTTCGCGCCCGCCCGGCGCACCCCCGGCAAGACGATCATCAAGGTCGCGGAAGGGGAATAGCCGGTTACGCGCGAGCCGAGTGCCACGTGCCGGTGTTGACGCTCAGTTACGAGTTTCCGTTTGAGCGTAACTTGAGCAGACCGTCGCCAAGGCTTGGATTCGCCCGTGTCAGGCATCGAAATACTCTGGACACGATACTCGAGCGACGACGCGGACCTCTCGGGCGAAAGCCGAGACACCTCGCGGTTCCCGTGCGCCCCGAAGGTCCAGGCAGGACAGGAGGGCTGTCATGATCCGGGTACGGATTGCCGGTGGCTTTCTCGTCGGCGGCATGGTGGCCGCGGCCACCGCGTACGCTCCCGCGGTGGAGCGCGCGACCGGCGAGACGCCCGTCGCCGCCGTGGTTTCGCAGCCGCCGTCCGACAAGTTGTCGCCTCTTGTGGAACAGGCGCTTCCGAATGTGAAAGGCAAGACGTTCACCTCGGCGATCGTGGACTTCCCGCCCGCCGCGCGCGCGGCGCCGCATCGGCACGGCAGGGCTTTCGTCTACGCCTACGTGCTCGAGGGCGCCGTGCGCAGCCGGCTCGGTGGCGAGCCGGTGCGTACGTACCGCCAGGGCGAGAACTGGGTCGAGCCGCCGGGCGCCCACCATGTGCTCGCGGAGAACATCAGCCGGACACAACCGGCGAAGCTGCTGGTCGTCTTCATCTCCGACACGGGAGACAAGATCAAGGTCGACGATCCGCCGAGGTAGGGCATCGGGCGGGCACGGCCGGTCACGGGCGGGCACGGCCGGGAGTGACGGCGCGGGCCCGCCGGGGAGCGGGTACGGGGACCGGCGAACCCGAGCGGGACCGATTCGCCTGTTGACGGGCGGCACGGCATTTCGTACGTTCCGCGTGGGCCGTCTCCCGGGCGCCCCGGACCGGAAGGGGTTGCCATGACCGCCGAGCTGGATCCGGACGGGGCCTGGCCGGACATCGTGCCGGGACCGCTCGCCACGCCGCCGCCGGAGTTCGCCCGCAGGCAGGAGTCGGGGCCGCTGGAGCCGGCGGCCATGCCCAGCGGCGACCGCGTCCCGGTGGCCGTCAGGTACGAGGACGTCCGCGCCCTGCTGGCCTCGCCCACCTCCAGCCGCAACCTGCGGCTGCCGGGGTTGCCGCGGCTGGTGAGCGGCATCGGCATCGACGACGACCCGGACGCGCTGATCAACCAGGACCCGCCGGAGCACACCCGCTACCGCCGGATCATGCACGGCACCTTCACCCCGCGCCAGATCGAACCGTGGCGCCCCCGCATCGCGAAGATCGCCCAAGAGCTCCTCGACGGCCTGGGCGACGACTTCGATCTGGTCGAGGGGTACGCGCTGCAGCTGCCGGGCCGTGTCATCTGCGAGATGCTCGGCGTGCCGATGGATCACTACGAGCGGTTCGTCCGGTGGACGGACATGTTCCTGACCACCTCCACGGCAGACGAGCAGGCGCGCTACGAGGGCTACACCGACTTCATGGCCTATGCCGCCGAACTGGTCGCCCAGCATCGCGCGGAGCCCGGCGGGGACCTCATCGACCTGCTCATCCAGGCCAGGGACGAGGGCGACCGGCTGTCGGAGGGCGAGCTGGTCAACACCGTGTTCTCCCTCATCACGGCCGGTCACGAGACGACGGCCTCGATGATCGCCCGGGGTGTCTTCCGGCTGCTCCTGCACCCCGGCCAGTGGGCCGAACTGGTCGCGGACCCGGCCCTGACGGCCACCGCCGTCGAGGAGATCCTGCGCTTCGACGGGCCGCCCGCCAGCGCCTTCATGCGCCGGATCACCAAGGACACCGACCTCCCCGGCGGCTGTCTCCGCGCGGGGACGGTCGTCATGCCGAACCTGAACGCGGCCAACCACGACCCGCGGGCCTTTCCCGATCCCGGCCGGTTCGACATCCACCGCTTCACCGAGCATCCCCCCAACCCGCACGTGGCGTTCGGTTACGGCCCGCACCGCTGCCTGGCCGCCAGCCTCGCCAGGGTCGAGCTCACCGAGGCGATCAAGGCCCTGGTCACCCGGCGGCCCGGCCTCCGCCTGACCGGCTCGCCCGACTCGGTGACCTGGACCGACGGCCTGACCCTCCGGCCGGTCGCCATGCGCGTCACGACCGGCGAACGTGCGTGACGGTGACCGCGGCGCCGGTGACCGATCGATCTCAGCCGCAGCGGGACCGCGGTCGGCTCCAGACCCGCTCGGCCTCTTGTGACAGCCGGCGTCGAGGTGGGTTCGCGGGCACGGGTACGGCAGGCGACCGTCCGGTCCGGCCTCTCCCCGAAGGATGATCGGCAGGGTCACGCAGGAGCCGGGGAAGGCGGCGCACCGCCTCGCCACCCGCCCTGACGCATCGCCCCGGCGACACTTTCCGTGAGCGATCCAGACCATACGCGGCACACTTTGCCTACCGAGGGTAATGTTTTAACCACTCTCAGTAGAGCGCTGAGGTCATCGAGAGGATCATCGTGAAGCGAATCGCCCTCGTCCCCGCCATCTCCGCCGCCATGGTCGTGTTCATGGGCGGTGCCGCCTATGCCTCGCAGTACGTGGCCTACGAGGGGCCGGGCTTCACCGGCCGGTCGGTGGTCATCGACCGGTGCGGCCCGTCCAACATCCCCTTCCACGGGTCGTACAAGTGGTACGGCGACGGCCAGAGCGGCCGGATGTACAACCAGCCCGACGCGCAGGGGGTGACGCACTTCGAGCTGGCGGCCGACCGCAACGCGGAGCAGAGGACGCCCGTCGGCTGGAAGAGCATCTTCATCGTGTGCTGACGCCCGGAAGGCGTGGCCGGAAGCCGGAGCCCGTCCGCCTTCCGGTCACGCGCTTGCCATGACGGGTCCAGGCCATCATCGCGCGGAGCCATGCCCAGCAGCGGTACCTGCCGTCCAGGGGAGCCTCGGGAAGACGACCTCCGGCCGGCAGGGAGATCTTCACGATCTTCGCGACAAGTCCCGATCTGATCGGTGAGGGTCGGTGAGGGGGTAGGCAGGTAGGTCGACCAAGGTGATTCCACGAAACCGGGGCACATCACAGCCTCCGCAGAACCCGGGACAGGCCAAAGGCCTCGGCTCCGCAAGATGGCTTCGCGCAGATGAGGGCGCGGGTGGCCTGCGGTGCCGCGATCTCATGCCCGGCGGTGACTCACCCCGGATCCGGCAGGTCCATCGACGCGAGCCTGGCCGGGTCGATCACGGTCGCGATGGCGACGATCCGGCCGTCGACGACGGTGAACACCATGACCGAGAGCGGGGTTCCGTCCTCGCGCCAGGAGACGAACCCGGGAAGGCCGTCGACGAGCACCGCCCGCCCTCGCGCGGCCGCGCCGGCGGCGACTCGCGCGGACGCGCCGGTGGCGACCTTGGTGGCGCCGAGGATGACGACCACGCCGCCGGGGGTGTCGACGGTCAGCCTCACCTCCGGGTCGAGCACCCGCAGCAACCCCTCGAAGTCGCCGCGGCGGGCCGCCGCCAGGAAGGCCTGGATCACCTGTCGCTGCTCCCGTCCGGCGACCGCCGGCCGCTCGGTCGCCCGTACCTTCCTGCGCGCGCGGCTGGCGAGCATCTTGGTGGCGTCGGTGGACCTGCCGAGGATCTGGCCGATCTCGTCGAACGGCACCGCGAACAGGTCGTGCAGCACGAACGCCAGCCGCTCGCTCGGTCCGAGCGACTCCAGGACGACCAGGAGCGCGAGCCCGACCGAGTCGGCGAGCGCCACGTCGTCCTCCGGCGCGAGGCTGTCGTCGACCGTCACGACGAGTTCGGGCAACCGGTCGTCGTAGGACGCCTCAGGGCGGGCCTGGCGTGATCGCAGGACGTCGAGACTGATCCGGCCGACCACCGTGGTCAGCCAGCCGGCGAGGTTGTGGATGGTCGCCGTGTCCTGACGGGAGAGCCGCAGCCAGGCCTCCTGGACCACGTCCTCGGCGTCGGCATGCGAGCCGAGCATCCGGTGGGCGACCGCGCGCAACCGGTCGCGCTGAGCCTCGAACGCCTCGCCCACCGGGTCCGCCGGGATGGTGTCGGACATGTTGTTACCTTCCTCGGATCTGCTCCGTCATAGGTCATGACGGGCCCGGACGGGCACAGGTAACCGATGAAGGAGCAAGACCGATGGAAGCACGCATGAAGAGCCAGGCGAACGCCGACGTGATGACGGCGGTCCAGCACCTCTACAAGGCGATTCACGCCGGTGGCGTCGATCCGCGCCTCCTCGGGCTGGTCCACGTGCGCGCCAGTCAGATCAACGGCTGCAGCCCGTGTGTCTTCGCCGGGGTCACGGCGGCCAGGAAGCACGGGGAGACCGACGAGCGGCTGCACAACGTGGTCGCCTGGCGCGAGACGCCGTTCTTCACCGAGGCGGAGCGGTCGGCGCTCGCGCTGGCCGAGGCCGCCACCCGGATCCAGGACGGCGCGCCGGGTGTGACCGACGAGATCTGGGACGGCGCCGCCGCCCACTTCGACAACAAGCAACTGTCCGCGCTCAACCTGGAGATCGCGCTGACCAACTTCTTCAACCGGATCAACCGTACGATTCGCGAGCAGGCCGGCAAGACCCGGTGAGCTGGGCGGGGCGTCGTCCATCCGGAGACCGCGCCTCCCGAGGCGAGGGACGACGTCCCGGCGGCAAGACGTCGGAAGCACGACCCATGCACGGAACGGAGATCAGGGGATTCGCCTGCGCCGCTGCTCGCGGCCAGGTCGACCTCGCCCTGGCCGGCGTGGACTCCACCGCGGCCCGCGCCCACCACCTCGTCCGGGAACGCTCCGGAACCGGTGCCGAGGGGAGGTTACGGGCGCGGGTACGGGTGCGGCAGGTGGTCGTCCGGCCCGGGGTTGTCACCGGGGGACGATCGGGAGGGTGACGTAGGAGTCGGGGAAGACGGTCTGGTGCTGGACGACCAGGTCGGCCTCGGTGGAGTCGGCGGAGGTCCGGCCGTTGCCGGGGTTGCGGTCGAAGCGGGGGAAGTTGGAGCTGGAGATCTCGACGCGGATGCGGTGGCCGGTCCTGAAGACCTGGCTGGTGGCGACGAGGTCGATCTCGTGCACCCCGGACGGGACGGAGGTCCGCACGATGCCGTCGGTCACGCTCATCGCCCGGCCGTCGGGGTGGACGTCGACGAGCTTGGCCGTCCAGTCGGTGGAGACCGCCGAGGTCTCGGCGTGCAGGGTGACGGAGAGGGGGCCGGTCACCTCGACGTCGGAGGCGAGCGCCTCGGTGGTGAAGCAGAGCACGTCGGGGCGGAGCTCGACGTCGCGCTGGTCCTGAGGGCCGATGTTCGTCACGTCGGGAAGCAGGAGAGGGCCACCGGTCGTGGGCACGGGGTCGCGGGGGTCGAAGGTGAAGGTGGACGGCGCGGCGTCCGAGGGGGGCTCGACGGAGAGCAGGCCGCCGGTGTGCAGGTGGTAGCGGGTGCCGACCGCGCGGGACAGTGGCCATTCCTCCTCGTCCCGCCAGACGTTGTCGCCCATGACGAAGATCTTCACGGCCGGGCCGGTGTCCTCGCCGCGCAGGAAGTCCAGCTGCCGCTGCGGCAGCATGGCCGCCTGCGCCGAGGCGGCGAACCCGAAGTCCAGGTGGCCGGTGCCCGTCGCGCCGGAACCGTGCGACCAGGGGCCGATGACCAGCGGGCCGCCCAGCCGCCGGTGGTTCTCCAGGGTTCCGGCGAGGAACAGGTCGAACCAGCCCGCGACGTGCATCACGGGCACCTCGATCCGGTCGTGCCGCAGGGTCTCGGCCAGTCCCTCCCAGTAGGCGTCGCGGGCCGGGTGAGAGATCCAGTCACTCCACCACGGCACCCCGGGGATGTCGCGCAGCGGCAGCGTCCGCACGGCGGTGGCCTGGTCGCCCAGTACGGGCAGGAGCGCGCCGAAGCCGGCGCCCACGTCCTCACCGGCCTCCATCGCGTGCATGAGACCGAGCATCGCCTGCAGCAGGCCCCAGTTCAGCGCCGAGCCGAGCGCGAGAGCGCCGCCGTGGTACTTCAGCCCGTCGTGGAAGTCGTGCGGGGTCATCGAGGCGACCACGGCCTTGAGCCCCGGCGGGCGCGTCGCGGCGGCCTGGAGCGCGCATCCGGCGAGGTAGGACACCCCGAAGGCCACGACCTCGCCGTTCGACCACGGCTGGGAGGTGATCCACTCGACGGTGTCGTAGCCGTCGTCGCCCTCGTCCAGCCACGGCCGGAACTCCCCGTCGCTGCTTCCGCGCCCCCGGCAGTGCTGGAGCACCACCGCGAAGCCGGCCTCCAGCGCGGGGATCTTCGGCGCCGTCGGGAACGAGCCCTCGCCGTACGGCGTGCGGACGAGCAGGGCCGGGAACGGCCCGCCCGAGGCGGGGCGGTAGACGTCGCCGCGCAGGATCGTGCCGTCGCGCACCGGCATCGGGGTGTCGTGCTCGGCGACGATGGGGAGCGGGAGGCGGTTCAGCTTCGGCATCGCGAGTTCCTCAGGGTGTCCGTCGGACCTCGGGGGTCACGCCGGGGCCGTGGTGTGGGCGCCCGGAGTGCGGTGGTCCGGTTCGGGAGGGGTCAGGTCAGGGTGTAGGCGTCGTAGCGGACGGCGTCCGGCAGCCGGCCGGCCTTTCCCACGGCGAGGGTTCTGTTGAGCCACAGGTAGCGCTCGTCACCGGTCTCGAAGCGGCAGAACAGCCGGAAGTAGTACTCCGACGGGTCCACCGGCTCGCCTCGGGCGAGGCGGGCCATGACCTCGGCGGGGCCGTGCCGTACGCCGGAGGTGGAGAGGTAGAGATGCGCGCCGTCGTGGGTGCGCAGGGTGTAACGGGTGTCGACGCTGGCCATGCCGTCGGCGTGCACGATCTGCCAGTCGGCCCCGCCCGGCAGGACGACGCCGGAGAACCGCGGGCCCTCGAACGATCCGCCCACGATGTTGATCACCCGTCGCCGGCCCCAGTGGGTGCCGCCGAGTTCGAGGATCGGGTCCAGCTTCACGGTGAACGTGGCGAGGTGTTCGAGGTCCATCGGATACCTCCGGCGTGGGGACCCCGGGCTTCAGCCCCGGGGAGGATGTCAGCGGACGACGCTCCAGGAGGGGGAGCCGTTCAGCGAAGCCGGGTCGAACCCCGCCGTGCGCTTGTAGGAGGCGGCGATCTCGGCCCGCTCCGCGTAGGGGATGACCTGCTCGATGTCGTCGAACCCGCCGGGGGCGCGCTCGTGGGCGAGTTTCATCACGATCTCGGGGCCCATCCGCCGGTTGGCCAGCTGCAGGGTGGTCGTGGCGGGCCGCCGCACGGCCTCGTACGCCGCCAGGTCGCCGTGCGCGAGGGAGTGGGCCAGCACCCGGGCGTCGATTATCGCCTGGGAGGCGCCGTTGGAACCGATCGGGTACATCGCGTGGGCGGCGTCGCCCAGCAGCGTGACGTTCCCCTCGGTCCAGTGCGGCAGCGGATCGCGGTCCACCATCGGATACTCGTAGGCCGTCTCGGCTCCGGCGATGATCCGCGGCACGTCCAGCCAGTCGAACCGCCAGTCCGCGAAGTGCTCCTCGACCTCGGCCAGGTCCGCCGGCCGGTTCCAGTCGCCCCGGCCGGGAGCCGCGCCACCGGAGGGCTTCTCCGCGATCCAGTTGACCAGTGTCCGCTCGCCGGTCTCGATCGGGTAGGCCACGAACTTCTGCGTCCCGTCACCGACCATGATCATGGATCGTCCGGTCAGGAACGGCGCGCCGTACGTTGTGCCACGCCACAGGATCAGCCCGTTCCACGGAGGGGGCCCCTCGTCGGGGAACAGGCGCGCGCGGATCGCCGAGTGGATGCCGTCCGCCCCGATCAGCAGGTCCTCGGTGCCCGGGCCGGTGACGCGGCTGCCGGTCACGACCGACCGCGGGCCGAGCCGCTCGACCACGGCGTCCAGCAGCATCATCTGCAGCCGTCCCCGGTGGACGGAGTACTGCGGCCACCTGTACCCCGCGTCGACGCCCCGGGGCTCGGACCAGATCGCGGAGCCGTACCGGTCGAAGTAGGCGAGTTCGGCGGTGGCGACGCCGATCGCCGCCAGCCGGTCGGCGAGGCCGAGCTCCGTCAGTTCCCGTACGGCATGGGGCAGCAGGTTGATGCCCACGCCCAGGGGGCGGATCTCGCGGGCGGCCTCGTGGACGGTGAGGTTCTCGAAGCCCGCCGCGTGCAGGCTGAGCGCGGTGGCGAGGCCGCCGATACCGCCACCGGCGATGACGATGTCCACGGGTGCCTCCCGCCGATTGTTATGGCCATAACAATATTCACGGTGAGGGTGCTCCTGCGCAAGACTTGTGCGGTGGAACCATCAGTGGAGCCCGCGGGCGGAGGACCGACGCGCGCGGGTTCCGGCCGTCGCGCCGGAGACCGGGGAAGGGCCGCGGCGCCGAGCGCGGCCGGGGACGAGCCGAGCGCGGCCGGGGACGGCGGGACGCCGCGGGTGGAGCCGGCGGGCAGGGCGGATCTCCGGTATGCCGCCTACGCGCGGGAACGCCTGGCCGGCATGCCGCCGCCCGCCGACCCGGAGGGATTCGAGCTCGCCTACAACCTGCTGCAGCTGGCCTACCTGCTGGTGACGGACCTGGAGACACGGATCCACCGCCCGCGCGGCTGGACGCTGCCCGGTTTCCGGCTGATGTTCAAGCTCTGGATCCTCGGCCCGACCCAGCCCGCCCGGCTCGCCGAGATCTCCGCCATGTCCCGCTCGGCGGTGACGAACGTGGTCAACACCCTGGAGCGCGACGCCCTGGTCGAGCGTCGCCCGATGCCCGGCGACCGGCGCGCGGTGGTGGTCGCGCTGTCCGGCAAGGGGGAGGCCGCCGTCCGCGAGACGTTCGCCGAGCAGGCCCGCAGGGAGCAGGAGTGGTTCTCCCCCCTGGACCCGCGCGAGCAGGCCGATCTCAGCGGTCTGCTCGCCCGCATCCTCACCGCCCGCCCGGCCGACACTCCGTAGGGTCGCCCGGCCGGCACTCCGTGGAGCTCCCGCGCACCGCTCGCCCGGGCCGGCGGGAGAGCGGGCTACTCCCCGCCGCGCAGGTCGGACAGGCGCTTGGGCGAGTACTCGATGTCCTCGAAGCGCACGGTGCAGCCCTCGCCGGTGGGGCTCTGCGCGAGGAAGCCGACCTCGGGGTCCCCGTCGAGCGCGAAGTATCTGATGAGGTTCCAGAACCCGGACTCGTCGGCGGCGTGGAAGGCGAAGGCCGAGCCGATGCGGGAGATCCGCAGCCGGATGTCCCGGCCGTCCATGGTCACGGAGTTGCAGTCGTCGGACACCCCGCGGGTGACCACCGAGACGATCGTGGGCCTGCCCTGCGGGGAGAGTTCGAGGCAGAACTTGGCCCACCGGTCGTCGTCGGCGTACAGCAGCAGCACGGCCGCGTCGTAGGTGGACAGCAGGTCGAGCCTGACCCGCGCGCTGAGCGTGAAGTCTCCGTCCAGACGGCCGACGAGGGCGGGGGCGTTGGCGTAGCGGTTCGGCTCCCCGGGGTCGGAGAAGAGGTCGGTGCCCGCTCCCGCGACGATGGAGAGCGCGTCGCCGTCGGCGCTCCAGTCCTCGGGCCGGTTCAGCCAGCGCAGCGGCGTGGGGAAGGCGGGCAGGGAGACGGTTTCGCTCACGGATGTTCCTCCGGACGGGTTGCGAACGCGTGGGCGTCCGTGATGAGACGGTCGACGACCTCGGTGTCGCGGACGGGACAGACCGGATCGCTCCCGCCCCTGACGCTACGGGCGAAGTCGGCCATGAGGGAGAGAGACGGGCTCTCCGGCGGGACCCGCGCGGCGTCCCTGCCCCGCGTACAGGCAACGGTCTCGCCCGGAGGCGGCAGGGCGAGCAGGGCGAGCAGGGCCTTCCCGCTGACGATGTCACCGGATACGGCGATCCCCCGTCTCAGTCCCGGTCTGGACATATGGCGATCTTAAGCGTTTTAGGGGGCGGAGTCTGGAAAAGCGCGGCGTCGGGCCGGAACCGGCCAGACGAAGGAGCGGTTCGGGAACGAGACCGGCCCAGGCACGAGAACCGCTCAGGCGAGGGAGCGGACGGAGCGGAGCGGCTGCCAGCCGGCGGAGTCGACGGCCTCGGGCGACAGGATGTGGTCCAGGACCATGTGGGCGCAGCCGATGATCCCGGCGCTCGGGCCGAGCCGGCTGCGCTCGATGCGCAGGTTGCGGGTGGCCAGGGCCGTCGAGCGGCGGTGGATGACCTCGCGCACCCCCGAGACCATCGGCTGGAAGGTCTCCGCGACGTCGCCGCCGAGGACCACCACCGAGGGGTTGAGCAGGTTGACCGCACTGGCGACGACCTCGCCGAGCATCCGGGCGGCGTTGCGGACCACGGTCATGGTCTCCGCGTCCCCGGCCCTGACCAGGCTCACCACGTCGGCCAGGGTGTCGACCTCGTGCCCCAGGTCGCGGAGCCGGCGCAGGATCGCGGTGCCGCTGGCGATGGAGTCGACGCAGTCGATGTTGCCGCAGCGGCAGAGGACTCCCCCGCCGTCGCGGACCGGGATGTGCCCGATCTCCCCCGCGGCGCCCAGGGCCCCCCGCAGGATCTCGCCCCCGGCGATGACCCCGGAGCCGATCCGGGTGGAGACCTTGATGAACAGCAGGTCGTCGGCCTCGCCCGCGTAGATCTCGCGGTGCTCGCCGATCGCGATGACGTTCACGTCGTTGTCGAGGAAGACGGGGACGGGGAAGCGCTCGGCGATGATCGGCGGGATGGCCACGCCGGTCCAGCTGGCCATGATCCGGGCGCTCTCGGTGCGGCCGGCCGCGAACTCCACCGTGGCGGGGACCCCCAGGCCGACCCCGCGGACCAGGGAGACGGGGCGGTCGCCGAGCAGCTCGCTCCAGGTCTGCATGACCAGGGGCAGGACGACGTCCGGCCCCTCCTCCACGTCCACGGCCAGGGCGGCACTGGCCAGTACCTCGCCCGCGAGGTCGCAGACGGCGATCTGCGCGCGGCTCGCACCCAGGGAGCCGACCAGGACGACCCCGCCGGAGGCGTTGAAGGCCAGGCGGGTGGGCGGGCGGCCTCCGGTGGAGGGGCCCTCGCTGTCCTCCACGACGAGGCGCCGGTCCAGCAGCTCGGTGACGCGCAGGGAGACGGCGGGTCTGGACAGGCCTGTGACACGCCCTATGTCCGCGCGGGTGACGGCCTCACCGGAGCGGATGAGGCGCAGCACCTCACCGCTGGTGGCCAGCGCGGCAGCGGGACGTCGAGGCATCCGCCAAGTGAATCACACCCACTTAGGAAATGAAAACTTCCTACTTTCTCATCTCAAATTACAAAACTCCGCTTGTGTAGAGCGCAAGATGTAGCTAGTGTCCGATCTATACCCAATTTTGGTAGATCACTACTGGTAGATCACTACGGAGCGCCGCCCCATGTCTGAGACCCCTCAACCCGCCGACCTCATCGTCTTCGGCGGCACAGGCGACCTCTCCATGCGGAAACTCCTCCCCGCCCTCTACCACGCCGACCGCGACGGGCGTCTCGCCCCCGAGACCCGCGTGATCGCGATGTCCCGCGGCGGGCTCGACGACGCCGACTTCCGCGGCAAGGTGGACGCCGAGGTGCGCGGCTCGGTGCCGGTGGACGACCTCGACACCTGGCAGCGCTTCCTCGGCCGCCTGCACCACGTCACCGTCGACATCGGCGGCGAGGACCCGACCGGGTGGGCGAGGCTCACCGGGATGCTCGGCGGGTACGAGCAGCGCGACCGGGTGTTCTACCTGGCCAGCCCGCCCATGACGTTCGGCCCGTTCTGCCGGGAGGCGCACCGCGCCGGCCTGGTCACCCCCGCCTCGCGGGTGGTGCTGGAGAAGCCCCTCGGCCGCGACCTGGCCAGCGCGTTGCGCATCAACGACGAGGTCGGCGCCATCTTCGAGGAGCGGCAGATCTACCGCATCGACCACTACCTCGGCAAGGAGACGGTCCAGAACCTCCTCGTGCTCCGGTTCGCCAACGCGTTCCTGGAGCCGATCTGGAACTCCCTCTGGATCGACCACGTCCAGATCACCGTCGCCGAGACCGTGGGCACCCCCGGCCGCCGCGGCTACTACGACCACGCGGGCGCGCTGCGCGACATGGTGCAGAACCACCTGCTCCAGCTGCTGTGCCTGGTGGCGATGGAGCCGCCGTCGCGCAACGACCGCGAGTCGATCCGCGACGAGAAGGTCAAGGTCCTCCAGTCGCTGCGGCCCGTCACCGGCGGCGAGGTGGACCGTTTCACGGTGCGCGGCCAGTACACGGCGGGCGAGTCCGGCGGCGTCCGAGTGCCCGGCTACCTCGACGAGCCCGACAGCACCGCGCCCACCGAGGACTCCCGCCGGGTGGAGACCTTCGCCGCGATCCGCGCCGAGGTGAAGAACTGGCGCTGGGCCGGGGTGCCGTTCTACCTGCGGACGGGCAAGCGCATGCCGAACCGCTGCTCGGAGATCGTGGTGCAGTTCAAGGACGTGCCCCACTCGATCTTCCCCGGCAGCACGCCCAACCGGCTGGTGCTGCGGCTGCAGCCGAGCGAGGGCATCCAGCTGAACATCATGGCCAAGGAGCCGGGCGCGGGCGAGGTGGCGCTCAAGCCGGTCCCGCTGAGCCTCAGCTTCGCCGAGACCTTCACCGGCCGGGTGCCCGAGGCCTACGAGCGGCTGCTCATGGACGTCCTCACCGGCAACCCGACCCTGTTCATGCGACGCGACGAGGTCGAGGCCGCCTGGCGGTGGATCGACCCGATCCTCGACGAGTGGGACTCCCAGGGCACCCCGCCCGAGCCGTACCCGGCGGGCAGCGCGGGCCCCGCCACGGCCCACGAGCTCGTCGGCCGCAGCGGGCGCGTCTGGCACGAGGAGGGGCAGGCGTGAGCGCGCGAGCCGGGCACCCTCACCAGAACGACCACGACACCGGAAACGACGACGCATACCACGACCGAGGAGGCCGGATGCATCCCGTGATCCAGGAGGTGACCGACCGTCTGGTCGAGCGCAGCCGTCCCAGCCGCACCGCGTACCTGAACCGTCTGCACGCCGAGGCCGAGGCGGCCCGCCTGCGCGGGCCCGCCAGGGCGAGCCTGGGCTGCGCCAACCTGGCGCACGGCTTCGCCGCCGTGGGCGAGAGCGACAAGCGGGACCTGCGCGCCAACGTCAAGCCGGGCGTGGCGATCGTGTCGAGCTACAACGACATGCTGTCGGCGCACCAGCCGTACGAGGCCTACCCGGCGATCCTCAAGGCGGCCGTCAGGAAGGCGGGCGGCGTCGCGCAGTTCGCCGGGGGCGTGCCCGCGATGTGCGACGGCGTCACCCAGGGCCGGGCGGGCATGGAGCTGTCGCTCTACAGCCGCGAGGTCATCGCGATGGCCACCGCGATCGCGCTCTCGCACGACATGTTCGACGCCTCCCTCATGCTCGGCGTCTGCGACAAGATCGTTCCAGGCCTGCTGATCGGGGCGCTGCACTTCGGCCACCTGCCCACGGTGTTCGTCCCCGCCGGGCCGATGACCTCCGGCCTGCCCAACAAGGTCAAGGCACGCACCCGGCAGCTGTTCGCCGAGGGCAAGGTCGGCAAGGACGAGCTGCTCGACGCCGAGGCGAAGTCGTACCACTCCCCCGGCACCTGCACCTTCTACGGCACCGCCAACTCCAACCAGGTCATGATCGAGGTCATGGGCCTGCACCTGCCCGGCTCGACGTTCGTCAACCCGCGCACCGAGCTACGCGAGGCCCTGACGAAGGCGGCGGGCAGGCGCGCGGTCGAGCTGACCGCGCACGGCCCCGAGTACACCCCCGTCGGCGAGGTCGTCGACGAGAAGGCGATCGTCAACGCCTGCGTGGCACTGCTGGCGACCGGCGGCTCGACCAACCACACCATGCACATCGTCGCCATCGCCGCGGCGGCCGGCATCGAGCTCCTCTGGGACGACCTGGCCGCGCTGTCGAAGGCCGTGCCGCTGCTCACCCGCATGTACCCCAACGGCCAGGCGGACGTGAACCACTTCCAGGCCGCGGGCGGCATGCAGGTGCTCATCGGCGACCTGCTGGACGCCGGGCTGCTGCACGGCGACGTGCTGACGGTCGCCGGGCGCGGGCTGGACCACTACCGCTCGGCCGTCGAGCTGAAGGAGGGCGAGCTGGTCTGGCAGGAGCGCACCGAGGGCAGCACCGACCTCGACGTGCTGCGCCCGGTCTCCGACGCGTTCTCCGCCGACAGCGGCATCCACATGCTCGACGGCAACCTGGGACGCGCGGTCAGCAAGGTCTCCGCGGTCAAGGACGAGCACCTGGTCATCGAGGCCCCGGCCAAGGTCTTCGACGACCAGCTGCAGCTGCTGCGCGCCTTCGACGCGGGAGAGCTGGACGGGCAGGACTTCGTGGCGGTCATCCGCTACCAGGGGCCGAGCGCGAACGGCATGCCCGAGCTGCACAAGCTCACCCCGCCGATGGCGGTGCTGCTGGACAGGGGCCAGCGGGTGGCGATCGTCACCGACGGCCGCATGTCCGGCGCGTCCGGCAAGGTCCCGGCCGCCATCCACCTGTCGCCCGAGGCCGCCGACGGCGGCCCCATCGCGCTGGTGCGGGACGGCGACCCGATCCGCCTCGACGCCGCCGCCGGAACCCTGGAGCTGCTGGTCCCCGCCGCGGAACTGGCCGCCAGGCCCGTTCAGGGCGCGCCGCTCACCGACGCCCAGTGGGTGGGCACCGGCCGCGAGCTGTTCGGCGCCTTCCGCCGCGCGGCGGGCCCCGCCGAGCGCGGCGCGGGCGTCTTCGCCCTGAACGGCCACGCCGAGGCCGTCGCGAACGGCACGCGCCTGGCGACCGCCCAGAGCGGAATCCGTGCGTGAGGGAACACACCACCGTCTCCTTCGCACGATCCGGATTCGCACGATCCACATTCGTACGGCCTCCCTCCGCGCGGCCCACGTCCGCGCGGGTCACGCCGGTCGCGCGGGGCGCGCGGCACGTGGAGGTCGTACGGTCTCCGTCCGTGCCGGTCGCACGGCCCGCGGGGGTCGCACGGCCGGTGAACCTCGGGAGGCCCGCCACGGCCGCCCGACCCGCGAAGGAGATCTCGTGAGCCTTCCCTGGCTCGTCGCCGACATCGGCGGCACCAACGCCCGGTTCGGGCTGGTCACCGAGCCCGGTGGACAGCCCGAGGCGGTGGCCGTGCTCGCGGGCGCGGAACACGATGGCCTACCCGAAGCCGTAGCCGCCTATATCGCAGATCATGCGGGCGGAGTTCAGCCGGGAGCCGCGTGCGTCGCGATCGCGGGGCCCGTGGAGGGCGACCGCTACCGGCTCACCAACGCCGGGTGGACGGGGTCGGTACGCGATCTCGGCATCCCGAACGCCTGGCTGCTCAATGACTTCGAGGCCCTGGCCGCGTCCCTGCCGCACCTGCGGGGCGCCGACCTGGTCTCCCTGGGCGGCCCCGAGCCCTCGCACGGCGTCAAGGCCGTCCTCGGACCCGGAACCGGTCTCGGCGTGGGCGGCCTGGTGCCCGCCGCCGAGGGGTGGGTGCCGATCCCCGGGGAGGGAGGGCACGTCACCGCGCCCGTCCTCGACCGGCGGGACCACGAGATCGTCCGGGCACTGCGCGCGGACGGCCTGGAGCACGTGGTGGCCGAGCACCTGCTGTCAGGGCCGGGCCTGTCGCGCCTGCACCGGGGGCTCGCGCTCGTCCACGGGACGGACGCGCCGAGGCTGTCCGCCTCCGACATCGTGACCCGGATGGACGACTCGCTGTGCGCGGAGACCGTCGAGGTCTTCTGCGCCATGCTCGGCACCTTCGCCGGGAACGTCGCCCTCACCCTCGGCGCGCGGGGCGGTGTCTACCTGGGCGGCGGCGTGCTTCCGCGTATCGTGGACCGGGTCCGCTCCAGCGACTTCCGCCGTCGCTTCGAGGCCACCCCGACCCTGAACGACTACCTTTCCGGCATCGCCACGGCGCTGATCGTGGCCCCCCAGCCCGCCCTGACCGGCGCGGCGGCCTGGCTGAACCAGCGCCTGTCCACCATGGAGTTCGTATGAGTCTGCTCGACATCGCCCCGGTCGTCCCGGTCGTCGTGATCGACGATCCGGAGACCGCGGTCCCCCTGGCCCGCGCCCTGGTCGCGGGCGGCCTGCCGGTCATCGAGGTGACCCTTCGCACCCCCGCCGCCCTGGACGCCATCGCGCGCATCGCCGCCGAGGTCCCGGAGGCGGTGATCGGCGCGGGCACCATCCGCACCCCGGCCGACGTGGCGGCCGCCGTGGCGGCCGGTTCCAAGTTCCTGGTCAGCCCGGGGACCACGCCGGGGCTGGTCGACGCCATGGAGGTCAGCGGGGTGCCGTTCCTGCCCGGCGTGGCGACCGCGTCGGAGGTCATGGCCCTCGCCGAGCGCGGGGTGACCGAGATGAAGTTCTTCCCCGCCGAGGCGGCCGGCGGCCTGCCGTACCTGAAGGCGCTCGGCGGCCCGCTGCCGCAGGTCAGGTTCTGCCCGACGGGCGGCATCAAGCTCGCGACGGCCCCCGACTACCTCGCGCTGCCGAACGTCGGCTGCGTAGGCGGGACCTGGCTCACCCCGGCCGACGCGCTCGCCAGCGGCGACTACGCCAGGATCGAGAAACTGGCCACCGAGGCGGCCGCCCTCCGCTGACCCCTCCCGCCCGGCGGGGCCTCGAAGACCCCGCGAGCGCGCCTCCTCCTCCCTTGGCGCGCGCCGCGGCCATGAGTCGCCGTGACCCGGTGTGACGCTCATGGGATCAGGCCCGTGGCCGCCCCACCCGGCGGTCGCGGGCCGCCCTTTTTCCGCCCGCCCGGCTCCTCCCAGGTCCGGACCTTTCCGAAACGGACTGAACCGCGCACGAACCCCACGCGTATCTCGCGGCGAAAGGCACTCCCTCACAGAGGAGCCATGAATGCGAGTACGCATCGTCACGATCTGCGCCACGGTCCTGGTCATGGGCGTCGCCGGTACGGCGTCCGCCGGAACCCATCAGGCGCAGGCCGGAGCGAAACAGACCAAGACCGGCAGCGGCCCGGAGAAAGCCGGTCGGCAGACCCTGCGAAACCATTTCGCGGTCACCAACCTCGTCTCGGACGTCAGCGGACGGGCCGCGGTCACCGACCCCACGCTGGTCAACCCATGGGGACTGGCCATGGGCAAGACCCTGTGGGTCTCGGCCGCGGGCACCGGCCTGGCCACGGTCTACTCCGGCGGCGCGGGCACCGTGAAGCAGGAGAAGACGCAGGTACGCGTCCCCGGCGGCAGGCCCACCGGGCAGGTCGTCAACACGGGCGAGGAGTTCGTCGTCAAGGGCCCCGGCGGTGCCGGGCCGGCGACGTTCATCTTCGCCAGCCCCAGCGGGGCGATCACCGGCTGGAACGCCGAGGCCGACCCGGACGACGCGATCATCAGCGCGTTCGTCAAGGGCGCCGACTTCAAGGGCCTGGCCCTCGCCCAGACGAACCGGGGGCCGATGCTGCTCGCCGCCGACTTCGCCCACAACCGGGTCCACGTCTTCGACGGCGACTTCGACCGGATCTCTTTCGGCCGCCGCGCGTTCCGGGACCCCGGCCTGCCGGAGGACTACGCGCCGTTCAACGTGGAGGTCGTGGGCAACTCCATCCTCGTCGCGTACGCCAAGCGCGACCCCGAGACCGGCAAGTCGGTGGCCGGGCAGGGCAAGGGGTTCGTCAGCCAGTTCAACGGCTCGGGCCGGTTCGTCGGCCGCTTCGCCGCGCGCGGAGCCCTCAACGCCCCCTGGGCGATGACGCTGGCTCCGAAGGGGTTCGGCGCCCACTCCGGAGCCCTGCTGGTCGGCAACTTCGGCGACGGCCGGATCAACGCCTACAACCCGCGCAACGGCCGCCCGCTCGGCCCGCTGCGCTCCTCCGACGGCAGGGCCATCACCCTGGGCGGCCTGTGGGACCTGGAGCCCGGCACCGAGACCGTCGGCGGCACGAACGCCCTGTGGTTCAGCGCGGGCAGCGACGGCGGCACGCACGGCCTGCTCGGCCTGATCCGGCCTTCGGGAGCGGCCACCTCGACGGGCTCCCCCACGGGCAACGCGTCCCCCTCCCCCTCCTCCTCGCACCCGAGTTCCCACAACTCCGGATCCAACAACTCCGGGTCCAACAACTCCGGCTACTGAGTTCGTCCGTGGTGTTCCGGTGTTCACGCCGGAGGTGATGTGGACTCTCCCTCGTAGCGGGGCAAGGGGCGCCGATTCGCCCTCCTTGCGGACCGGCGCTCGGTAAGGCGCTCGCGCCGGGTACCGCCGGGCGGGCGGGAACGGAGTTCGTGAGGGCTCGAAAGCCTGTGGAGACCCGGTAGGACCATCTCGATGGCTCGGGTCGGTGAAGCAGGAAGCCGCGGAGGTGTCCCGAGAGCGACACGGGCTGAATCCTCGGAATTCATGCCGAGGAGCGCGTCAAAACCACTGACGGACCACCGGCGGGCGCCAGTGCCCGAGGTTTCTCCGGCGGCGCCGGCACCCCCACCCCAGCGGACCGCGAGGCCGAGCCGACAGGCCGGCCCGCGCGGAGCGCCGGAGGGGTGCCGGCGCCGCGGCGCGTCCGGACCGGAAACCGAGGACCGGGGACCAAGAACCGGGGCCGAGGACCGGAACCGGGGATCGGAACGGGGGTCGGGGACCCGGGCTCCCGGGCTCCCGGCTCCCTCCGCGGGCGCCCCGGCACGACGCCGCCCGGGAGAGTCACCCGTCGGTGACCGCGCCACCGCCCGGTTTCCTTTAACCTTGAACGAACGAGGGGAGTACTTCCCAAGAACCGGCCCGGTCAATACGGACGCCCTGTGGCGTCCCCGGACGGTCGCCCGTGAGGTGCGGGTGAAGGAGACCTCGAATGGCCGAGCGCATTCGAGGAGCGAGCATGCCCCTGACAGTCCCCTCCCCCTCCGGGCACCACCTCACCGGCGTCCCCCCTCCGGAGCCGTGTTTCCCGGGTTTCCCGGGTTTCCCGGATTTCCGGAGTCTCCAGGGTCTCCGGGGCCTTCCTGGCCGTCCGGCGCGACGCCCCCTCCCGCCACATCCCCACCGCGACCCGCCCCGTGGCCGTGGCCGGCCCGTACCGTCCCGGCCGTCGTCCGCCGTCATCTCCGGACGCGCCTCACGAGTAGCCCTCGGTCCGATCTTCGCCAGGTTCGTCCCCTCCGGTGCCCGCCGGACCGACGGCGAACTCGATCCCGCCACTGGAAGGCTGCGAGACGCACTATGAGAGAAGTTCCCCATACCAGCGAGGTGCACGTGATGGCCACCACACCGGCCAGCCGGTCCTCCGTCGACGATCTGCACTACCCGGCGGGATCGCTGGTGCTCCTCGCGGGGCTCCCCGGCGCGGGCAAGAGCACCCTGCTCGACCGGCTGTACGGGTTGCGCGGCGACGAGAGGGAGCCGGTGCGCGCCGGTGAGGCCCGCGTCATCGACTCGCGCCAGTCCCGCAACTGGTGGGCCCGCTACCTGGGCCCGGTCCCTCCGAGAGCCCGCATCCCGCTCGTGCACACCACCCACGTGGTGCGGATCGCCCGCGCCCTGCTGAAGGGGCACGCCGTCGTCGCGCACACCCGCGGCACGTGGCCGCACATCCTGTACGGGTTCGCCTGGCTGGCCCGCAGGGTCGGCAGCGAGGTCCACCTGATCCTGCTCGACGTGGAGCCGAGGACGGCCCGCGAGGGACAGCTCTCGCGCGGCCGGGTCGTCACGAGCGCGACCTTCGCCCGGCACTGCCGCCGCTGGCGAGTGATCATCGACCGGGCCCGGGGCGGCTCGTTCCCCCCGGCCGCGAGCGTCACGATCCTCGACCGCCCCGCCGCGAACCTGCTCAGGGCCATACGCTTCGACGAGCGGCCCGCCGCACGGCGGGACGGATGACTTTACCTTCACCTGGCTCTGCGCCTCGCCCGCCCAGGGCAGGTTCAGAGCGACCAGGAGGAACCGAATGATCGACGTACTGGCTCTCGCCGCGGAGCATCTCGCCCTCGCCAGGGCGAGCTTGCACGGCCGCAGCGCCCACACCTACCTCAACGAGGGCACGCTGCGTCAGGCGATCATCGCGCTGACCGCGGGGACGGCCCTCGGTGACCACGACGCCCCACCGGCCGCGAGCCTGCACGTCCTGTCGGGGCGGGTCCGGCTCATCGACGACGAGCGGACCGTCGCGCTCGGCGCGGGCCAGACCGCTCCGATCCCGCAGCGGCGGCACTCGCTGGAGGCCGACGAGGAGTCGGTGGTCATCCTCACCAGCGTCGTCAACATCGGCGGCTGAGAGCGCCGGCGCGGACCGCCCCACCTGACGTGGGGCGGTCCGGAACGGCCAGGGCGCGGCCGAGGCGGTCACGGGCGGCCCGTCGCGTCCCGCGCGGGCGGGTTCCGGCACCCGCGCGACGGCGTGACGGTCCGGACCGTCTATCCCGCGAGGCGGCGCCCGTCCGTCGACAACGGTCCCTCGCCGAAATGCGGCAGGTAGTGGCGGAAGAAGATGTCCGCGACGAGCGCGCGCCGGCTGCCCAGGCCGGTCTTGGCGAAGACGCTCTTGAGATGGTCCTGGACCGTGTGGGGGCTGATGTTCAGCCGGCCCGCGATCTGTGTCGTGGAGTGGCCGCGCATGACGTGCTGGGTGATCTGCCGCTCGCGCTCGCTCAGACCGTAGGCGCCGAGGATGACCGCGGTCAGCTCTCCCGGCTCGGGAGGGCCGAGGGAGACGGCGACGAGCCCTTCCTCCTCCTGCCCCATCGACCACGCCTGGAGAGCCACCCATCGGCCGGACCGGGTGAGCGCGCGGGAACGTGCCGTTCCCGACGAGAGCGCGGCGGCGGCCACCGCGCGCAGCGGCCGGGCGTGCTCCGGCGATCCGTCCTGGAGGAGTTCCAGCCAGGTGCGCGCCGTCGGCGACATCGACCGGGTGGCCCCCTCCCGGTCGACGACGACCAGGCCGGGCGCGTCAGGGACCGCGCCGGTGTCCACTCCGGACAGGAGCAGCGAGCGCCGCAGCGCGGCCGTCGCCGGGCGGCCCAGCCGCGCGGCGGCCGCTTCGTCGGCGTCGGTGAACGGCGCGGCACCGTGCTCTCTGCACATCACCAGCAGGCCCCAGACGTGCGGGCCGTCACGAAGGGCGACCCGTAGTTCGTCGCCAAGTCCCTGCGGGCGCAAAATGTCCTGATAATACTTACTAGAGTGGATATTTCCGACTGTTGCGCGACTGAGAAGACTCGTGGTGGACGCGCCATTCGCCAGCTCGCGAAGATTACCCGGATCGTCAGCCTCGACATGTTCGATCTCGAACAGGCGAGGGAGATATTCCGGGGAAAATCCCGCCTCGTTCTGCCCGCCGGTGTCCAGCAGGGTGGACGGATCGATCAGGACCGTGCACCACACGTCAGCGGGCACCCGCCTCAGGACCGCGGAAGCGGTGACGTCGAGCACGTCGAGAGCGCTGTGCTGCCGGGCAAGCCGCTGCTCGAAACCGGCCGAATCAGGGAGCATGCCGCAAATCATAAAGCCGATCCACCGCCCATCCCAGAAAGTTGGGATATACGGCGGCTCCCTTTCCCCGATACATCTGGTCACACAGACACTCGCACCAAATAGTACAAATGGGGGAATAATGAAAAGAACGGGCTTCGCACGCCTGGGAGCGACCGCGTTGCTGATTCTCACGTCGGCGCAGTGGCCGGCGGCCCACGCGTCGGCGGAGACCGCCGGCGCCCCGGCCACCACGGCCACCACGGTGACCACGGTGAGCTGCCGCTCCCTGGCCGGCTCGGGCTCCTACTCCGATCCGCTGCGGCTGGGCACCGTCCGCGGCACCGTCGTGGCGGTGGGCTGCCCGCCGCTGACGTCGGGCGCCGGGTACAACCACCGTTACTTCATCTTCTCCACCGTTCGCACCGCCGCTCGGAACTCGGCGGCGGGCGCCCGCTTCCGGCTGTCGGGCAACCTCTCCGCCGTCCACCCGCGCCTGGCGTCGGGACCCGTGACGGTCCTCCGCTCGCTGCAGCACGGCTTCTGGACCGGCAGCGCCTCCAACCTCACCGGCCGCTACCTGCCGCTCGGCGGGCTGAACCCCGGCACCTACCGGCTGGGCGTGGAGAAACTGCGCAGCCCGCTGTCGTCCCTGTCGACTCCGTGGTTCGATGCCGTTATCGTCATCAACTGACCACGGACCGGCACGGTGACCGCGCCTGCCGGCCCCTGAGCCGGAGGTCTCGCATGCCCCCCGAAGCCGAAGGGAACGCGCCCGATCCCGGCCACGCCGAGCGCTCGGGCGGCGTCCCCGCGGGTGACCGGAACGGCCGCCCCCAGCACGGCGCCGTCCGGTCGTTGCGGGCAAGGATCACGACCCTCCGCAGGGCCGGTGCGGCGGAGCCGAGGAAGCCGCTCCGCAAACGGCGCTTCCGCTTCCCGAGGCGGGGCGGCGGGGAGCGGGGCGGGGCCCGGCCGTACGAGCGGATCATCGCGATCGCGATCGGCCTGTCCACGATCACCGGGGCGGCCGCCTCGTACGCGGCGGTGCGGCTGAACTCGCAGGCCATCGACACCGACCGGCAGGCCGTGGTGGAGACCATCCAGGTGCGGACGGCGGGCGTGGTGGCGCACATGAGCAGCCGGTCGAGGGGCGGCCAGGTCGTGCACTACCGGGCCCTCCACGCCCAGGCCGACGCGATCGAGGCCGTCGACCCCGACGAGGCCAGGACCCTTCGCGAGGTCGCCGACGGCTTCCTCGTCGACCAGTACATCGACCGCCGCCACCTTCCCGGCGCGGGTGCCTCCGCCAAGTGGGACTACGAGATGAGCGAGGCCGCCGTGATCCGCAACTACGAGATCTTCACGGTTCCGGGCGACCAGCCCGCCCGGACCGCGCGACGCGCCGACGCCCTGCACGACCGGGTCGGCCATCTCACCCTCACCGTCGGCGGCACCCTCGCGATCGTGCTCCTGCTGACCGTCGCCCGCCTCGTCGCGCCGCCGCGGCGCGACCGGCTCCTGCGAGCCTCCCTCGGCGGGTACGGGCTGCTCACCGTCCTGGCCCTGTGGCTCTCCCTGGCCCCGGTATGACGGAGGGACCCGGTACGACGGAGGAGTTCGACACCCCGTTCAAGCGCGGGCTCGCGCTCACGATGACCGCGGTGGGCCTGCTCGCGGGAGTGCTCACCTACCTCGGGGGGCAGGCGGGCGCCCAGGAGGACAGGAACGCCCGTGAGGCGCAACGCGCCTCCGTCACCGCGCTGGCCGCCCAGGCGGGGGCGACGGCGGACTCCATGGAGAGCACCGCCAACCTCGGCGCCGCCACCACCGTCAAGCGCCGTCACGACCTCGAGTCACTCCGGGCCACGCTGCTCGGCGAGCGGGAGCACGAGGCCGTCGCCGACCGGCTCCGGCAGGCGTACGGCAAGCTGGACGACTCCTCCCCGCTGCTGGGCGCCGACGCGGTCGCCGCCCAGCGCTACCTCGGTGATCTCAACAGGGAGGCGACCGTGGCGGGCCTCCTGCAGGAGGCGACCCAGGAGACCGCGAGCGCGTGGGGCGACAGGAGCAACACCTACTCGGCGGGGACCGCCCTCCTCGCGATCGCGCTGACCCTGTTCGGCCTGTCCCTGACCGTCGGCGAGGCCAACCGGAACCACCTGGTGCGGCCCGCCGCCGCGATAGTGGCCGTCACCGTCGCCGGCACCCTCGTCCTCCTCGTCGTACCGCCCGTCACGACGCCCCGCGCGGCCGTCGCGGCCGTGGCCGAGGGCGACCGTCTCGCCGGGCTGCGCGAGTACGAGAGCGCGATCGCCCACTACACCCGGGCGATCGCGCTGCGCGACGACTACGCGGTCGCCTACGAGCATCGCGCGAGCGCCCGCGTGATGGCGGCCAGCCCCGAGCGCGTCACGTCGGCGTACGTGTTCAGCACGGCCTCACGCAGCGCGTACGAGGCCGCGGTGGCGGACATGGCCAAGGCCGTCGAGTACGGCGGCGACGAGAAGTACACCGCCCTGGTCAACCTGGGGGGCTTCGAGATCCACCTGGCCGACTACGAGGCGGCCGAGGAGCACAGCCGGGCCGCCGTCGCGCTCAACCCCGGACCGCCGATACCCCGGATGAACCTGCTGCTGGCCCTGCTCGGCCAGAAGAAGACCGCCGAGGCCAGGCGTGCGGCCACCGAGCTGCTCCGGGTGATCAGGAGCCGCCCCGACCCCACCGAACGCAACGAGCTCTACGCCGCCACCCGTACCACCCTCGACCTGGTGTCCGCCCAGCGCGACCACGCCCGGCCCCTCGCCCAGGAGATCAAGGGTGAGCTGGTGCGCGTCCAGGGCGAGGAGCTCGCCCCGAACGCGCGGCCCGCGCCGTCGGCCCGGATCCCGGCGGTCAGGGTGGCCGCGCAGGGTGCCGTCATCCAGGCGACGCTCTCCTACGAGGGCATGTTCAAGGGCGCCAGGATGGCCTCGATCGTCTACTACCGGGCACAGCCGGGCGACGAGTGGCTGCAGCGCTCCGACCTGGTCAGCATCCAGCCCTGGCAGCCCGAACAGCCCTCGGGCACCACGTCCTGGACGGTCGTCGACGCCGCCTGCCCCGCGACCGGCGAGTACCGGGTCGAGTTCTACGCCGAGGGCCGCCTGCTGGCCGGCGCGGGCGCCACCCGGTCGACCGGCACCGGCGTCGGCCTGACCGGGTACGCCGACTGGGCCGGCGGCATCGCCCTGTGCCGCCCCGACGGCTGGGCCTTCTCCCACGACCGGGCCGGCACCGCCGACCTGACCTCACCCAACAGGCTCCACCACCTGGCGATCAGGGTCCTGCGCATCGCCCCGCCCGCCTCTGCCGCGTCCCGCGCCCGAATCCTGAGCACGGTCCGCGAACAACTGGAGCGCACCCTCCCCGCCCGCCCGCTGAGCACCCGGCCCCCGGCCGACGCGAACTTCGGCGGTTTTCCCGGCACCGCCTGGTGGATGACGCTCCCCGACGCCGAGGTGGCCTACCTCTGGGCGGCCCTCGACGACACCGGCAGGCTGCGCACCTTCGTCGCCCGCTTCCCCGAGAACGACCCGGAGGTGCTGAACAACGTCATCGGCTACCTCCGCTTCGTCTGATCCCGCACCCGGGGGACGCCTCTCCCAGGTGCGGGACCCGGCGGGGCCGGAACGGCCTCGCGATCACCAGGCCGCCCCCAGCGCCTGCCGCGGCGAGCCCTTCGGGCGCGGGTCCCCGGGACCGTGGTGAACCAGGGTGGTGATCCTCCAGTCGTTCCACCTGCTCAGCGGGAAGACGTCGCCCATGAACAGCACGTGCCGCCCGGTGACGTCGTAGCGGATCAGGCTCCACCGGGCGGCGGCCCTGTCGCCGAGGCTCGCGGCGACCAGCCCGCTGATCCTGCCTCCGCCCGTGACGGGGTACTCGTCGATGCGGTAGCGGCTCACCCGGCCCGTGGGCGGCCGGGTGCGCCCGACCAGCATGGTGCGGCCGTCCGGGCTGATCGTCGCGGCCGTGACCTCCTGTCCCCCGACCACGACGCGAGCGGTCGCGAGCGTGGTGCCGGCGGCGGCCGTGTCCAGGACCCGGGCCTCGGACTTCGCCACGAAACCGAGCGTCCGGTGATCGGCCGTCCACGACAGGTGCTCGATCCGTTCCACGACGTCCGTCGTCCAGACGCGTGTCGTCCCCGCGGGCAGATCGACGACCGTGAGCCGGGCGCCGGGACAGAAGCGCGACGTCCTGTCCTTGCCGCACACCTTGCCGTCGAGGCTGTAGGCCAGCCGGGCGCCGTCACCGGTGACGGCGAGGGAACTCGCGGCCGTACCGGTCACCGCGGGGATCACATCGCGGGTCAGATCGGCCACCTTCCCCATCTTGTCGACCCGCACCCGGTGAAATCGGGTGGTGCTCACGTGCGTCCGGCGGGACGTGACGCTCCGGGCGACGTAGAACGCCGTACCTTCGCCGGTCCCGGCGAGCAGGTACCCGCCGGGATCCCGGAAGCTCCCCTCCGGGGTTCGCGGCACCCCGACCCTGTCGGTGACCGTCCCGGTGAGCGCGTCGCGGACCGTCACCCCGTCGTCGTCGGCGACCAGCAGGAAACGCGGTCCCGAGGAGACCTCCATCGTGGGCCTCACCGTGGGCTCCACCGCGGGCTCCACCGCGGCCGGGCCGCGCGTCCACGCCGGGACGGCCACGCTCACGGCCACGACGAGGAGAGCCGCCACCAGCGGGACGGCCAGGGCGAGCCCGCGCCGGCGCGGGGCGGCCTCCACCCGCACGGCCTCCTCGGCGGGGCGCAGGGCCTCGGCGCGTACCAGTTCGGCACCGGCGGCGAAGGCGTCACGGAGCCGGTCTTCGATCCGCGGGCTCATCGGGTCTCCTCCAGTTTCACGGCGAGCGCCCTGAGGGCTCGAGAGGTGGTCGACTTCACCGTTCCGCGGCTGACCCCCATGGCCTCGGAGATCTCCGCCTCCGACAGGTCGAGGTAGTAGCGCAGCACCACGGCCTCGCGCTGGCGGCGCGGCAGCGCGCGTACGGCCACCAGCACCTCACGACGCGTCTCGCCCAGCAAGGTGGCGGCCTCCGCCGACCAGAACGGGGTTTCCCGGTCACCGGTGAACCGGCCGACGACCACCCGCCGCCGGTGGACCATGCGGCACCCGTTCACCACGGCCACCCGGAGGTAGGGCAGCATCCGGTCGTGGTCGGCCAACCGGCTCCACCGGCGCTGGAGCGCCGCGAAGGCGTCCTGAACGACGTCCTCGGCCGTCTCCTGGTCCCCCACCAGCAGAAATGCCAGACGGACGAGGCCAAGCCGGTGAGCCAGGAACAACTCGGCCACGGCGGCGTCTTCGGAAGCCCCGTCCACCGGCCGCTCCGCCGTCGGTGGCGGTTCCATCACCGCTCGTCGAATCTGAGATCGCATACCTCTTCCATGCACGAACCGCCGTCCAGGTTGCCTCACCGGGCCCGGGAAAAGTGCCCGGCCCTCCGAGGGGCGAGTGACACCCCGGCCGAAGGAGTGCCGGGTCACCCGGGGGCCGCACATGCCGAAGGCCCCACCCTGAGCTGGGGCCGCCGACCGCGCGGGCCCCGCCAATCGGCGGCGCCTCAGGTCCAGCCGCCCATTTGGCCGGCACCGTCGCCCCGGCCAAAGCCCGCTCGCCCAGCCGCCCCAGTGGCGCGTAAGGCACCGGGGCAGCCCTGACTGCTACGCCAAGAAAGCGACAATCCACTCACTCGGCGGAAACACACTTATCCATTCTCGGCTTTCCCGAACGCCGCAAATGCGGGCTCATCTGTCGGTGGCTCGTGTTTACATCTCACGTAAGCAACTACCCGGCAAAACGCCACCGACATTTTCAGGGAGTCGCCATGTCTCAAGGCAGGTATTATCGGCGCGGACACTGGGTCAACAGACCGAAACCGAAAAGCGCGAAGGGTTCCGGCTGGATCCTCCTGGCCGCCATAGCCGCCCTCGCATGGTTTTGGAATCAGAGCGGCGATGAGCAGCCCACCCCGGCTCAACCGCCGTCCTCGGTGTCGGAGCCCGCACCCCCGGCCCAGGCCCCGGCCCCCGAGCAAGCCGTCGACGCCGACCAGGAGCCACCACCCCCCGACCCGACCGAGGCGCCGTGAAACGCCGCATCAGATCGCTTCGGCGGCGCCTTCCCCGGCCGCGCATGCCCGCCGGGCCGGCGGAATGGTGCGCCGCCGCCGTCATCACACTCGTCACCGGCTCTTTCGCGATTCAGATCATCACCATCGTTGTCGACGCTATTTCCAGCACCTGGTACATCGGGGTTTCAGTGGGAGTGTGCGCCGTTCTGGCGATTATCGGATGGTCTCAATGGAAGGCTGTTACCGTCCGGCAGCGTTCTGCGCGGCTGCGCCATCTGCAACTGACGTTGCCGCAACTGGATGCGATGAATCCCACCGATTTCGAGCGGGCCGTGCGTGACCTCATGATCCGAGACGGCATCGCGGCTCGGCACGTGGGACAGCGCGGAGACAAGGCGGCCGACGTCATCGGCCGAGAGCACGGCGGCTATGTCATCGTCGTGCAGTGCAAGCACACCACCACCGCCGCCAAGGTCGGCTCCCGGGTGATCTACGAGGTCAACGGCACAGCCGCCGCCGCGCACGGCGGCGATGTCGCCGTGGTGGTCACCAACGGCTCCTTCACCCGCGATGCCCGCCAGACGGCCGATGACTTCCGTATCCACCTGCTCGGCCGTGACGAGCTCAGCCGCTGGGCCACCGGCGAGGCGTCCCTTCAGCGACTACTGAGACTGACCACCCCGCTGCGGCGCTGGCGGCGTCTACGCCACACCTCTTCCCGGCTCATCCACCACCGTTCTACCCCGCGCCACGACACCCTCCGGCCCTGAAACGGATGTGCGCCGAACGAGCATGGTGCCGCCCGCATCAGCTCGGCGGCCACCGGCGTGGCTGGTGGTTACGGTCCCCGTTCACCGAAGAGGTCGGTGGCGGCGGGCACGACGTCGAACGGCAGGTCCCGACCGTCTCGACACTGCCGCCCTGACCGCAGCCGGGGTGGTGAGGACCCACAAGGCGAACAGTCAACAGGCGTGCACCCGATCTCCAGCCAAGGGGTGAGGGCGAGAAGATCACGGTTGGGCTGTTCGTACAGGTGTTCCGGTTGGTCGATCCGCCGGATTTGGATCTCGTGATGGGGTTGCATGGCGAGGGATGGGAGGGCTTACGCTTTTCCGTCAACGCTTGCCGGGGTCCGTGCGCCTCACCCGGGGCGGCCTTCGCGGTCGCCCCGATGGCGCCGGACAGCGGCCGGGCGATCGTCTGTTTCGCTTCCCGCGATTGCGGGAAGGGTGAACGGACCATGAAGGCCTCAGGGTAAATCGGGATCATCGGCCGCGTATCGCCGGGAATCTTGCTATACCGGACGGTCGGGCGTCGGAGACCGTTTTACCCTGAGGCCTTGTTTCAGGAATGCATCGGGACTATCGGAAGAAGGCCCAGGCCGCGGTTGCCGCCGCGATCAAGATGCAGGCGCGGGCGGTCCGGGCATTGTTGTCGACAATGTCCCGGATCGTCCGCGCCACCTCCCCCATCCAGGAACGATCCACCCCGGGCTCGGGCTCTCCGGGCTCGGGCGCCCCGTCCGCTTCCCGCGGCGGTTGCGAGTCGGTCATCTGTTTCCTTTCGTTGCCGAACTCGGACTTTTGTCTCTAATACGGCGAAAGGCCCGCGCAGAACTCTCCTGGTCGTGCACACGTGGAGGATTCCGCAGCGAGCCATACGCACTTCCCCGGCAACGGCCGGCGAGCCAAGGGGACGCATGCCGGATACGCCCAACCCAGGCCCGGCCTGCCCCACCGGAGTCTGTCGGAGCAACTCAACAGCCCCGGCCTCACCATTCGCAACCGATTCCACACACTCCAGCGACCATCACCCTTAGTGACCAAACAAGTGCACAATGGTAGATTTCGTCGACCCATACTCCCAGCGCCCCTTACACCTGTACTGACCAGCGACAATGCTCACATATCGTTTGGCCTGGAGCGTTCGATCTTGCTCGGCGGACGGGAATCACAGCGCCGACTAGAACGAAAATCCGGTTATCCCGATCGAGTGATCTTCACTCGAAGATCAACAAAAAACCAGAAGATCTCCGACGATGCGCTACACACACCCAAAACAAACAGCGAGCCCCCAAAACAACCACCCGATGCTTCTGATGTGAAAAATATTCTTTTTCACCGGCGCCATAACGGGATGACAACGGTGGACGCGATCGGTAACGACAACCAATGGCGATGCGGCCATCTTCCTGTCACGGACACCATTCGTGACGACACCCTGCTCATACGACAGATGCGCGACGCTATCGAGATGACCGACGACGACGCAGCACCGGCTCGCCCGCGCCCACCCGCTCGACGAGTTCGGCCGACCGAGCACCGGCCCCTCGGATCCCGATCTCCTCAGCCGTACCCGACGGTTCGGACTCCTCGCCGATGTCCGTCCTATGCACGCCCGACATCGTGTCGGCCCCGCCGCGAACCACGTGACCGAGCGGAAGACACCATGCCTCGCCTGCGGAGACACCGCCGTTCGAAGCAGATGACGTGTCTCCCAACGCCACCCCTGCTTCGGAAGAGGAGAACGCCGTGACATCGCAAGTCGAAAAGGCCACGATTACCGGTGGATCTCATCCCAGAAACCGCCGCGCGCCCCGCAGTTCGGTCCGAAGCCGCCGCTGAGTGATGCCGCACTCCAGGCGTACGTCCATCGGACCGGGCACGTCGGTGTCTGCTCGCCGGTCTGAAGGCAACCGGTCCGAATCGAGTCCATCGCGCCGGGCGATGAGCAGTCCCAGCTCGTATCGGCTCACCGCATCGGCTCCGGCGACATGGTGGATGCCGTGATACTCGGATACGGCGAGTTCGAGGAGCGCCGCAGCGAGATCGACGACATGCACGGGACATCGCACGTCGTCGGTGAACAGCATTCCCTTTTTCCTGCCAGTGGCCAGTGAATGCACCAGCGCCTCGTGCGAAGAGTCACCGTCACCGATGATCAAGGATGTCCGGGCTGTCACCGAGGTCGGCGCGACCGCGGCATCCGCGGCATCTCCTGATCGGGTCAGGTAGGTCGCTGCCACCTCATGCCCGGCCGCCAAGCACTGCCCCCGAGACCCCGTTAAGCATTTCGTAAGGGATCATTCGTGCACCGGTGCATAGGGTCGCTTGTGGCGGGCCGCCTCCGATCTTCCCTTCCTTCAGGAGACCTCCATGCGACGCACCTCCCTAGTGCTCAGTGCGCTCGTCGCACTGCCCCTCGCCGCCGTTTCGGCACCCGCGGCTCATGCCGTGCCCGCTTCGGCCGTCCATGCCGACGAGTGCCCGCCGACCACCGACAGGTGGGAGGTGGCCGACCTCGGTTTCCAGGGATACCCGAGAGACATCAACAACCGCGGGCAGATCATCGGAGACGACCCCGAAACGGACCGCGGTTTTCTCTGGGAGGACGGCCGGCTGACCGACCTGGGAACCCTCCCCGGTGGTTGGCGCAGCATCGCCACGGGCATCGACGACGAGGGCCGGATCACCGGAACGTCCGCTGTCGCCGGTGACGTCAAAGACCACGCGTATCTCTGGCAGAACGGGCAGATGCGCGACATCGGCACTTTCCTTCCCGACGCGGTCAGCCGCGGCGTGGTGGTCGGCGGGTTCATCGACACCACCCAGCCCGTCGACACCAACCGCTGGCGGGCCGTCCGCTGGCGCGACGGGAAGCTCACCCGGCTCAAGCTCGCACCTGCGAGCCACGCTCGCGACGTGAACGAGACGGGGCAGGTGGCCGGCTCTCACGGGATCACGGGAGATTTCACCCCCTACTACAAGCGCACCGACCGGGCCTACCTCCTGGAAGGGGAGAAGGTCCACGACCTCGGCACGCTGGGCAGCAACTGGAGCGAGTCCCTGGCCGTCAACGACCGCGGCCAGGTGGTCGGGCACTCCTCCACGCGAGCGGACGGCTTCGGCACCGACGGCTTCTTCTGGAGCCCGCAGACGGGGATCAAACTCCTGCCCCGCCTCCAGGGCGAGGCCAGAGTCACCGACATCAACGACAGCGAACTGATCGCCGGCTACTTCACCTGCTCGACCGCCCCCTACGGTCCCGCCGGCCCCGCCGTGTGGACCGGCCACGAGGCCGACCCGCGACTGCTGCCCCTGCTCTCCGGCTTCTCCGGCGCCCGCGTCATCGCCGTCAACGACAGGGGTGAGATGGTCGGCACCGCCCACAGCCTCAACGGCGGCGGCCCCTTCACCGTCGTGATGTGGCGCCCCAAGGGCTGACCCTGTCCGGGACGGCCCGCGTACGGGCGCCGTCAAGAGATACGGGTGCCGTCAAGAGAACCGTCGAGCAAACGGCACCCCGGCACGGCTCGGCCGAGATGCGGCACCGCGACGGGCGCCGCACCTCTGAGCCCACCCGTGGAGCGCGTCGGCAGTGGGGCGGGCGTCGCCCACCCGAGCTGTGCCTCAAGACAGACGAACCTCACCCTCAACGGGTCACGCCGTCCCAGCACGCGGCGGCCATCACCTCGTCGAGCAGGCGCAGCGACGCCTGACGCTCCTCGATCTCGGCGACCAGCCGCACCCGCACCGTCTCCAGTTCCCCGGTCAGCTCGCCGGACAGCACGACCCCCGCGGCGTCGCGGCACGCCGCGGGCAGCACCTCGGCGACCTTGGCGCTGGACAGGCCCGCCGCGTACAGCAGCTGGATGCAGCCGACCACGTCCACGGCGGCCCGGGTGTACTCGCGGTAGCCGTTGGCGGCCCGCGCCGGCACCAGCAGGCCCTGCTCCTCGTAATAGCGCAGTGCCCGCACGCTCATGCCGGTGCGCCGCGCCAGCTCACCGATCCGCATACCCGGCAGCCTAGGCGCTTGACCTTCACACCGACGTGAGGCTTTACGTTTCCCCCGGGACCCGCGTCGCGGGTCGATGCGTCCAGCCATACATGGGGGAGACATGTCATCGGCAACCGTTCTGGTCATCGGGGCCACCGGGGCGATCGGCTCCGCACTCGTCGACAGGCTCGTTCCCGATCATCGGGAAGGACGCCTGCGCCTGGTCGTGGCCACCCGTCGTCCGGATGCCGCGGCCTGGTCGCGGGAGCGCGGGGTCGAGGTGCGCCGTCTCGACCTGGACGAGGCCGAGACCACCGGGCTGCAGGCGGTACGGCCCGCGTTCGCGGATGTCGACCGGGTGTTCCTGCTCACCGGCTACGACGTGAGGATGCTGGCGCGATCCAAGGCGGCCGTGGACGCGGCCAAGGCCGAGGGCGTCTCCCATGTGGTCCATGTCGGGGTGTCCGCCGCCGAGGACACCACCATCGTCCATTTCGCGTGGCACCAGCTCGTCGAGGCGTACATCGAACGCTCGGGGCTCGGCCACACGCACCTGCGACCCGCCTCCTTCATGCAGAACCTGCGGTTGAGCCTGGGGGCGCCGGGCGTGCTCACGCACTTCGTCGGCGAAGCGCGGCCGAACTGGGTGGACGTCGCCGACATCGCCGAGGTCGCGGCCACCGTGCTGCGCGATCCGGGACCGCACGCCGGGCGCTCCTACGACCTGGCCGCCGAGGCGGCGTCGCTGAGCGAGATCACCGAACTGCTGGGCGAGGTGACCGGACGGCCCTGGCGGTACGAGCCGGCCGAACCGCGGGTGTTCTACGAGAACATGGTCGCGGCAGGCGCCGACCCCGTCTACATGGCGTGCGTCCGCAACGTCTTCGAACGCACGCGAAACGGCTCGCTGATCGAGCCGGACGGCGTCTTCGGCACGATCGAGGCGGTGGCGGGCCGCCCCGCGACGTCCTTGCGGGAATTCCTGGAGAGCAACCGCGCCCTGTTCTCCGGTTGATACCGCGGTGTCACCGTACGCGGACCCGAAGTCCCGGACCGGACCGGACCGGCGGCGCCACCCCGCACCACAGGCGGCCAGGTGGACGGGGAGGGCCGGCCCGATGCCGCCGCGTGGTGTGGAGCCTCACCGGGAAGGGGCCACGGGCCCGTCCTCGTCGTCGATCAGCAGGAAGTCGGGCCGGTTCTCGCGCCACTCGGGCACGTCCATCGAGTTGAGCACGGAGACCAGCTTCTTCTCCTCGTAGATGAAGTGCGTCTGCATGATCGCCGACAGCGCCGCCACCTCCTCGCGCACCTTGGAGGCCGTGGCCGGGTCGGGCTTCTCCGGAAGGGACTCGAGCAGTTTCTGCAGGTTCCCCAGCAGCCAGTCCAGCTGGTTGTGGTCCGTGCGCAGTTCGGAGAGGACCTTGCGCAGCTCGGGGAACTCCTCGGCGATCGCCGGGAACGCGCCCCTGTCCTCGCCGGTGTGGTGGCGCGTCAACGCCGTGCAGAAGGAAAGACAGTGGGCACGCAGATCCCGTGGCGGAAGCCCCTTGCCGTCGAAGTAGTCGTCGACGCTGTCCTGGAGGTCCTCCAGCATCTCGCGAAGCCAGATGTGCACTTCGAGCAACTGGGTGCCCATGGCGGTGAGGCGGCTGCCCGCCTCGGAACGTGCGTTCATGCTCTTCCTCCGGATGGGGTGCTCGGCCCAGTGTCCTCGAAGTCCCGCGTGAGCGCGCGCGGCGGGCTCCGGTGTGGCCGTGGCGGCGTCCGGGAGCGCCGCGTGAGCATCAACCGTGGCCGTAGCGGGCGAAGCCGCCACGGGCCTCCCCCGCCGGTGACGTGACCCGGCCGGGGTACGGCGCCGCGGCGGGCGCCGTACCCCGGCCGGGGGCCCGGATCAGGAGTTGGTGATGGTGATGTCGTCGATGTAGGCGGTGAAGGCGCCGGCCGCGCCGGCGCGGTCGTAGCCGACGAGGATCTTGTCGATGGTCTTGCCGTTCAGCGCGGAGCCGAAGTCGCTCTGGATCCGCGTCCACGAGCCGATCGTGCCCTTGGCCGCGCCCGGGTGCATGTCGGTGCCGGTGGTCGTGGCGGCGGCGCTGTCGCGGAGCGTGGTGCCGTCCGTCATCACGAAGTCCACCGCGACGTTGCGGCCGCCCGCGTCCTTCGGCAGGAAGGAGTACTGCAGCTTGGTCGCGGCGGTCACCGGGATGTTCACGTCGAACACCTGGAAGTAGGCGTGCGAGGCCGCGGTGGAGGCGGCGCTGCCCCGGATGCGCAGGGCGGACGCGCCGATCTGGTTGTCCTCACCGGTCGCGACCGCGAGCGACTGGCCGGTGACGTTGGTGGTGCCGCCGCCGCCCGGGGTGTTCGTCCACGTCGGCTGGGCGTCGGTGCCCTGCTCCACGCTGGTGCGGAAGAAGACCGGACCGGCGCTGAGCGGGATGGGCACCGTGGTCACCAGCGGGTCGAGACCGGTGATCATGCGGGTGGCCCTGCCCGCCAGGCGCAGGTAGAAGTCCGACGACACGTACTTGCCGTCGGCGCTGGTGGTCAGGAAGTACTGGTTGGTCGGCACCTGCGAGGAGTCCTCGGCGCCCGGCGCGAGGGCCGTGCCCTCGTCGTACTCGTCGAACATAGCGATGAACGCCTGCGGCACCCCCGCCCGGCGCACGCCGACGGCCTGCTCCCACATGAAGTCGCCGGACCGGCGCGGGATCATGTTGCGCGCGCCGCCGTTCCAGTTGGACCAGGCGAAGCCCGGGTAGATGACCGGCTGGTAGGCCTGGCCGGTCGCGTTCAGCGCGTCACGGTCGCCGGCGAGCAGCCCGCTCGTGTCGCCGACGTACCCCACCATCCACGGCGAGATCATGTCGAACGCCCGGTACACCGGGCCGAACCCGGGCTTGCCGTCCGCGCCCGAACGCCACTCGCGCGGCACGCCGCCGATGACGTACAGGCCGCGGTCCTTGAACCAGCGCACGATGCGCTCGGCCTGGGCGGCCGTGCCGGGGCGGTCCGAGAAGCCGAAGCCCCAGATCTCGACCACGGGCTTGCCGTTCTCCCTGGCGTACGCCGGGGAGTCGGTGAGGCGGAGCTGGCCGGTGACCACGTCGGTCCAGTCCCGGGTGAGGACCTGCTCCACGTTGGCGTCGGTCAGGCCGCTGACGTCGTACTCGACGTAGAAACCGCGGCCGTGCCTCTCGGCGGCGTCCCTGGCCCTGGAGGTGATCGTGTTGCGGACCTGGGCGTTGGCCGAGCCGGGCTCGACGACGTCGGCGCCGAAGCGCTGGATCGCGGCGCCGTCGATGCCGTGCTGGCTCATCCACTGGAAGTGCTGGTCGACCACGGCCGTCGGATAGGAGGAGAAGAGCGTCGCGGGCTGGCCGTTGCCGAGTGCCGCGTACCCGGTCTGGTATCTGGCCGAGGCGGGGTACTTGCTCATGTCCGGGTAGAGCTCGAAGGTCTGGTTGCCCGGTGAGGGCTGTGTCCCGCGGGACCAGTGCCGCCAGTGGTTGAGCGGCGAGCCGTCGCCCTGGGCGTTGAACCACCCCTGGTAGCCGGCGTAGACCTTGTTCTTCACGGTGGGCGGGGCGGCGGCCTGCGCGCCGAGGGCCGGGGTCGCGGCCGACCAGCTCAGGGCGGCCGCGAGGAGGGAGACGGCCAGCGTCGCTCTCAGGAGGGGTTTGTGGCGGTTATTCACGAATTAGCCTTCGGTGGGGGGTGACGGAGGTTACGGATATGTAAATCCATTGGATTGACTATGTCAATCCACGCGGAATCCCGGTCACCGTCTCTGTAAAGTCCCCCGCCCTCGGCGGGAGCGGTCACACGGCGTCCGGGTGCGCCGTTCGCGTCCGTGAGCCCAGGCTGGGCGTGAACACCTCGTGGAACACGCTGGACGCGGCCCCCACCGCCGCCGCGGCCCGGTTGAGGTGCGACTGGGCGACCTCCACCTCGCGCAGGTGCCTGGCCATCGGGAACCCGTTGACGGCGGCGGCGATCTGCCCGTGGTAGATGTCGGCCACGGCGGGCAGGACGGCGGGCCCGCCGATGATGAGCAGCTCGACGTCCAGCAGGTCGATGAGCCCGGCGGCGCCCAGGCCGATCACGCGGGCCACCTCCTCGATCACCGTGACCGCCCGCCGGTCGCCGCGCGCCGCGGCCTCGCAGACCCACTCGTAGGCGGCGTCACCCGGCGGGACCACCATGCCCGCGGCGCCGGCGCGGTCCACCACCGCGGACGTCGGGGCGCACTCGGGGACGAGGTCGGGACCGCCCTCCGGGGTGAGCCGGCCGGTCGCGATCGCGCACAACTGGCCGACCTCGCCCGCGTTGCCCGTACGTCCCCGGTAGACGTCGCCGTTGAGGAAGGCGCCGCTCCCGACACCGGCGCCCAGGTAGAGATAGACGAAGTCGTCGGCGCGGTCGGCCGCGCCGAGCCAGCGCTCGCCGATCGCCGCCGCCGTGGAGTCCTTCTCGACGATGACGGTGACGTCCAGCCGGGTGGCCAGCTCGGCCTTGAGCGCCACGTGCTTCCAGTCCCGGAACAGCGGCGGGTCGAGCAGCAGGCCGGCTCGGGGGTCGAGCGGGCCCGGCACGGCGACCCCCACACCCAGCAGGGCCTCGGAGGCGGGGTGGGCGGCCTCGGCGGACTCCAGTGCCAGGCGGGTCATCTGCGCCAGGCACCACTGCGGGTCGGCCTGTTCCGGCAGGGGCAGGTGCCGCTGGTCGAGCAGGTCGCCGCACAGGTCGACGGCCACCACGGTGATCATCTTCGGGTCGAGGTGGACGCCGATGGCCGAACCGGCGTCAGGACGCAGCCGCAGCGGCACCCGCGGCTTGCCGGCGCCCGCCGACTGGCGGGCGTCCTCGGTCAGCAGGCCCGAGGTGAGCAGGTTACGGGTGATCCGCGACACCGCCTGCGGCGTGAGACCGGTGCGCTCGGCGATCTCCACCCTGCTCGTGGACACGGCCTGCCGGATGCTCTCGATCACCAGCTTCTCGTTGTAGGAGCCGAGGGCGAGCTGGTTGAAGGCACGAAGCGCCGGACGTGTCCCGGCCTGCGACCGGAGCCGGCCTCCCCCGCCCTCGCGCCGGCCCGGCATCGGCTCGGCCTGGAGCGGGCGCCCGGCGCGCGAGCGGCGCTCGGGACCGCCTCCGGGGGACTGCCGCATACCGGGACCGCCCACGCCGGGAGCGGGCGTCCCGCCCGGCACGCCACGGGTGGGGCGCCATCCCGCGTCCCGGGCGTGGGGCGGAAACGACGGCGCGCTCCACGGTGAGGTCGACGGGCTCTCCGAATCCGCCGCCGTCCGCACCGGCTCGCGCTCTCCGTCCACTTCACGCATGCCCTCATCCAACACCCTCCCCGCGCCGACGAAAAGCGCCGCCTCCTCCGCGGGCCGCCCCGTCCGTAGCCGGTCCGTCCGGGTTCCCGTGGTGGCGCGGTCTGGTCCGGCTGTGTCTAAGGTGATCTCGTGTCTGCCCCGCTGAACGTCACGAAGAC
>NZ_JBPXMB010000039.1:0-67184 GCF_051918945.1 Streptosporangium sp. LJ11
TTGGGGCCGAGGGTCACCTTGACGGCGTCCGCGAGCTGGTTCATGCCGCGCTCGAGACCGCGCCGGGCGTCCTCGTTGAACGCGATCATTTTCGATGTCATTCCTGCTCCTGCTCTTGACGGGGCTCTCCGGGACGGCGCCCGCGACGGACGGCCCACCGGCGGGCGGCCAACCCGCCGACGGACCTCGCCGTCCCGGCACACGCCGTGTGGTTGGCACTCTCCAGGCGTGAGTGCCAGGCGCTCCACCGCACTCTATCCACAACTTGCGTGCCACGCACATAGTGCGTGGCGCGCAATTTCGATAGGGTTGCCCCATGAACGACGACGCGATGGACCTCCGGGCACGCAACAGCCAGGCCACCCGGGAGGCGATCAGCCATGCCGCGCTGAGCCTGGCCATCGAGCGAGGCCCCAACGGGCTGGCCCTTGTCCGCGTCCATGACATCGCCACGGCCGCGGGAGTCTCACCCCGCACCTACAACAACTACTTCTCGAGCAGGGCCGAGGCGATCTGCGCCTTCCAGGCCGACCAGTCCAGGCGCGTGGGGCAGGCGCTGCGCTCGCGGCCCGCCGGCGAGCCGCTCGACCAGGCCGTCACCGCGGCCGTGATCGAGCTCTACAGCGACCCCGAGCCCGACAAGGCCGGCCTGCGCATGATCATGTCGACGCCCGAGCTGGAGGGCGAGGCGCTGAAGGCGTTCACCATGGCGGAGGGTCCGCTCGCCGAGGCGATCGCGACGCGCACCGGCACCGACCCCGGACGCGACCTGTTCCCCGCCGTCACGGCCGCCGCGGTCGCCGGTGCCATCCGCGTGGCGGGGCGGCACTGGCTCGAGCCCGGCAACACCGAGTCCTTCGCCACCACCCTGCGCCGCGCCCTGTCCTGCGTCCTGCCCGTCGCGCCGCCCGATGCCCCGTCCCGGCGTCCCGGCGGCACCGGGTGAACGGCCTCGTACCTGAACCGAGGTTCACCTCAGGTTAGGGTTGGCCCATGCCGGAACCCGCGACGATCGCCGAGGAGCTGACCATCGGCGAGCTGTCCGAGCGCAGCGGCGTGCCCGCCTCGGCGCTGCGCTTCTACGAGCGGCGCGGGCTCATCGCCAGCCGCCGGACCACCGGTAACCAGCGCCGCTATCACCGCAGCACGCTGCGCCGGGTGGCGTTCATCCGCGCATCGCAGGGTGTCGGCATGCCGCTGTCGGTGATCGGGGGAGTGCTGGGCTTCCTCCCCGAGGGTGTCCCGCCCACCCGGGAGTTCTGGCTCAAGGCGTCGGCGTGCTGGAGCGAGGAGATCAACGCTCGCATCGAGAAGATGGAGCGGATGCGCGACCGGTTCACCGAGTGCATCGGCTGCGGCTGCCTGTCCTTCGAGCAGTGCGCGCTGATCAACCCCGGGGACACGCTCGCCGAGCACGGCCCGGGTCCCCGCCGCCTGCTGGGTCCCTGACACCGGCCCGGCGGCGACGGGCGGAAAGCCGGCGGCCGGCACCGGGGACATCGGGCGCCGGGCTTCACACGGAGGCCGTCGCGACCCGGTTGAACAACCGGCCGGCGAGGTCGACTCCCACGACCGCGCCGCCGGCGTCGCGGGTGAAGAAGCCGCGCTGCCCCTGGAAGGCGCCGCCGGTGATGACGTACTCGTCCCCGTCGCCGGGCAGCAGGCCGAAGTCGAACGGCGCGTGGTCGGCGGGCAGTTCGATGTCCGCCGAGGCCCTGATCTCCGGCTTGATGAGGACCTCCAGCCGTAGCACCGCCCCCTCCGCGGTGATGGTGAGCGTCATGGCGTCGTTCTCGTACCTCCCGGCGATCTCCCGGGCCCGGGCGTCGTCGTAGGGGAGCGGCTCGGGGTCCCGGTCGACCACCCCGAGATGGTGCGCAAGCGCCCAGCGCACGACGGCTCGGTTGAAGGCGAGACCCTCGTCCGGGCCGGCGTTGGACACCGCGACGACGGCGAAGCCGCGTTCGGGCACGGTGAGGAGCTCGGCCTTTGTTCAAGCCCTTGTCGGCCGGGCTCGGCGAGGCGTCCCGGTCGCCGGGCGGGCTCGCCGGCGGTGAACGGATCGCGGTCGGCCGCACGAATATTTAAGACTTGACTTATATAAGTGTTAGATGAAATTGTCGATGCCGTGCAGGCCTTCGAGGCGCTCGGTGACCCGGTGCGACGCCGGATATTGGAGCTGCTCGCCGGCGGTGAACGGAGCGCGGGCGCGGTCGGCGGGGTCATCCGGACGGAGTTCGGGATCTCGCAGCCGGCGGTGTCGCGGCACCTGCGGGTGCTGAGGGACTCCGGCTTCGTGACCGTCCGCGCGGACGGCACCCGGCGGCTGTACGCCGTCGAATCGGCACCCCTGCAGGAGGTCGACATCTGGCTGGAGCGCTTTCGCCGGTTCTGGAACCGGCACCTGGACACGCTGGGCGCCGAACTCGCGCGCGGCGGACGCGGGCCCCGGAAACGGCGCGAGGACGACGCCGGGATACCGCCCGCGGACAGATACCCCTCAACGAGGAACGAGGAAGACACGTGATCGACATCGTCAACCAGATCAACGCCACCCACCGGGAGATCGGCGACCTCCCGGTCGCCACCGGCCGAGGGCGGTCGCTGCTCCTGCGCCGCACCTACGACGCCTCGATCGAGGATGTGTGGAGCGCCTGCACCGACCCCGACCGGATCGGCCGATGGTTGGCCCCGGTCGACGGCGACCTGCGGCCCGGTGGCACGTACCAGCTCAAGAACAACGCCGGCGGGACGATCCTGCGCTGCGAGGAGCCCCATCTGATCAAGGTGACCTGGGCCCTCGGGGAGGGCATGAACACCGAGGTCGAGGTCCGCCTCGCGCGCGGCGAGGACGGCGGCACCGTCCTGGAGCTGGAGCACGCCTCTCCCGCCGAGATCGTCGACGAGCTGGTACGCACCTACGGGCCCGGCGGCACGATCGGAATCGGCGGTGGCTGGGACCTCGCGCTGCTCGGTCTCGACCTGTTCCTGCGCGGCACCGCGTTCGACCCCGAGAGCTGGGAGGACACGCCCGAGGCGAAGGAGTTCGCCACCCGTAGCTGCCACGCCTGGGGGCCCGCGATCCAGGCCGCCTGGGGAACCGGCGACGACGACCTCGCCGCGGCCATCGCGTTCGGGGTGCGGCACTTCGCCCCCGAGACCCCGGGGGACGACAACGGCTGATCGCCGCTGGACGCGGGCCGCACCGGCCTTGACCAGAACGCGGCCCATGAGCGAGGACATGGGCCGCGTCCGGGTCGAGGCCGGGCCCGTGGCGGTCAGCTCGGACAGGCGTCGCGGCAGGCGCCGAAGCGATCGGCGTCCGGCCGGGTGAAGGCGGTCTCCTGCGTTCCCCGCACCGCCTCGGACATCGCCTCCTTCCAGACCAGGCCGGGAAGCGACGTGCCGTCCACCCGCGGGTAGTGGCGGCCGCCGATGGTGACGTCGATCAGCGGGTGCCGGAACGCGCCGCGCGGGTCGCCGAGGCTGACGGCCGAGGCCAGGCCGGGGGTGTAACCGGCGTACCAGGCGGCGGTGAAGTCGGCGGTCGTGCCGGGCATGCCCGCCGCCTCGCGGCCGATGCCGCCGAGCGCGCCTTTCGCCAGGACCTCCGACAACACCGCGGTGACCGCGTCGGCCACCGCCGGATCCAGGACCTGGCCGCAGCGAGGCGGGAAGGAACGTGGGACCCCTGAGCCGTCGCGGATCTCCGTGATCACCGTCGGCTCGCAGAAGCGGCCGCGGGCGGCGAGGCTGGCGTAGGAGTTGGCCACCGAGACGGGGTCGACCTCGTTGACGCCCAGCGTGAACGTCTCGAACCCCCGGAGCGGCGTCCCGTCGGCGCGCCTGAGCCCGAGCCGCTCGGCCATCCTGACGGTCTCACACAAGCCGACCTTCTCCGTCAAGCGCATGAAGAAGGTGTTCACCGCCTTCTGGGTGCCCGAGCGCAGGGTGACGAACCGGTCCCCGCCCTTCTCCAGGTTCACGACGGTGTGGGCCGGATCGGCGACAGCCTCGTTCGCACAGTTTTTGAACGCCCCGTAGTCCGGGGCGCGGTACTCGTCCGAGATCTGGAAGCCGTCGTCGTGGCGCAGACCGGCGGCGAGTGCGGCGGCCAGGGTGTAGGGCATCGCCGTCGTGCCCTGCTGGAAGGCCACCTCGCCGGCGGTCTCACGGCTGGTGGCCATGGCCCTGATGGCGCCCTCACCCGGGACGATCATGACCTGGGTGACGACCTGCGGGTCGTCGCGGTGGACATGGGCGTCGACGGCCCGCTGCGCCGCCCGCTGGAGCCGCTGGTCGATCGTCGTACGGATCGTCAGGCCGCCGCCGGTGAGCAGCCGCGGGTCCTCGGCGAGAAGCCGCTCCCTGATCTGCCGGCACAGGGAGGGATACCCGCTGTTCGCGCAGTCGCCGGAGAACTCCTCGATGACGGCGCCCTCGACGTCCAGCAGCACGCTCTTTCCGGCCACGGGGGACGCGGAGGCGATGGAGGCGGCGGAGGCGGCGGCGGACCCCGAGACCAGGTGCTCCTCAGCCGGACCGCCGTCCGCGGGGTTCAGCAGCAACAGGAGAACCGCGACCAACGCCCCCGCCACGGTGATGCTCAGGAAAACCAGCAGTGCCCTCATCGTCGCCCTTCGGTGCGCCTCACTCCGTGTATGGATCATCCGCGAACGGCGTGGCGCGGGCAACCGGCCACGACGGCTCTCCTGCCCTTCGGTCCACGCATGAGGGATCCGTTCTCCGCGGTCAGGGGCAGGGGGTGACGGGAGCCCGCCAGAGGCCGGCCAGCGCGTCGACGAGCCCGACGGCGACGGCCTCCCAGCTCGCGTGGGTCGTTGACTCGCCCTCGTGCAGGGCGCGCTCGCGCTCGGCCAGCGCGTGCGCGAGGAGCAGGCGGGTCATGTCGCCGCGCTCGCGGTGCACCTCTTCCGGCAGGTCGGGCAGCAACCGCAGCATGCCGTCCAGGGTGCGCCGCATCGACGGTGTCGCCACGGACTCCTCGGTGACGATCTGGCGCAGGGCGGGCACGGCGGTGACCTGGGCCAGGCAGCGGGCCCGCCAGCTCGGCACGCCCAGCGCGTCGAGGTGGTCGGTGGCGGGTCGTACCAGGCAGGAGATCCACGCGCGCAGGTCGGCGGAGTCGCCGATCGCCTCCAGCATGCGCAGCCGCCGCTCCTCGGTCTCGGTGGTGTAGCGGCGGATGATCGCTCGTACCAGGTCGGCCTTGGTGCCGAAGTGGTAGCCGACGGCGAAGTTGTTCGCCTGCCCGGCGGCCTGGCCGATCTGCCGGTTGGAGACCTCGCCGACCCCGTGCTCGGCGAACAGCCGCTCGGCGACGTCCAGGATGGCTCCGCGCGTCTCCCGCGCCCGCTCCGTCCTGCCGGGCACGGTCCTCCCGCGCTTCGTCACGCCGGACGCGGTCCTGCTGGGGACGGTCTTTCCACGCTCCCTCTCGTCGTGCTCCGTCTTTCCGTGATCCGTCCGGCCGGGCACGGTCACCATCGGACCGGAACCTTCTCCAGCCCGCCGACCACGAGACCCTCGCGGCGCCTGAGCTCGGCGGCCGGGACGGCCAGCTCCAGCGTGGGCAGCCGCTCCAGCAGCACGCTCAGCACGGTCTGCAGCTCGGTGCGGGCCAGCGCCTGCCCCAGGCAGGAGTGCGGGCCGGCACCGAAGGTCACGTGCGGGTTGGGCGAGCGGTCCAGCCGCATCTCGCCGGCGCCCTCGAACTGCCTCTCGTCCCGGTTGGCCGAGGCCATGCTGCACACGACCGTCGTGCCCGCGGGCAGCTCCTCCTCCGCCACCGTGACCCCCTCGCTGAGGTACCGCGGCATACCGAAGCCGGGATTGGCGTCGAAACGCAGCACCTCCTCCACCGCCGAGCGGATCAGCGTGCGGTCGGCCAGCAGCGCCTCCCAGCGAGAACGGTCGGCCAGCAGCATCGACACCATTTTGCCGATCATGTTGGCGGTGGTCTCGTGCCCGGCAACCAGCAGGCCCTTGGCCGTCATCACCAGCAACTGCTCGGTCAGCCGCCCGTCCAGCCCTTCCACCATCGAGGCCAGCTCGCTCAGCAGGTCGTCGCCCGGCTCGGCCCGCTTGGTGTCGACGTGTGCCATCAGGTAGGCGTCGAACTCGCCCTGGGCGGCGTCGATCTCCTCCTGGCCGAACCTGGTCATGCTGAGCATGGTGTCCGACCAGTACGCGAACCTGTCCCGGTCGGAGTCGGGCACCCCGAGCAGGTCGCAGATCGCCCACACCGGCAACGGGAAGGCGACCGCGCTCACCAGGTCGGCGGGCTCGCCCTGGACGACCATCCGCTCGACCAGCCGCTCGGCCATCGCCTGGATCCTGGGCCGCATCGCGATGACCCGCTTGGCGGTGAACGCCCTGCCCACCAACTGCCGCCACGCCCGGTGGGTGTCGCCTGTCATGTCGCCGCCGCCGTCACCGCTGCGGCCGAACACGCCGCCCGACTCGTTGGCCGTCACCCGCGCCGCCCCCTCGGCGTCGAGCCGGCGGGTGAAACGCGGGTCCGACAGGACCTCCTTGACGTCCTGGTAACGCGTCAGCAGCAGCGCGGTGTCCCCGCTGGCCAGCCGGATCGGCGCGACCGGGCAGCCCTCCCGCAGCTCGGCCCACTCCCGCGGCGGCTCCAGCGCGCTGGGGTTGCGGAAGGGGTATTCGGGCGCCTCGGCGCTGAGCTCGCTCAAGATCACTCTCCCTCGGAGACCACGGTTGGCGTCATTTAAGTCGCTCGACTTATTCAGGTCAAGCGACTCGAATTCGCTTCTCACCGGAACCTCCCGAGCGCGGCGGCTCCAGCCGATCATCGGCCATGACCGGACGGTACTTCGCGGTGCGATAATCGTGAGCCGTGACTGACAACCGCATCCCTCCTCCCTTCATCGGTGACGAGCGCGCCATGCTGAACAACTGGCTCGACTGGCACCGCGAGACCCTGGCCGTCAAGTGCGCGGGGCTCTCGGAGGAGCAACTCCGAGAGCGCTCGGTGCCGCCGTCGACCCTGTCGCTCCTCGGCCTGGTCCGCCACATGGCGCACGTGGAGCGCGTCTGGTTCCGCCGCGTGCTGAACGACGAGGACGTCCCCCTGCTGTACAAGACCGACGACCCCGACGCGGATTTCAACGACGTGGACACCGCCTCCGCCCAGGAGGCCTTCGCCACCTGGCGGGCCGAGATCGAGCTTGCCCGCAAGCTCTCGGCCGAGGTGCCGTTGGACGCCGTCGCGAAGCGGCAGCGCCACGGGCAGGACTGCTCCCACCGCTGGATCCTGGTCCACATGATCGAGGAGTACGCCCGGCACAACGGCCACGCCGACCTGCTGCGCGAGCGGATCGACGGTTTCACCGGCGAATAGGCGTCCTTCCCGGCGAGGCCCGCCGCACGACGGACGACGCACGACGGAGGACACGGAGGACACCCGATGGACATCGTTGACGAGATCAACCAGGCGCACCGCGAGCTGCTCGACGGCGAGCGCAAGGTCATGACGCTGCGGCGGCGCTACGACGCGGAGCCCGAGGACGTGTGGGACGCCTGCACGAACGCCGAACGGCTGAGCCGCTGGTTCCAGCCCGTCACCGGGGACCTGCGGCCGGGGGGCACGTACCGGATCGAGGGCAACGCGGGCGGCGAGATCCTGCGCTGCGAGCCGCCCCGCCTGCTGAGGATCAGCTGGCTGTACGGCGATGACCCCGGTTTCTCCGAGGTGGAGGTGCGCCTGTCGGGGGAGGGCGGCGGCACCCTGTTCGAGCTGCGCCACACCGCCGACGTGCCGCCGGAGATGTGGACCGGCTACGGCCCCGGCGCCGTCGGCGTGGGCTGGGACCTCGCCTTCCTGGGCCTCGGCCTGCACCTGTCGGGCGCGCCCAAGGTCGACGAGGACACCTTCCACCTGACCGACGAGGGCCGGCGCTTCATCGCGGCCGGCAGCCAGGCCTGGGGCCGGGCCCACGAGGCCGCCGGAGGCCCGCCCGGCCAGGTCGCCGCCGCCGTCGCCGCCACCACCGCGTTCTACGCCCCGCAAGAGGAGCCGCCATGACCCGGGACGGGCGCTCTCCCCGCGCCGCCCCCGGGGGACCGTCGTTTTCGAAGATCGGCGGCGCGTCACTCATCGCTCCCACGGGCACGCCACGCGGACGGCACGGGCGCGAGCTGCCATCTTTGTCGCCGCCCGGCAAACGGACTACCCTCGCCCGTGACCGGTCCGAACGGACCTTCGAGTCCACGAGCCGTCGCGCGACCAAGATCACATCAGTCACATGTCATACCCGCCAGATGTCACACCATCCCGATGGGCGCGTTTGTGCGAGCCGCACAACTCCGGCCGCGAAACACGCTTAGTCCCCGCCATTCCGGTATCCGGAGGCAGTCGAGAGGATGTACCCCGGTTACGGCGGGGACGACCGCCGTGTTCACCGTCTTCGAAAGGCCCGCTCAGTGTTCAGTCGTGTCGCCATCGTCAACCGCGGTGAAGCCGCCATGCGGCTCATCCACGCCGTTCAGGACCTAGCCGCGGAGACGGGCACACGGATCGAGACCGTCGCCCTGTACACGGACTCCGACCGGACGGCCACGTTCGTCCGGGAGGCGGACATCGCCTACGACCTGGGACTCGCCGCGGACCGGCCCTATCTGGACCACGCGGTCCTCAGAAAGGCCCTGGTCGAGACCGGTGCGGACGCGGCCTGGGTCGGCTGGGGCTTCGTGGCGGAGGACCCGGCGTTCGCCGACCTGTGCGCCGAGATCGGCGTGACGTTCGTCGGCCCGAGCGCCGAGGCGATGCGCAGGCTGGGCGACAAGATCGGCTCGAAGCTGATCGCCGAAGAGGTCGGGGTGCCCGTCGCGCCGTGGAGCCGGGGTCCGGTGGAGACGCTGGAGGAGGCGAAGGCGGCGGCGGAGCGGATCGGCTACCCGCTGATGCTGAAGGCGACCGCGGGCGGCGGCGGCCGCGGTATCCGGATGGTCGCCGACGCCGACGAGCTGTCCCAGGCCTACGAGCTGACGCGCCAGGAGGCCGCGCGGGCGTTCGGCAGCGGCGTCGTGTTCCTGGAGCGCCTGGTGACGGGCGCCCGGCACGTCGAGGTGCAGGTCATCGCCGACGGGCAGGGCACCGCGTGGGCGCTGGGCGTGCGCGACTGCTCCGTGCAGCGGCGCAACCAGAAGATCATCGAGGAGTCCGCCTCCCCGGTCCTCGGCGCCGAGCAGGTCGCCGAGCTGAAGGCGTCGGCCGAGCGGCTCGTGCTCGCGGTGGACTACCGGGGCGCGGGCACCATCGAGTTCCTCTACCACCCCGGTGAGCGGCTGTTCGCGTTCCTCGAGGTCAACACGCGTCTGCAGGTCGAGCACCCGATCACCGAGATCACCACCGGCGTCGACCTGGTGAAGGCCCAGTTGCACGTCGCGGCGGGCGGCAGGCTCGAGGGGGACGCGCCACAGGAGTGGGGTCACGCCGTCGAGGCGCGCCTCAACGCCGAGGACCCCGACCGCGACTTCGCGCCCTCACCCGGCCGGATCGCGCGGCTGGCACTGCCCAGCGGCCCCGGCATCCGGGTGGACACCGGGTTCAGCGAGGGCGACACGATCCCCGCCGACTTCGACTCGATGATCGCCAAGATCATCGCGCATGGCCGTGACCGTACGGAGGCGCTGGCCCGCCTGCGCCGCGCGATGTCACAGACGACCGTCATCATCGAGGGCGGCGTGACGAACAAGGGCTTCGTCCGCACGCTGCTCGACGAGCCCGCGGTGATCGACGGGTCCGCCGACACCGGCTGGATCGACCGCGTGCGCGCCCAGGGCGCCCTCGTCGCGCACCGGCACTCCGCGATCGCGCTGATCGCCGCCGCCATCGAGGCCTACGAGGACGAGGAGGCCGTGACGCGGCAGCGCTTCCTGGCCGCCGCGCACGGCGGCCGCCCGCAGTCGCAGCACGAGAGCGGACGCGCGCTGGAGCTCAAGCTCCGCGACGTCGGCTACCGCGTCCAGGTCGCCCGCACCGGCGGCCACCGGTTCCGCATCGGCATCTCGGCGGGCGGCCCCCAGCACGCGGCCGACGTCGACATCGAGCGTTTCGACGAGCACAGCGGCCAGATCACCGTGAACGGCGTCCGCTTCAAGGTCGTCACGAGCACTCACGGCCCGATCCACCTGGTCGAGGTCGACGGCGTCACGCACCGGATCAGCCGCGACGAGGGCGGCATCGTACGCTCGCCGGTGCCCGCGCTCGTGGTGGCCACGCCGCTGCAGGCGGGCGACGAGGTCGAGGCCGGCGCGCCGCTGCTCGTGGTCGAGAGCATGAAGATGGAGACCGTGCTGCGCGCGCCGTTCCGCGGCCGCGTGCGGGAGCTCGCGGTGTCGGTCGGCAGCCAGGTGGAGGCGGGTGCCCGCCTGCTGCGCCTGGAGCCGCTGGGCGACGGCGACGAGGCGGCCGGTCCCGTGGCCGAGGTGCGGGAGGTCGAACTGGATCTGCCGGCCGAGCCGGCGGACGTGCCCGCGGCCGAGCGGGCCGCGCGCGGGCTGCAGGACCTGCGCAGCCTCCTGCTGGGCTTCGACATCGACTCGCGGGACGAGAAGCGCCTGCTCACCGGCTATCTGGCCGCGCGTGCCGAGCTCGCCGAGAAGGGCGAGCACGAGCCGGCCGGCGAGGTCGAGTTGCTGCGCCTGTTCGCCGACCTGAGCGAGCTGAGCCGCAACCGGCCCGCCGGGGAGGAGTCGAAGCCCGACTCCTCGGTGCACAGCCCCCGCGAGTACTTCCACACCTACCTGCAGTACCTGGACCCGGACCGGGCCGGGCTGTCGGAGAGCTTCCGGCAGCGGCTCGCGCACGTGCTGTCCCGCTACGGCGTCGAGGGCCTGGAGCGCACGCCGGAGCTGGAGGACGCGGTCTTCCGGATCTTCCTGGCCCAGCGGCGCGCGTCCACCGACGTCGCCGTGGTGACGACCCTGCTGCGCCAGTGGGTCAAGGAGTCCCCGCCCGCCGAGGCGGACCGCGTCACCGTCGGCCTGGCGCTGGAGCACCTGGTCGCCGCCACCCAGGTCCGGTTCCCGGCCGTCGCGGACCTGGCGCGCGGCGTGGTGTTCGCCTGGTTCGCCCAGCCGCTGCTGCGCCGCACCCGCGCCAAGGTCTACACGGCCGTACGCAAGCACCTGCGCCACCTCGACCGGCACCCGGACGCGCCCGACCGCGCCGAGCGGATCTCCGCCATGGTCGCCAGCGCCGAGCCGCTCGTCCGGCTGGTCGGCCAGCGGATCGGCCGCGAGGGCGCGGACCCCGTGCCGCTGCTCGAGGTGCTGAGCCGCCGCTACTACGGCAACCGCGCGCTCGGCGACATCCGGGTGAGCAAGATGGCGGGCTGCACGTTCGTCGTCGCCGACCACCGCACCACGACCGGCAACGGCCGCGTCGTGGCCACCGCGGTCGACTTCCTGGCGCTGACCGAGGCGGTCAAGGCGGTCGACGAGTTCGCCGGTGACGGCGAGCTGGTGGCGGACATCTACCTGACCTGGTCGGACGGCCCGAGCGACCCCGACGAGATGGCCGAGTGCCTGCGCGAGGTCATTGTCGCGCAGCAGCCGTCGAACCGGGTCGGCCGCATCGTCACGACCGTCGCGGGCAACAGCGGCGCCGTGATGCACCACCACTTCACCTTCCGGCCGTCCGCGGACGGCTTCGCGGAGGAACGGCTGCTGCGCGGCCTGCACCCGCGCATCGCCGAGCGCATGCAGCTGGAACGGCTGCGCGACTTCGACCTCACCCGGCTGCCCGCCCCCGACGAGGAGGTCTACCTCTTCCGGGCCACGGCGCGGCAGAACCCGTCCGACGAGCGCCTCGTCGCGCTGGGGCAGGTCCGCGACCTGACCCCGCTGCGCGACGACGAGGGCAGGCTCGTCGCGCTGCCCGCGGCCGAGAACATCCTGGCCACGTGCCTCGACGCGATCCGCCGGGCCAAGAAGCCCGGCGCGAAGACGTCCGCCACCAACCGGATCGTCATCTACGTGTGGCCGCCGAACGACCTCTCGCCGGAGGACCTGAACACCGTGGCGAAGCGCGTGCTGCCGACGACGGCGGGCGCGGGCCTGGAGGAGGTGCTCTTCCTCGGCAGGCGCCGCGACGGCGCCACCGGCGAGCTCGTCGACATCGCCGTGCGGATCGGCTACGACGTAGGCTCCGGCGTGCAGCTGTCCGTCGTGCCGCCGCCGACCGAGCCCATCGAGCCGCTGGACGACTACCGCCAGGAGGTGCTGCGCGCGCACAGCCGAGGCACGCACCACCCGTACGAGCTGACCGCCATGCTCGCCGGGCCGTTCGGCTCGTTCACCGAGTACGACCTGGACGAGCGGTCGGAGCTGGTGCCGGTGAACAGGCCCAAGGGGCGCAACACCGCCGCCCTCGTCGCGGGCGTCGTCAGCACGCCCACGTCGCGCCACCCGGAGGGCATGACCCGCGTCGTGCTGCTGGGCGACCCGACGAAGGCGCTCGGCGCGCTGTCCGAGCCCGAGTGCGCGCGGGTGATCGCCGCGCTCGACCTGGCCGAGCGGATGCGGGTGCCGCTGGAGTGGTTCGCGCTCTCCGCGGGCGCCCGGATCTCGATGTCGTCCGGCACCGAGAACATGGACTGGGTGGCGGCCGCGCTGAAGCGGATCGTGAACTTCACCCAGGACGGCGGTGAGATCAACATCGTGGTCGCGGGCATCAACGTCGGCGCCCAGCCGTACTGGAACGCCGAGGCCACGATGCTCATGCACACCAAGGGCATCCTGGTGATGACGCCGGACTCCGCGATGGTGCTGACGGGCAAGCAGTCGCTCGACTTCTCCGGCGGCGTGTCGGCCGAGGACAACCACGGCATCGGCGGGTACGACCGGATCATGGGCCCGAACGGCCAGGCACAGTACTGGGCGCCGGACATCCGCGGCGCTCGGGAGATCCTGATGTCGCACTACGACCACAGTTACATCGCGCCGGGGGAGAGCGGGCCGCGCAGGACGGTCACCGGCGACCCGGTGGACCGCGACGTGTCGACGTTCCCGCACAGCGTGCCGGACAGCGACTTCACGACGGTGGGCCAGATCTTCTCCGTCGAGTCCAACCCGGACCGCAAGAAGCCGTTCGACATCCGCACCGTCATGCGCGCGCTGTCCGATCAGGACCACCCGGTGCTGGAGCGGTGGGCGGGCATGGCCGACGCGGACACCGCCGCGACCTGGGACGTCCACCTCGGCGGCCGGCCGGTGTGCCTGCTGGGCATCGAGTCCAGGTCCGTGCCGCGTCGCGGGTTCCCGCCCACCGACGGCCCGGACACCTACACCGCGGGCACCCTGTTCCCGAGGTCGTCCAAGAAGGCCGCCCGGGCCATCAACGCCGCCAGCGGGAACCGCCCGCTGGTCGTGCTGGCCAACCTGTCGGGGTTCGACGGGTCGCCCGAGTCGATGCGCAAGCTGCAGCTGGAGTACGGCGCGGAGATCGGCCGCGCGGTGGTGAACTTCAAGGGCCCCATCGTGTTCTGCGTGATCTCCCGGTACCACGGCGGCGCGTTCGTGGTGTTCTCCAAGGCGCTCAACCCGAACATGACCGTGCTCGCGGTCGAGGGCTCGTTCGCCTCGGTGCTCGGCGGTGCTCCGGCCGCCGCGGTGGTCTTCGCGCGCGACGTCGACAAGCGGACCGGCAACGACCCCCGCGTGCTCGCGCTCGCCGCCCGTGTCGCGGAGGCACCGGCCGCCACGCGGGCCGCGCTGGCCACCGAGCTGGCCGAGCTGCGGTCGTCCGTGCGAGCCGAGAAGCTCACCGAGGTGGCCACCGAGTTCGACCGCGTGCACAGCATCCAGCGGGCGGTCGACGTCGGTTCGGTGGACATGATCATCAGCTGCGCCGAGCTGCGGCCGAAGATCATTGAGGCGGTCGAGAGGGGCCTCGCCCGGCAGGTCTGACCCGGTCCCGGAGCCGGAGGCCCACGCCTTCGCCTCTGCCGTCCTCCGGCCGGCAGAGGCCGCGCTCTCCGGCCGCCGACTCGAACGGGGAGTCGTGGGGCGGCACGCGTCGTGCCGCCCCACGAACGGGATCGTCCGCGAGAAGACGGTTCGCGAGCGACGATTCCGCCTCGTGGCGGGAGTCTCACCTTCTGACCCCTCACCGACCGCTGCGAGGACTCCCATGGCCCACGACGGAACGCCGCCCGACACGACCGATCCGGAACCGAAGGCGGATCTCCGCCGCGCGTCCGACATCTGGCCGCTGATCCACGCCGAACGAGCGGCCCTCGCGGCGGACCTGGCGAACCTGACCGGCGAGCAGTGGACGACGCCGTCGCTGTGCACCGGGTTGACCGTGCGTGAGGTGCTGGCGCACCTCACCTCGGCGGCGAGCCTCACCCCGGTGCGGTGGCTGGCGGGCGTGATCCGCTGCCGCTTCGACTTCGACAGGCAGGTCGCCATGCGGCTCGCCGAGCAGCTGGGGGCGACCGCGGCCGAGACGCATGACAGTTTCCGCCGCGTCGTCACGAGCACCACCAAACCACCCCTGCCGACCGTGGCGATGCTGGGCGAGACGATCGTCCACGCGGAGGACATACGGCGCCCGCTGGGCATCCGCCGCGATTACCCGATCACCGCCCTCACCCGGCTGGCCGACTACTACCGGGGTTCCGACCTCGTGGTCCTCGCCAAAGGACGGATCGGCGGCCTGCGACTCGCCGCCGACGACGGCCCCTTCAGGGCCGGCTCCGGCGCGCTCGTGTCCGGCACCACCCTGGCGCTCACGATGGCCATGACCGGGCGCGCGGCGTACTGCGACGACCTCGAAGGCGACGGCGTCGCGATCCTGCGCGACCGCATGGGATGACGTGATCGTCCGGTTTGAACGGTCCCGTTTCCGGCGGCCCCGGGAAGCGATGATCATGACGACGCGGGAGATCTCGCGCGGGTGGCATCCGAACATGGAACCGGTGATCGTGGCCTCCGACCTGGCACTCCCGGCGCTCGCGCTCCTGCTCGTTTCGTTGGTCGGCCGGCGCGCCGACCGGATCGCGGCCGAGGTCGACAGCCGTGATGACGCCCCGCCCGCCGCCTGACCCCCGATGACGCCCGGGCACGGGACAAGGGCCCGGACCGGCGACCGCACGCGACGCGGCCGGCACGCCTGCTCGGCGGGCAGGACCGGCCGGGCGCCCCGCGCGGGCAGGGCCGGCGGGGCGCCCCGCGTGGGTCAGCCGACGCTGGCGATGACGGCGAAGCGCGCGCCGTGAGGGTCGGAGAGCACGGCGAAACGGCCGACGCCCTCGATGTCCGCGGCGGGCGCGACGAGGTCGCCGCCGAGCTCCCGCGCCCGGACGACGGAGGCGTCGCAGTCGGCCACCTCGAAGTACGCCAGCCAGTGCGGCCTGTCGCCCTCCTGAAGCGACATGACGCCTCCCAGGTCCTGGCTGTCGTCCCCGGAGGTCGACAGCAGGAGGTACGGCATGTCGCCGAACGTGATGTCCTGGACCTTCCAGTCGAAGACGGCCTGGTAGAAGGGGCGGACGGCCTCCGTGTCGGGGACGTACAGCTCGAGCCAGGCCAGGGAGCCGTTCTTGGTGACGAGGTCCAGACCCTCGATGGTGCCCGGCTGCCAGACGGCGAACTCGGCGCCGCCGGGATCGGTGAATCCGGCCATCCGGCCCTTGGTGAAGACGTCGTCCGGCGCGATGCGCACGGTCCCGCCCGCCTGCTCGACCGCCTTCGCCGTGGCGTCGGCGTCGGCGGTGTGGAAGTAGGGCGTCCACGCGGAAACCGCTCCCTCCTCGCTGAGCGGCCCGATGGCGGCGACGGTCTTGCCGTCGAGCTGGAAGAAGCCGTAGCCGCCCGCCTGGGGACCGGCCTCCTGGAAATGCCAGCCGAACAAGGAGGAGTAGAAGGCGGCGGTGGCCTCGGTGTCGGGCGTGCCCAGGTCGATCCAGTTGGGGGCGCCGGGGACATATCGGGTGGTGAGCATGGCCTCTCCTTCGATGCGTTCACGTGGCGGTGACCCGGCTCCGGGCTTCCGCGCGCGGGGGCGAAACCAGTGGGCCGGTCGCCCCTCAGCCTGCCAGAGTCCACCGACATTTCCCTCTCCCGCGTACCCGATGCGCGGGAAGCCCGGGAACCACCGGCCCCGCCACCGTGAACACCGGCGAGCGGACCTGCCGGCCGGCGTCGTGCGAGCTCCGTACGGACGTTCAGGTGAAGCGCCGGTAGGTGATGGGGGACGCGCCGGCCACCGTCTGGATCTTGACGTGGTCGCCCGGTTTCGGGGCGGCGATCATCTGGCCGTCGCCCATGTAGACGGCGCAGTGGGTCGCCGGATCGCCGAAGAAGACGATGTCGCCCGGCTGCGGCGGGCCGGTGATCGGCCGGCCGCTCGCCTGGTATCCGGCGGCGGTGTTGTCCCCGATCTTGATGCCCGCCTCGTTCAGCGAGACGTGCACCAGACCGCTGCAGTCGAACGCGTTGGGCCCGTCGGCGCCCCAGACGTAGGGCTTGCCGATGTGGCTCCTCGCGGCGGCCACGACGTCGGCTCCGGTGCCGTCGCCGGTGACCGTGTACGGGATCGCCTGGCCGCCCCCTCCTCCACCGCCTCCACTGCCACCGCCCGAGCCGCCGCCGTCGTTCCCGGACGACGAGCCGCCGCCCTGTCCACCGCCGCCCCGCGAGCCGGGTTCCGTACCGGCGAGCGTGGTGCGGAGCTCCTCCTCGGGCACCGGCACCCACCGGGTGGTGTGCCCGGGGCCGGGGACGAAGTCCTGGTCGCCCGCGGCCGGGATGGCGGAGAACACCGTGGTGTCGCCGAGATGCTTGTCGATCTCGCGCCGCGCGGTGGACAGCGCGGTCTCGGCCGAGTCGATGTGCCCCCGCACCTGGGACACCGCCATCTCGACCTGCCGGCCGATGCCCGGCTTGAGCTGCTCCTCGGTGGCGTGCGGGTTGCGGCGCCGGTATTCCGCCACCCACGTCAGCAGGTCGCCGCAGACGCGCTCGGCGTCCGACCTCGCCGTCTCGACGGCGCCGGCGGCGGTGTCCAGGGAGTTCGCGCAGTCGCCCAGCGCGTCCCGCAGGGAACCGCCGGCCTTGTCGTACCGCCGCATGTACGCGACGAAGGCGTCGGCGGAGGCGCCCCTCCAGGCGGTGTCCACCTGGTTGACCGCGTTCCTCAGGAGCCTGAACGGATCGGCGGACGAGCTGACCGCCTTGCGCCACCGGGTGGCGATCGCCCGGATCGCGGCGGGGTCCCCGTCCGTCTTCTTCACCAGCGCGGCCAGGGCCTGCCCTCCGGGCAGCGCCGCCACGGAGTCCATGTCGGTCATATGACCGGAAGATGACTCGTGGTGCCCCGCTCGGCCGCGGTCACGTTGTCCTCGATCGTGTCGAGGGCACGTTCGACGCCGTCAAGACGGCTCTTCACCGTGCCCAGCTCGCCGTCCGCGTACCCTTCGACCCGGCCGATCGCGTCGGCCAGCTCCCGGGCGCCGGTCAGGGTCCCGAAGAGCGACGAGCTCGCGCCGCCCTTGGCGGGGAAGTCGTCGCCGACGGTGGCGAGCCTTCCCCCCTGGGTGTTCACCGTGACGCGCAGCTTGGCCAGCGCCTCGCGATTCAGATCGAGGTTTCCCACCGGAGCCGACTCCCTCCGCCGTCGCCGAGATACCACCCGCTCGGACACCGGTTCGGCGCGTTGGCCGGTTGCCTGCCCACCGTCCGGCCATATCTACCAAGAAGCGATCATATCCAGCGAACCGTGATCATCGCAGTACAAAAACCTATCCGTCCCCGTGGTTCGCTGGTCGCGGTCCCGCCGGCAACCATGGCGTCGCCCTGCATTGTGATGACACGGTGAGGACGAGAAATCCGCGCGGTCCGCCCGCTGCCCGTCGATCGTGCCGCGGGGCGTTCCGGGCGCGATCAGCCCAGGCGGTGCTCGTACAGCTTCCGCAGTTCCTCGACGCGGCCCTCCGGCCGGCGCCGGGGCTCGCCCTGGACGACGGCCTCGAAGAGCGCCTCCAGGTGCGCCTGCCAGGCGGCGAGCGCCGTCGCGCGGAGATCGGCCAGTCGCGCGGGAACCGTCTGCGTCAGCACCACCCGGGTGCCCCGCGCGGGATCGTGCGCGAGCTCCCAGCGCACCCGCCCCGCGGGCTCGCCGTCATGGAGCCAGTCGTACTCCAGGACGCGCGGCGCCCCGGCCTCCGTCACCGGGCCCGTGGGCACGTACGGGTTCGTGAACCACGCCGACGGCTCCGCGCCCGGCCGGGGGTCGTCCCGCTCGGCGAGGATGTCCCACACCTCCTCGACGGGCTTCCACATCAGGTCGCGCGCGAACCTCACGAGGTGGCCGTCGCCGCTCTCCCGCGTCTCGCCCTCGGCCAGCCCGAAGGCCTCGACGTAGGCCCCGATGCGGTCGGCCCAGTCCGAGGGCTGCTCGGAGGGCTCGCCGTCCAGCGTGGCCAGCAGCGCGACCAGGCAGACGTCCCAGCCCGCCGCGGTGCGGCCCGCGGTCAGCCGACCGGCCCACCCGCCTCCCAGCGTGTGGGTGAAGACGAGCCGGCACCCCGGCCCGTCGGGGAGCACCTCGAAACGCAGCACGTCCTGGTTCCAGCGGAAGGCGTACACCTTCGGGGGGTCGAACTCGAGGATCCGGCCGTGGGTGAGGTCGTCCCCGCCCTCGAAGGTGAAGCGCATCGCGGCGCCGACCACCTGCTCGGTCTCCACCGTCGCCGGGAACCAGTGGACCATCTCGGCCGGGTCGGTGACGGCCTTCCAGACCTTCTCCGGGGAGTGGGCCAGCCGCCGTTCGAAGCGCAGCACCGGCCGGTCGTCGACGGTCCGCAGGGTCGCCTGTTGTTCCTCCATTATGTTGCCCTTTCTCAGGTTTTGTCGGATTACTGATGTCTCGTCAGGCCTCTTCCGGCATGGTGTCGAGGTGGCGTTCGAGCGCGTCCAGGCCGGCCTCCCACATGCTCCGGTAGGGCTCGAGCCAGGCGGCCATCTCGGCGAGCGGCTCCGGACGCAGCCGGTACCACCGGCGCTGCGCGTCGTGCCTGACCTCGACCAGGCCCGCCTCGCGCAGGATCCTCAGGTGCTTCGACACCGTCGGCTGGGTCAGCGCGAGCCGCTCGACGAGGTCGCCCACGGGACGCTCGCCGGTGCGGAGCAGGTCGAGGATCTCCCGGCGCCGGGGCTCGGCCAGTACTTCGAATGTGGTTGCCACTTCGGCAATATAGCTGGATTGGCATATAAGATGTCAAGGAGCATGGAGGGCGAGCCAGGCGTCGCGTCCGGCGTACGGGAGGGGAGTGCGTGGTTCGCGGGTTTCCGCGCGGGCGGCAGATGCCGGCGCCGGAAGGTGGGTGACCCGCGCGGCCACCCCGGGCCGCCCGGGGCGATTCGAGCCGTGGCGCCGGAGCCTCAGCGGGAGACGGTCTCGATCCTTCGCCTCCCGGCCATGACCACCACCACGATCGCGTAGAGGCCGAGCTGCACGACCGTTCCCGCCAGGGTCTGCCAGGGCACCGACCCCTGCTTCAGCGCCTCCGGCAGGCTCCCGTCGGCTCCGCTGACCCCGAACGCCAGCACGTTGTTGGCCACGTGCAGGGCGATGGCGGCCTCCAGGCCGCCGGTCCGCACCGCCAGCCAGCCCATCAGCGCCCCGAAGGCGAAAACGTCGATGACGCCCCAGTCGACGTAGGCGTGCACCGCGGTGAAGCCGGCGGCGCTCAGCAGGATGCCGGGCCACGGGTTGGAGAGGAAGGCGCCGAACGCCTGGATCAGCCATCCCCGGAACACGTACTCCTCGGCGGCGGCCTGGAAGGGCACCAGGAGCAGGGTGACGGCCAGGGCGGGCAGGAAGCGCTCCCAGCCCACCCAGCCGAACATGTCGCCGAGGTTCTTCCCGGTGGCGACGTAGGTGACGGCGACCGCGGCCTGGCCCAGCACCACGGCGCCGATCGCCACCGCCGTGCACCGCGCCATCCACCGCCACCGCAGGCGGCCCACGACCGAGGAGAGGGTGCCGGGCGGGCGCCGCTGGATCCACGCCACCACGCCGTACACGACGGGCAGGACGGCCGCGATCGAGAGCAGGTTGATCCCCAGGTCGAACACCGGATCGGTGAAGATCTGCCCGTCGGATCCGCCCATCTCGACGCCCGCGATCACGCCGGCCGTCGCACCGCCGAGGATGACGGCGAGCCCGGCCAGCATGAGGCCCGCGAGGCCCGCGACCGTGCCCAGCACCGGCCGCCACCAGGCGTGCAGGCGGGTGCGCGCCAGCCGGTCGTAGCGGCTGCCGGGCGGTGCCGGCACCAGCCAGGGGTCGCGCCGGGGCGGGGGCGGGGAGTGCTCCATGGGTACGCCGGGCGCGTCCGGAGCACCGGGAACGCCGAACCGGTGGGGCGGCGGGCCGGGAGGCTGGGCGGGGGGCTGGAGGGGCTCCGCCGCGGGCCGAGGGTCCTGGGGGACGTGCATGGATTCGTTCCGTTCCGATGGATTCGCGGAGTTCATGAGGGTTCATGAAATCAGGGGGCGGGGCGCGCCTCATCGAGCTCGACGCTCCACCCGGGATCCCGGTCCCCTTCCGGCACAACGACACCCGATGCCGTTCGGTTCCGCGCCGTTCCCTTCGGGGACGTCACGGGGTCCCGGCGGGCGGTCCCGGTGGAGGCCCCGGCCCTGAGCTCTCGGAATCCGGTTTGAGCTGGTGTTTCGTGGATGGATCTCGCGGGGTGGGGTAGGTCGTCGATCAACGTCCACGACCGGCCGGCACCCCCTTGGGGCCGAGGCCGGGTCTCCACACCGGAGGGATCGAGATGAGTGAATACGAGCGTTCCCGTACGATCGCCGCACCGCCGGAGGTGGTGTTCGACCGGGCGGGCGATCTGGACAACCTTGACGAGTGGCTCCCGCACGACCTGCACGTGCACCCGGGAGACCTGCCCGCGGTGACGGTGCACGACGACACCGGCGGGCAGGACTCCACCGGGCAGGACTTCCGCGCGCTGCTGCGCACCGAGCGAGACCAGCTCCGGATGGAGTGGGGCACCCGCGACGACGGCAGCTACGCCGGGTGGCTCCAGGTGGCCGGCATCGGCGACGCCGAGAGCGAGGTGACGATCCACCTGTCCTTCTTCGACGAGGCGCACGCCCCGCCGGGCGACGCGGTCGACCGGGCGCTCGGCGACAGCCTGGAGCGGCTGGCCGGTCAGGTCGACCGGCGAGGCGGCTGATCCCCCTCCGGTGGCCGCGTGCGGGCGGCCGTACGCGACCGTACGCCGGGCCGGTCCCGGCTCCGGCGGCCCGGCGGGTACACGACACCGTCCCGGCCGGGCTTCCCGGCGTACCGGCCGCGTCCCCGAGCCGGCCCGCGTCACGTCCCGGAAGATCACGCTCCGCGGACGTTGGTCATGATCGCGTAGACCGAGCTGGAGGCCGTCATGAACAGCCAGTTGCGCTTGAGGCCGCCGAAGACCAGGTTGGAGGTCTTCTCGGGAAGCCTGAGCCTGCCGATCAGGGTGCCGTCCGGGGCGAAGCAGTGCAGCCCCTCGTGCGTCGCCGCCCAGATCCGGCCGGCGATGTCGAGCCTGATCCCGTCGAGGCCGCCCGCCGAGCATTCCGCGAGCACCCTGCCGTTCTCCAGCGCGGCGCCGCGCACGTCGAAGACCCGCAGATGCCCGCGGTGAGTGTCGGCGACGTAGAGCAGGGACTCGTCCGGCGAGAAGGCCAGGCCGTTGGGGCGGGCGAAGTCGTCGGCCACCGCCGTGACCTCTCCGGTGGCGGGGTCGAGACGGTAGACCTGGTCGTTGCCGATCTCGCTTTCCGCGCGGTGGCCCTCGTAGTCGCTGGTGATGCCGTAACTGGGGTCGGTGAACCAGACGGAGTCGTCCGACCTGACCACCACGTCGTTGGGGCTGTTGAGACGCCTGCCCTGCCAGCTGTCGGCGATGACGGTGATGGAGCCGTCGTGCTCGGTACGGGTCACCCGCCGGTTGCCGTGCTCGCAGGAGATCAGCCGGCCCTGCCGGTCGAGAGTGTGACCGTTGGTGTAGCCGGCCGGGACGCGGAAGGGACCGACGTTTCCGGTCATCTCATCCCATCGGAGCATCCTGTCGTTGGGGATGTCGCTCCACAGCAGATAGCGGCCCGCCGCGACGTAGGTGGGACCTTCGGCCCAGCGGCAACCGTGGTGGATCCGCTCGATCCGCTCGTCGCCCCCGACGCCGACGAACCGTTCGTCGAGCACCTCGAACTCCGCCGCGATAGATTCCATCATGCAATCCTCCTTGATCACAGAATATGATACGGCGATGGACAAGATTGACAAGACGTTGGTCAGCCTCCTTCAGGTCGATGCCGGCCAGTCTTACGCCGCGCTCGGCGCGGCGGTGGGGCTGTCGAGCGGCGCCGCGCACGAGCGGGTGCGCAAACTGCGTGAACGGGGGCTGATCCGGCGGACGACCATCGAGGTCGATCCCATCGCCGCGGGCAGGGGCGTGCTGTCGTTCGTGCTCGTGGAGGGAGGGGCGTGGATGGGCGCGTCGGGCGAGGCACTGCTGGCGATTCCCGAGATCGAGGAGGCGCACGTCATCGCGGGCCCGGCGTCACTGCTGGTCAAGGTGCGCACGGCGAGCACCCGGGAACTGCAGGAGGTGCTGCGCAGGATCTTCGAGATCGAGGGGGTGACCGGGACGCAGACCGTCATGGTGCTGGAGAGCTTCTTCGAGCGTGGCCTGCATGTCCCTCACTAGGGTGCGAGAAGGCCTCCGCCGGTCACTACCGGCGGAGGTCCTCGCCGGTACCGAGCCCGGAACGGTGAGCGATGACGGCCAGCGCCGTGCGGTCCCGCGCGTCGAGCTTGGTCAGGATCCGGCTGACGTAGGTGCGTACGGTGGCCGGGCTGATGAAGAGCGCGGCGGCGATCCTGTCGTTGGTCTCGGCATGACCGATGCGGGCCAGGACGGCGAGTTCCCGTTCGGTCAGCGTGGCCAGCCGCGGGTCCGGCTCGGGCGGTCGCGGGGTCTGGGCGAGACGTTCCATGACGCGCCGGGCGATCGCGGGGGAGAGCACGTTGCCGCCGCCCGCGGCCGTCCGCACCGCCTTGCGGAGGTCCTCCGACGGTGTGTCCTTGAGGAGGTAGCCGGCGGCTCCCACGGTGACGGCCTCGACGATGTCCTCCTCGTCGTCGAACGTGGTCAGGATCAGCACCCGCGAGCCCCTCAGGGACTCGTCGGCGCGGATGGCCGCGGTCGCCGCGAGCCCGTCCATGCCGGGCATGCGGATGTCCATGAGCACGACGTCCGGGTGGAGCTCCCGGACGCGGGAGAGCGCGGCACGCCCCTCCGAGGCCTCGCCGACGACGGTGATGCCCGGATCGTTCTCGAGGAGTGTCCGCAGTCCCGCGCGCACGAGCTCCTGATCGTCGACGATGACCACGCCTATCATGACGTCCTCTCCAGAGGGAGGACGGCCCGGACCGCGAATCCCGCGGACTCGCGTCCGGCCGTCAGGGTGCCGCCGAGGGTCTCGGCCCGCTCGCGCATCCCGGCGATGCCGTGTCCCGGACCGATGCCGTGTCCCGGACCGATGCCGTGTCCCGGACCGATGCCGTGTCCCGGACCGACGCCGTGACCTGAGCCGACGCCGTGTCCCGGGCCGCCGTCACGGACCTGTCCGGGACCGTCGTCGACGACGGACAGGCGCAGGACCGCGCCGTCGTCGAGCGCGGTGATGCGGGCACGGGTGCCGCGGGAGTGCTTGACGATGTTGGTGACCGCCTCCTGGACGATCCTGAACGCCGAGGCGTCCACCGTCGCGGGAAGCTCGGCGGTGACGCGCATCTCGATGTCGATGTCGATCCCCGCGGCCGCGGCGGTCTCGCGGAGTGTGCCGACGCTGGACAACGAGACGACCGACCTCGCGTCCTCGTCCGGGGTACGGAGCAGGGCGACGGTCCTGCGCAGCTCGCTCATCGTGCGGGTGGTGGTGGACTTGATCAGGTCGAGAGCCGCCCGGGTCTGCGACTCGTCGCGGCCGAGCGACTCGCGGGCGACATCGGCGTGCAGGGAGATCACGGAGGTCGTGTGGCCGATCGAGTCGTGCAGGTCACGCGCGATGGCCAGGCGTTCTGCGTGCAGCCGGGCGTCCGCTTCCTGCCGGTACCGCTGGGCGGTGAGCTCGGCGATCCGTCTCGCTCCCGCCTGCGCGTTTCGCCGCGACCTCAGGCTGTCTCCCAGGGCGATCGCAGCGGCCATGAGCAGGATGTGCCCGGCCAGTTCGTACCCGACGACGAACGAGAAGTCATCTCCCTCGGCCAGGCGGAAGAACAGCGAGACCGCGATCACGACGGTGGCGGTGACGACGGCATGGACGAGACGGCCGAACTCGGCCGCCGAGAACAGCGCCGCGGCGACGGGGACCGCGATCCCGACGGCCGGATAGCCGGCGGCGTAGTAGGCGAACAGTCCCAGGGCGGTGACGGCGAGCACGGTCACCGGGTGGCGTCGCCGGGCGAGCATCAGTGCTCCCAGTCCCACGGCCCACAGGTGGGCGATCACGTCCGGGCTCTGCCGTCCTCCCTGGCCGGCGGAGATGACGATCGACACGATGAGAGCGACGCCCGCACCGATCAGGGCGTCGACCGCCCAGGGCGGAAGTCTCCTCAGCGCCTGCCCGTACCGCTCTTCGATCATGAATTCACCCTATGGCGCCGTCCCGTCGCTCCGCGTCCCGCGTGAGGCGACGCCGGCGGTCGCCTCTCGACGTACCGGCATCGAGACCGGAGACGGATGTGCCGCGTCCCCGGCGCTTCCTAGCGTGAGGCCATGACCTCTCGAAACACCCGGCCGCGTCAACCGCTCGCCTCCGGACGCCCGGTCCTCGGGCTGCCCGTGCTCGCCGTGATCGGACTCGCTCTTCTCGCGGCGCCCCGGGTCGTGCTCCACGACCTGGACGTCATCCACGAGGGTACCTTCGTGAACGCCCTGTTCGTCTTCGTGCCTCCGGTCGTCTGGATCGCGGTCGCCCTCTGGAAACGGGTGCCCAACCCCTTCCTCACCCTCCTCGTCGTGGGCCTGTTCTACGGCGTCTTCCTGGCCGCGGGACATCAGCTGCTCTGGAACTCCGCGTTCGGCGGCAACCCGCCCGCGCTCGGCGGAAACCTGAGCGACCTCGACCCGGCCACGCAGTCCGCCGTCCTGCGGCTCTTCGCCGCGATCAGCAGCGTCTTCACCGGTGTGATCGTCGGAGCGATCACCGGCCTCGTCGCCTGGGGACTCGGCAAGGTCGTTCCCTCCAGCCCCCGGAGGCCCTGAACGGGACGCGGCCCTCCCGGTGCCCCGGACCGGGCGTGACCCTCCCGGTCCGCCGGACGCGTGCGTGTCTCCGACAGTGCGCGACGAGCGGAGTCTTCCGCTGTTCAGGGGCCCCTACCGGCCCTGCCGCAGGCCTCCGGTTCCCGGAAAAGCGTGTCTAAACTGGTTCGCATGATCTCTCGGAGCGAACTGTTCGCGGGTGCCGCCACCTACTACGCGCGTTACCGGCACGGCTACGAAACAGAGATCATCGACTACATCGCGGACATGCTGGACCTCGACGACCGGGTACGGGTGCTGGACCTCGGGTGCGGTCCGGGCACGCTGGCGATCCCCCTCGCGTCCCGGGCCGGGGAGATCCTGGCCGTGGACCCCAGCGAGGAGATGCTCGCCGAGGGGGTCCGGTGGGGCACGCCCGGCATCCGCTGGCTGCGGGGCGACTCCTCGACGCTCGGAGAGCTGCCGCTCGGCCCGGTCGACCACGTCGTCATGGGCCGTTCCTTCCACTGGATGGAGCGCGAGCGGGTGCTCCGGCGTTTCGACGGGCTGCTCCCCGCGCACGGGGCGGTCGTCCTCGCCGGTCCCACCACCGACCCGGTCGAGCCGCCCTGGGAGCCGGTGGTGCAGGCCGTACGGCAGACGTTCGGCCTGGAGTGGCGGGCGAACAGCGAGGAGTACGCCCAGAGCGGGCGGCACCATCAGGAGGTGCTGCGCGAGTCGGCGTTCCGCCGGCTGGAGTCCCGGTGTTTCGCCCGCACGGTCCGGCAGTCCGTCGACGAGATCGTGGGGTTGCAGCTGTCGTTCTCCTACTCCTCGCCCGCGCGACTCGGTGAGCGCCTGCCCGCGTTCACGGAGGCGGTGCGCGAGGCGCTGGCCGCGGCGAACCCGTCGGGGGAGTGGCAGGAGGAGGTCGTCACCGAGATAGTCGTCGCGCGCAGGTCGTGACACGGGTCGTGACGGCTGCCGCACGCGTGTCTCGAACGCCCCGTTCGCCCGGTCGCGCCTCGTGGCGGCGCCGGGCCTGAGGGACCTTCCCGGAGCTCGCGGGGGTCCTCACCCGCGTGCTGGGCAGGCCCGTCGAGCACCGGGAGGTCACCGACGCGGAGGCCGGTTGGCCGGGGGGCGTGTTCCCCGCGGTGCGCGCCGGGGCCCTCGCCGAGACCGGCCCCGACCTCGCGCGCCTGCTGGACCGGCCGCCGTCCGGGCCGGAGGAGACGGTCGGCGCCCTCATCGCGCGTACGGCCGGCTGAGCGGCGTCGGCCGAGCGGCCCCGACGGCGATCGGCCCGGGTGACGGCGGGGCCGGAAGACCGATCAGGTCAGATAGTCGCGCAGGGCCCGCGAGCGCGAGGGGTGGCGCAGCTTCGTCATGGTCTTGGACTCGATCTGCCGGATGCGCTCGCGGGTCACCCCGTAGGCGCGCCCGATCTCCTCCAGCGTCTTGGGCCGGCCGTCGCCGAGCCCGAACCGCATCGCCACCACCCCGGCCTCACGCTCGGACAGCGCCTCCAGGATCGTGTGCAGCTGCTCCTGCAGCAGCGCGGAGGCCACCGCGTCCTCGGGGGTGATCGCCTCGGAGTCCTCGATGAGGTCGCCGAACTCGCTGTCGCCCTCGGTGCCCAGCGGGCTGTGCAGGGAGATCGGCTCTCGCCCGTACCCCTGGACCTCGACGACCCGCTCCGGGGTCATCTCCAGCTCCACGGCCAGCTCCTCGGGGGTGGGCTCGCGGCCCAGGTCGGTCGTCATCTGCCGGTGCACGCGCGCCAGCTTGTTGATCACTTCGACCATGTGCACGGGGATGCGGATGGTGCGGGCCTGGTCGGCGAGCGCCCGGGTGATCGCCTGCTTGATCCACCAGGTGGCGTACGTGGAGAACTTGAATCCCTTGGTGTAGTCGAACTTCTCCACGGCGCGGATCAGCCCCAGGTTGCCCTCCTGGATCAGGTCCAGGAACAGCATGCCCCGGCCGGTGTGACGCTTGGCCAGCGACACCACCAGGCGCAGGTTGGCCTCCAGCAGGTGGTTCTTGGCCCGGTGGCCGTCCTCGGCGAGCCATTCGAGCTCCGCGCGCACGTCGGGCTGGAGCCGGTCGCCGTCGTTGAGCCGTTCGGTGGCGAACAGCCCGGCCTCGATGCGCCTGGCGAGCTCGACCTCCTGCTCGGCGTTGAGGAGGGGGATCCTGCCGATCTGCTTGAGATAGTCCTTGACCGGGTCGGTGCTCGCCCCGACGGTCGCCTCCAGGGCTGCGGGTGCCTCGTCGTCGTCGGTCAGGACCAGGTCCTCTTCCTCAACCTCGACAACCTCAACGGTGCCTTCCACGGTGGCGGCTTCCATGGCGTTCACACCTTCCCCAGGTCTGGTCAGATACAACAACCCGTGCAGTTCAAGGTACGTCCCGCGACGGTGTGCTGCGGCGCCTGGCTCGCCGTCGCGTCCTTCGCTGGGAGCGGAGAGCTCCGCCGCCGGGAACTCTCACGGAGGGCGCGGCCGTCCCGTTCGACGCCGAGCGGCCGCCGGGCCGCCTTCCCGGCGGGGAAGGCGGCCCGGCGGATCTTCCGGCGACGCTGCGGGCGTTGCCGTGATGGTGGGCGTACGGGGGAGGGAGGGGGAGCGGAGGCGGGATCTCGCCGAGCCCCGCCGGACCCCACCGGGTCAGGACGAATCAGGCTGGATTAGGCCGTATCTGGCCGGATCAGGCCGGGAAGTCGTTCGGGTTGACGCCGGTCGTCCGGGCGTTGCCGCCCCTGACCGGGTTGAGGGTCAGGGTCCAGATGGTCGAGCTGGACGAGGTCGTGGTGAACCTCAGCTTGCTGGTGAAGCGCTGGTAGGAGGGGGAGCCGGTGAACCTGCCCCGGGAGGTGCTGAACCGGTGACCGGAGGTGAAGAAGATCGTGTAGGTGCCGTCCCTGACATCGCGGACCGAGGCCGTCGACCGGGCGCGGACGTAGATGCTGATCGCCTTGGACCTGCCGCGGACCAGCGTGACGACGGCGTCCCTGCCGGTGCCGTTCTTGACCTTCAGCGTGCCCCGCCCACCGCTGATGCGGTCGTAGAGGATCTTTCCGTTACCCGGTCGCGCGGCGGCCTCGGTCGAGGAGACGGCGACGGTTTCCCGGGCCGAGGCGGCCGCGGGGGCGGCGACGGAGCCGGCCAGCAGAACGGACGCGAGGGTGGCTCCCGCGAGGTGGCGTAAACGAATCATTGCGTAAATATGGCTAATTCCTGGTTGCCGGTCAAAGCAATTCGCGACCGCACTGACTCTTTGGGTGATTTGTATGGGTATTTAGGTCCTCTGGCGAGCGCTCGGGCGGTGTGCGGGATCCGGGGTCCTCCGGTCGGGGCCCCGCAGGCTCCGAGTCGCGGCACCGCCCGGTTTCGGCGGTCAATATCGTTTTCTGGTGGTCTTCGAGGGGCGAAGGAAGGTCAATACAATTCGTCTGATGTCGATGACCCCGATGACCCCGATACCCCGAGGATCGCGAGGATCGCGAGGATGAAAGTCATGCCGTGGCCGGTGCCTCGATCCGCGCGGGCCGGGGCGCCGGTCGCGCGGGCCGTCCGGCGTGGCGCGGGCCTGATCGCGGGGGGCGTGACGGGTGTCGCCGAGCTCGGCTTCCTGTGCGTCGCGGGCGGGCTGTTCGCGGTCCTGGCGGCGTGGCCCGCGGGCCGGCGCGCCGCCCGGCGCTTCGCGGCGGCGGGAACGGCGCGGCTGGTCGCGCTGGAACACGCCCGGCTGGCGGCGTGCTTCGACCACGGCACCGGCGTGTGGTCCGGCCACGGTTCCGGCGGGGGGCCGGCGAGGAGCGCGTACGGCTACCTCGCGCTGCGGGCGGCGTTCGGCACGTTCGCGAGCCTTCTGACCTTCACCGGTCTCTTCGTCGGCCTGCTGTTCCTGGCCGGCGGCGCCGGGGAACTGCTCTCCGGCGCGTCATCCCCGGTCCCGCTGCGGTATCCCGGCGTGCGCCTGACGGTCGACAGCGGGCCGCTGGGCACCGCCTACGGGCTGGTCCTGCTGGGGCTGGCCGCGCTGTGCGGCGCGGCGACGGTGGCCGCCGAGCGGCGGCTGGCCGCGTACTTCGCCGGTCCCGGGGAGCGGGAGGCGATGCGCCGCCGCATCGCGGAGCTGACCGCCACCCGCAGCGGCATCGTGCGGGCCGTCGACGACGAGCGGCGGCGCATCGAGCGTGACCTGCACGACGGCGTCCAGCAGAGGGGCGTGGCCCTGGGAATGCTGCTGGGCCGGGCTCGGCACGGCGCCGACCCGGCCGCGGTCGCCGCCCTCGTGGACCAGGCGTACGCGGAGTCACGCCGCCTCCTCGACGAGCTGCGCGGCGTGGCCTGGCGGATCTACCCGGCCGCGCTGGACGAGCTGGGCCTGCGCGCGGCCCTGGCCGGGGTGGCGGAACGGGCGGGCGTGCCGGTGACCGTCCGCTACGGCCTCGCGGAACGCCCGGTGTCCGAGATCGAGACGGCCGTCTACTTCGTGGCCCGCGAGGCCATCGCCAACGCCGCGAAACACGCGGGTGCCGGCGGCGTCCTGGTGGTCCTGAGCGAGGACGAGCACGCGGTGACCGTGGAGATCTCCGACGACGGCCGGGGCGGGGCGGATCCCGCCGGTGGCGGGCTGTCCGGGCTGGAGCGGCGGGTTCTGGCGCTGGACGGCGCCTTCGAGGTGGACAGTCCCCCCGGTGGCCCGACCAGGGTCACGGCGACGCTGCCCCGCGGCGGGTCCGAACGCCCGGAGCCGTCATGAGGCTGATCCTCGCCGACGACTCCGTACTGTTCCGCGAGGGCCTGGTCCGTCTCCTGGAGGACGCGGGTCACGAGGTGGTGGCGGCGGTGGGCGACTCCGCGGGGCTGCTCGAGGCCGTGGACGGGCACCGCCCCGACGTGGCGATCGTGGACGTGCGCATGCCGCCGGGCCAGGCGGGCGAGGGGCTGCGGGCCTCGCTGACTATCCGGGAGCGCCAGCCGGGCGTGGGCGTGCTCGTACTGTCGCAGTACGTCGAGACGGCCTACGCCGCCCGGCTGCTCGCCGGAGCCCCCGAGGGGCTGGGCTACCTGCTCAAGGACCGGGTGACCGAGGTGGGCGAGTTCCTGGAGTCGCTGGAGCGGGTCCGCGCGGGCGGGACGGTCTTCGACCCGGAGGTGGTCCGGCGGCTGCTCGCCCGCACCACCCGCACCGACCCGCTGAGCAGGCTCACCCGGCGGGAGTCCCAGGTGCTGGAGCAGCTCGCCCAGGGGCTCGTCAACGCCGCGATCGCCGAGCGTCTGCACGTGTCGCAGAGCACGGTGGAGAAGCACATCAACGCGATCTTCGACAAGTTCGGGCTGTCGCGCACCCCCGGCTACAGCCGGCGCGTCCTGGCCATCCTGCGCTATCTGGACGGCTGAGCGGCGCCGGGCGCGGGCGTCCGGCGCGCCCGGACCAGGTGGCCGATCCGTACGGGGACCAGGACCGCGCAGGCCCCGGTGGCGAGGACGAGCCAGATCATGAAGGACGGGTAGATGTAGGCCACCTGTGTCCAGGTGATGTCCTTCCCCCTGGCCAGCATCCCGAAGACGTCGGTGATCGTCAGGCACAGCACCCCCGGCAGCGCGTACGGCAGCAGTCGCGCCGCCGCGCGCCACACCGGGTGACCGGCACGCCGCGCCGCCCACCGGCGGGAGCGGGCCAGCCCGCGGCCCGCCAGCAGGAGCGTCACGGCGGCGGCCGCCGCGATGGCGAGGTCGATGATCAGGTGCGGGGGGATCGAGGGGGGTGCCTCGGGCTCCTGTCCCTCGGCCATGGCGACCAGCGCGTCCGCGACGGCGTCGCTGTCGGCGTACGCCGTGCCGGTGTTGGCCATCACCGCGATGCCGTACCCCGACCGGGGCAGGAGCTTCTGCTGGGCCGTCGCGGTGAGCAGGTCGCCGCCGTGCCCGACGACCGGTGAGCCGTTTCCTGTCGTGCCGATCGACCACCCCAGGGCGTAGGAGTCGTTGATCTTGGACGGGGCGCGCATCTCCGCGACGCTCGCGGCGGAGACGACGCGGACACCGCCCGGTCCGACCCCCTCGCCGCTCTGCATGATCATCCACCGGGCCATGTCCCCGGCAGTGCTGACCACCCCGCCGGAGCCGTTCCCGAACCCCGGGGGCTCGGGAAGGGCGAGCGTGGCGCCGAGCAGGTGGAGGTGGCCCCGCGCGCTCGCGGGGAGGTCGCGCTCGGTGTCGATCGTGGTGCTGTTCCGCATGCCGAGCGGGCCGAACACGTGTTTTTCGAGGTAACCGGCGAAGGGCACGCCGCTCGCCACCTCGACCAGTCGCGCGGCGACCTGGAAGTTGGTGTTGTGGTAGCTCCACCGCGTGCCGGGGTCGGCGGCCAGCCTCGCCCCCCTCAGCCGCGCCACGGCCTCGCGGAGCGATCGGGGCTGGGGCAGGCTCCTCTCGGGAAAGGCCTGGTCGGCCATGCCCGAGGTCTGGTCAAGCAACTGGCGGACGGTGATGCGGGCCGCCCGCGGATCGGCCATCACGAACTCGGGGAGCCGGACGCGCACCGGTTCGTCGAGCCTGACCACTCCCTTCTCCACCAGTTGCATGACGGCCAGGGAGGTGAAGGACTTGCTGAGCGACGCGGTCGCCATGGGGGTGTCCGCCGTGACGGGATCGCCGGAGGAGGTACGGCCGTAGCCGGCGACGTGGACGACCTCGTTCCCCCTGGTGACGGCGACGGCGACCCCCGGCAGTCCGGTCGCCTCCCGGTAGGCCTTCACGAAACGGTCGACGGACGCGGGATCGATGTCCCGGAGGGCGGTATTCGTCCCCGCCGATGACACCGGCGCCGACGACGCCGTCGCGAACGGGGCCGGCGCGAACGAGGCCGCCGTCAGGAGGGCCGTCGCGAACATGACGGGGCGGGCCACCGGGCGGCGGCCGGCGGGGCGCCGGGAGAGCGGACCATTTGTGATCTTGAATTCGGGCACCAGTCGACGTTACGAACACCGCTCCGCCCGGACCATCGTGAGATCCCTCCGCGTTCCCCTGCGAAAAACCACAGGTTCCCCGGTGCCGGGACCATGCCGCCCCGCACCTCCGGACCGCGGGAGGCCCGCGACGCCGGGAGACTTCGTGGCGGTGGGAAACCCTTCGGCACTGGAAAAGAAACATCGGACCGTTCCAGGAGAGTGTGCCTGTTCGTGGCCCTGGTCGAGTCACCTGTCGGTCTCTGTCGGCCTATATATCGTGCAAAGCCATACTATAAGCATATTTTTGCGAAAAGAAGTAGAAACATTGCGGACATCTGTCCGCCATCTTATGGTGTGCACAGCGCCGTTCGCCGATCCCCCCGGCGACGGCGGTATCCTCTCCGCCCCCCACCCGGCTGGATCGCGGTGACCGTACGTTCCGCCGGCCGCGGCGATCCGGCCCCGCGTGACGAAGGGTCAGCCGATGAAGACATCCGATCAATCTGTCAGCCGCTTACGCCATACCGGGCGACGCGCCCAGATCGTCCTCGCGCTCCTGCTGGCCGCCCTGTGCTGGGCCGGAGCCCAGGCACCGCTCCCGGCGCGCGGCGCGGCCGTCCCCGAGCAGTCTTCCAACGTCCACCTGTTCTACTACTCCTGGTACGGCAATCCCCAGACGAGCGGTGAATGGCGGCACTGGCAGCAGGGCGGCCACACCCCGCCCGACGACGTGGGCGCCGACCTGTACCCCAGCCTGGGTGCCTACGACTCGGGCGACCACGCGGGCGCCGTCACCAGGCACATGCAGTGGATCAAGCAGGCCGGGGTCGGCGTCATCGTCTACAGCTGGTGGGGCCGCGACAGCTTCGAGGACAGGCTCACCCAGGGCGTGATGGACGCCGCCGCGCGGTACGGCGTCAAGGTCGCCTGGCACCTGGAGCCGTACGGCGGGCGCACGGCGGCCTCCACCGTCGAGGACATCCGCTACATCAACACCCGTTACGGCTCCCACCCGGCCTTCTACCGTGACGCCGAGCACGGCAACAGGGCGGCTTTCTACGTGTTCGAGAGCCTGAGGATCACCGACTGGACCGCGCTCGACCAGGTCACCGCGGGCAACATCGTGCTCGCCCAGACCACCGACACGTCAAAGATCGCGCACTTCTCCGGCATGTACACCTACGACGGGATCGCCGGCGCCACCGCGCCCGGCTGGGCCGAGGCGGGCGCGTACGCCAAGCAGAACAACCTGATCTGGGCGCCCTCGGTGGCCCCCGGCTACATCGACGACCGCGCGGTGCCCGGCAACACCACCCCGACCCTCGGCCGCGCCGACGGCGCCACCTACGACCTGGAGTGGTCCAACGCCCTCGACCCGGCCAAGGGCGGCCTGCCCACCTGGGTCTCCATCACCTCGTTCAACGAGTGGCACGAGGGCAGCTCCATCGAGCCCGCCGACTCCACCCCGCCCGCCGGGTTCGGCTACCAGACGTTCGACGGCGCGTACGGCAGGACGGGGACCGCGGCGGAGACCGCGTACCTGGACCGGACGAAGTACTGGGCGACGGAGTTCGAGACCCGCAGGGCCGGCGGCACGCGCGACACCCAGCCCCCGACCGCGCCGGGCGCCGCGCGCGCCGTCCCGGCGTCGAGCACGAGCATCACGGTGGGCTGGAACGCGGCCACCGACAATGTCGGGGTGACCGGCTACGACGTCTACCGCGAGGCGGGCGCCACCGACGTCAGGGTGGGCGGCACAGCGGGAACGTCGTTCACCGTCACCGGTCTCACGCCGTCGACCTCCTACAGCTTCTACGTGGTCGCCAGGGACGCCGCGCAGAACACCTCGCCGCCCTCCGGCACGGTGACCGCGACGACCTGGCCCCCGCCCGGGTGCTCCCCGGGCACCGGTGACCTGGCCCGCGGCAAGTCGATCACCGCGAGCAGCACCACGCAGAACTACGTGGCGGCCAACGCCGTCGACGGCAACGCGAACACCTACTGGGAGAGCGCCAACCACGCCTTCCCCCAGTCGATCACCGTTGACCTCTGCGCGCAGGCCGCCGTCGGGCGCCTGGTGCTGAAGCTGCCGCCGTCCAGCGCCTGGGGCGCGCGCACCCAGACGCTGTCGGTGCTCGGTTCGTCCGACGGCGCCGCCTTCGGCACCCTCGTGTCGTCGCGGGGCCTCACCTTCGACCCGGCCACCGGCAACACCGCGACCGTCACCTTCCCGGCGACGACGAAGAGGTACGTGCGGCTGAACATCACCGGCAACACCGGCTGGCCCGCCGGGCAGCTGTCCTCGTTCGAGGTCTACTCCTCCTAGACACCCCTCGCACGCGGCCGGCCGGGCCGGCACCGGAGCGGTGCCGGCCCGGCCGGAGCGCGCCTCGTCAGGTCGCGTCGAGGTCGGGCCGCCTTGAGGTCCGGCCGCGTGAAGGGCCGCGTCGCTGCCGGACCGCCCTGCGGTCAGGCAGCGCGGAGGGCCCCGTGGGTCAGGCCGCGTCGAGGCGGGACAGCTCCTCGGCCGACAGCTTCACGTCGACCGCGCCGACCGAGTCGCGGATGGTCTCCGGGCGCGAGGAGCCCGGGATCGGGATCACCACCGGCGCCTTGGCGAGCATCCACGCCAGGCACACCCGCTGCGGGCTCACCCCGTGGGCCCGCGCGACGTCCTCGAACACGGCGAACCGCGAACCCAGTTCGCCGGCCCGCGGGATCCCGCCCAGCGGGCTCCACGGCAGGAACGCGATCCCCAGCTCCGCGCACAGCTCCAGCTCGGGTTCGCTGGAGCGGAACGACGGCGAGAACTGGTTCTGCACGCTCACCAGCCGCCCGCCGAGAATCTCGTTGGCCTGCCGGATCTGGTCGGGATCGGCGTTCGAGATGCCCGCGAAACGGATCTTGCCCGCGTCCAGCAGGTCGCGGATCGCCCCGACCGACTCCGCGTACGGGACCTTCGGGTCGGGGCGGTGGAACTGGTAGAGCCCGATGGCCTCGACGCCGAGGCGTCGGAGTGACGCGTCGCAGGCCTTCTTCAGGTGGTCCGGCGAGCCGTCCAAAGTCCACGAGCCGTCGCCGGGGCGCACGTGGCCGCCCTTCGTGGCGATCAGCACGTCGGACGTGTCGCCGCCGTAGCCGGCCACCGCGCGGGCGATCAGGGACTCGTTGTGGCCGACCTCGTCCGCGCCCACGTGATAGGCGTCCGCGGTGTCGATCAGCGTCACGCCCGCCTCCAGCGCGGCGTGGATCGCCGCGACCGAACGCTGCTCGTCGGGGCGCCCCTCGATCGACATCGGCATGCCGCCGAGACCGATCGCGCTGACCTGGACGTCGCCGATGCGGCGTGTCTGCATGGGAGTTCCTCCTCGGAGATCGGTTGGTACGGCTTTCACCCTCTCCTGCCCCGATTAAGCTGTCCAATAGAAGAAACTGATGCCTTTCAGCGATTTCGGTGATGAATCATGGAACTACGGCAGCTGGAGTACTTCGTCGCCGTCGCCGAGGAGTGCCACTTCACCCGGGCGGCCAACCGGCTGCGCGTCGCCCAGTCGGGCCTGTCGGCCTCGATCCGCTCGCTGGAGCGCGAGCTGGGCGCCTCGCTGTTCCTGCGCAGCACCCGGCAGGTCGAGCTGACCCCCGCCGGAAGGGCGCTGCTGGTCGAGGCCCGGCGGGCGCTGTCGGCGACCGACGCGGCCAGGGACGCCGTCGCGGCGGTGCAGGGCCTGCTCCGCGGAAGCCTGGCCATCGGCTCGCTGCAGTGCCTGCACGCGGTGCACCTGCCGGCCGTGCTCGCCCGCTTCCTCGCCGCCTACCCCGGCCTGGAGATCCGGCTGCGCCAGGGGGGATCCGGCGAGCTGATCGAGCAGGTGCGCGCCGGGCGGCTGGACCTGGCGTTCGTCTCCCGCCCGGCCCGGTGCCCCGACGACATCGTGGTCGGGCCGCTCGCGGACGAGCCGCTCGTGCTCGCCTGCGCGCCCGATCACCCGTTCGCGGCCAGGGAGAAGGTCGAGCTGCCGGAGCTGCGGGCGGAGCGGTTCGTGGACTTCCAGCCGGACTGGGGCACCCGGGACCTGGCCGACGACGTGTTCGCCGCCGCGGGCGTCGAACGCCGCGTCTCGCTGGAGGTGAACGACGTGCACTCGCTGCTCGACCTGGTGACCTTCGGGCTCGGCGTGGCGCTCGTGCCGCAGTCCTTCGCGGTCAAGACCGACCGGGTGCGCTTCGTCGGGCTCGCCGGGGCCGTGCCGGCCTGGGAGACCGTCACCGTGACGGGTGACCCGACGAGCGCGGCGGCGGCCGCGCTGCTGCGCGAGGTCCACGAGGCGAGGAGCGGCCCGGTCGCGGCGGAGCCGGTCACCTGACGTGCGGCGGAGGCCGGTCCCCCGGCCCGCCGCCCGACTGATCTCCTTCGCCCGTCACTCAAGCGTGTGGCCGTCTCCCGCGTCTCTCACCCAAGTGTGTGGCCGGTCCTCCTCGCCCGTCATCTGAGCGTGTAGTAGAGGCCGATCTTGCTCAGTTCCGTGGCGGGGCCGTCCGCGAGGACCCGCACGACCTTCCCGCGCAGGTCCAGCATGACGACCTTCATGGTCTTCCCCTCGGTCACGGTGCCGAGGAAGTGGCGGTCGCCCAGCCAGCCGCTGAAGCTCATCCCTTTCCTGATCGGGACGACGGCCCTGCGCTCCGCCGTGGCGGCGTCCCACACGCAGACGTCCTGGGGCCTGTCGCGGCAGCGGGTCGTGAAGACCGTCCCGAGTGAGGTGGCCCGGACGTCGTCCGTGACCAGCCGGCCCACCTTCGGGACCGTCCGCAGCGGCGTGCCGTCCAGGCGGTAGAAGCGAACCGACCCGTCCGGCCCGGTGTGCAGGACCGAGGCCGCGTCGGCGCCCCAGACGTAGTCGGAGCGGTGGTCGTCGTCCCGCACCCGGAAGACGCGGGCCGTGCGCGAGGCCACGTCCACGATCACGAAGCCCCGGGAGCGCTGCTCCTCCTCGATTCCCTCGTAGATCGTCAGCAGGATCCTCGTCCCGTTCCGGTCCCAGTGCGGGTTGAAGGTCGTCAGCGGGGAGTCGACGGTCCTGATCTGGGTCTCCGGTTCTCCCCCCGGACCCACCAGCCGGATCAGGTCGAACCCCTCCAGCGTGAACTTGTTGTCCGGGTTGACGGCGACGCGCGCTCCTCCCGGCGCGGACACGGCGGTCATGAACGTCCCCAGGAACGTGAACTCCGCGGTGTCGCCCCGCCGAAGGAAGACGGGGGAGCCGCCGGCCCTCTTGCGCGAGTCCCGGTAGGTGGTGACCCGCTCCGTGTCCGCGGGGTTCTCCCTCAGGGTGATCTTCGTTCCGGGGATCCGCAGGTCGGTGGTGGAGGTGGTGGGCATCGTCCCGATCGGCGGTCTCGCGGGCGGGGAGGGGGTGCCCTCCGGACCGCTCGCGACCACCTTCGCGGGCTCCTCCGTCCCCGCCGCCCGGACCGCGAGGACCGCGACGCCGGAGGCCGCCGCGAGCGCCAGCGCGGCGAGGGCGGCGACCACCGGGCGCGAGGCGCGCCGCCGGGCCGGCGGGGGAGCGGCCTGCTTGCGGCCTTCGCCGAGCACCTCGTGACCCGATTCGTACGACGGCCGCTCCGCCGGATGGCCCAGCAACCGCAGCAGCGCCGGCATGGCCGCCGGGCGCGCCCGCGGGTCCTTGGCCAGGCACCCGGCCACCACCTCGCGCAGCTCGTCGTCCAGGGAACCGAGCGTGGGCTCGGCGTTCAGGATCCGATGGATCACCGCGGGCAGCGGGCTCGTGCCGAAGGGCGGTTCCCCCGTCGCCGCGCACACCACCGTCGACGCCCACGCGAACAGGTCGGCCGACGGCCCCGCCTCGCGCCCGTCGAACTGCTCGGGCGCCATGTACGGCGGGGTGCCGACCAGGTGGTCGGAGGCCGTGGAGACGGCGTCCAGCGCGCGGGAGATGCCGAAGTCGATCACCCGGGGGCCGTCGCGGGCGAGCAGCACGTTCGCGGGCTTGAAGTCGCGGTGCACGACGCCCGCCCGGTGGATGGCGGCCAGCGCGGTGAGGGTCCCGACCGCGAGCCTGCGCAGCTCGGCCCCGCGCAGCGGTCCCCGTTCGTCGATGACCTGGGCCAGGCTGGGCCCGTCGACGTACTCGCTGACGATGTACGGCATGCCGCCGGCCTCGCCGTGTTCCAGCACCTGCGCGGTGCAGAACGCCTCCACCCGGCGGGCCAGCTCGATCTCACGGTGGAAGCGCGCAAGGGTCTGCTCGCCGCCGCCCCTGCCGAGAACCTTCACCGCGACCCGCGCCCCGGCGGGGGACTCCGCGAGGTACACCGTGCCCTGCCCGCCGCGGCCGAGCCTGCCGGTGACCCGGTGCGGCCCGATCCGGTCGGGATCGCCGGGAGCCGGGGGGAGGACCCTGGTCATCCGGCCGTCACGGTGAAGCTCAGGAGGGCCGTGTCGCCCTTCTTGAGGTCGGCGAGGACCCGGACGGTCTTGCCGTACAGGTCGACCACCTCGATCTTGGAGCCCTTCTTGACGGGGTTCTGGAGGAGCAGGTGGTTGTTGTTGAACCAGCCCACGAAGCGGGCGTTCTCCCCGATGTTCATCGTGTAGCGCCGGTGGCCGCTCACCGTGTCCCACACGCACATGGTCTTCCCTTTGGGGCATATCGTGGCGAAGAGCGCGCCCGAGGGGGAGAACCAGGTGGTGTTGCGCGGCTGGCCGACCCAGTGCATCGTCCGGATGGACTGCCCGTTCGGGCCGTAGAAGTCGACCCCGTGGCCCTTGCCGTCGTAATATCCCCGCGCGACCGAGCCGTCCGGCGCGAACGTGACGGGAAACGTGTCGGAGCCGACGGACTCGGTGCGCACGTGGGTGGCCCTGCGCGCCGCCACGTCCACCACCACGAACCCGTCGGACTGCTCCTCGTCCGTGTCCCGTACCGACAGCAGGACCTTGGAGCCGTCCTTCGACCACACGGGGTTGTGCCCCTCCCTGGGCCGCTCGACGGTCGGGACGTCGAACTGGGTGCCGTTCCTCAGGTCGCGGACCCTCAGGTAGTCGAAGGACGAGTCGGCGAACTTCCCGATCGGGTTCAGCGCCACCAGGTCGCCCTGCGGCGACAACACCGGCTGCATGGCGCTGGCCACCTGTTTGAACGTCTCCTTCCCCTTCTCCCTGACGAACGAGGCGAAGGGCAGCTTGATGTTCACGTAGCCGCCCAGCTTGACCGTGTCCTTCGGGTTCTCGTGCAGGGTGATGCCCGTCCCCGGCAGCTTGATGTCCCTGGTGGCCTTCTCCGCCGACTCCCAGGGCGCCGTGGTCACGTTCGGGCTGAGCTGGGGCTGGGGGGTGAAGGCCGGGGCGAGCGCGCCCTGCGCGGTGCTCCGGGCCGGGCGCGGAGCGGCCGCGGGCGCCGGGTCTCCCGACACCGCCAGGTAGACCGCGCCGCCGGAGACGAGGGCGACGGCCAGCGCGCCCGCGGCCAGCAGCGCGGGGCGGGCACGCCGCAGCGGCCGGGTGGCGGGAGTGCCGGGCACGAAGGACGCTGACGACGCTGACGACGCTGAGGACGCTGAGGACGCGAAGGGGCCGAGGGGCGCCTGGTCGGAGGTGAGGAACCCGCCGACCAGGCGGAGCAGGGCGTCGCTCGCGGTCGGCCGCCGCGCGGGATCCTTGGCGAGACAGGTCGTGACCAGCTCGCGCAGGTCGCCGGGGAGCGCGCCGAGGTCGGGTTCGTCGTTGACGATGCGGTTGACCGTGCCCGACATCGTCCCCGCGTCGAAGGGGGAGCGGCCCGAGGCGGCGAAGACCACGGTCGCCCCCCACGAGAACAGGTCCCCCTCGGGCCCGGGGGAGGTGCCCATGAGCCTCTCCGGCGCGCTGTATGCGGGGACGTCGACCTTGCGGGTCGTGCTGGACGCGGTCGCCTCCAGCGCTCGCGCCATGCCGAGGTCGATCACCCGTGGCCCGTCGGGGCCGAACACCACGCTGCCGGGGCGCAGGTCGCCGTGGACCGTACCCGCCTGGTGCAGGGCGACCAGGGCGGTCATCGTCCCGACGGCCAGCCGGTGCAGCGCGGACGCGCCCAGGACGCCCTCGGAGGTCACCGTCTCCTGCAGCGTGGGACCGTCGACGTACTCGCTCACGATGTACGGCCTGTCGCCGTTCACCCCGCCGTCCGGCCCGCTGTCCAGCACCTGCGCCGTGCAGAAGGCGGGTATCTCCCGCAGCGGCTCCATCGCCTCCCGGAACCGCTCGGGACTCACGTCCGCGGGGAGCAGACGCACGACCACCCGGTCTCCCGAGGGGGCCGTGGCGAGGTAGACGTCATCCCCGAGCCGCCCGGTGACCTGGTACTCGCCCACGCGTTCGGGATCCCCCGCCCGTACGGGGTCGATATCGGGCATGGTCTGGCTTCCTCTCCGAGGAGTCCATTCGAGATCACTAATTATGAGGATTCGGCACCACAAAGTGGAGAATTCAGGAGAAGAGATGCGGACTTCTCCGGGCGCCGCGCTCACGGGTACGGCCGGACGGATGTCACCCGCCCGAGGCGTGGTCCGGGTTCCGGTGAACCTGCTGTTCCGTATGGGAATGGCCTAAATTCGGGTCGCGGTGTCCTCGTCTCACTGCGGGGAACGGGCCTGACGTGAAAAGCTCGACCATTCACTGGGCGACCGGTCGCGGTCGAAGGGGGCGAACTTGCGCGTTGTTCGGGCGATGAGCGAACAAGCCGATGGCCAGAACCCGGATCACCGGCAGGCCGGGCCCACCGTGGTCCGCATGCTGGTGGGCGCGCAGCTCCGGCGGCTGCGCGAGAACGGCCACATCACGCGCGAGGAGGCCGGAGAGGCGATCCGCGCCTCGCACTCCAAGATCAGCCGCCTGGAGCTGGGGCGGACCGGCTTCAAGCAGCGCGACGTGGCCGATCTCCTCACCCTCTACGGGGTCGTCGACGACGACGAGCGCGCCTCGCTGCTCGCCCTGGCCGCGGAGGCCAACAGGCCCGGCTGGTGGCATGCCTACGGCGACGTGGTTCCCCCCTGGTTCGACGCCTTCCTCGGGCTGGAGCAGGCCGCCTCCCTCATCCGCGGCTACGAGGTCCAGTTCGTCCCCGAGCTGCTGCAGACCGAGGAGTACGCCCGCGCCCTCATCCGGCCCGCCTGCGCCGGCGCCCCCGAGTCAGAGGTCGAGCGCCGTGTCGCCCTGCGGATGGGGCGCCAGCGGCTCCTCACCCGGCCCGAGCCCGCCACGCTCTGGACCGTCGTCGACGAGGCGGTGCTGCGCCGTCCCGTCGGAGGCCCCCGGGTGCTGCGCGACCAGCTCCGGCACCTCACGGAGATCGTCGAGCTCGGCCACGTCACCCTCCAGGTCATGCCGTTCAGCGCCGGCGCGGCCGCCGCGGCGACGGGCCCCGCCACCATCCTGCGCTTCCCCGAGGGGGAACTGCCCGACCTGGTCTACCTCGAACAGCTCACCGGAGCCCTCTACCTGGACAAGGTCGCCGACGTCGAGCGCTACTGGCACGTCATGAACCGGCTGGGGATCGAAGCCGAACGGCCGGCCGCGACGACGGCTCTCCTGCACCGCCTCATCAAGGAGATCTGAGGTTCTCCCCGAGCCCCTCAAGGAGACCCGGGCCTCCCGGCCCCGGGGGAGGGAACCGGGACGCGGACCGGCCGCGGGAGCGCGGGGAGACCGGCCCGGGGCGGGTGACGACCCGGGCGTCCGTCTCCGCGGGAATCACGGGTCGCGCCGGATGCGGCGGCCGGTGACCTCGGTGGCGGCGATCCTCACGTACAGCTCTCGCTCACCTCCCGCCCACGGCCGGACGCCCAGCGCCGCCAGGGCGGCACGGTCCTCGTCCGAGGAGACGTGGTGGACCCCGCCGCGCACCAGCACGCTCCAGCCCTCGCGGCCGGCGTCGTCGATCCGGTCGACCTCGAAGGCCACCTTGGACTCGACCCCCTGGACCCCGGTGCGCAGGGCGTCGTCGAGCGGGCCGCCGAAGGCGGTGCGGAAGATCACCGAGCTGCCGTGCAGGGCGTAGTTGACCGGCAGGATCACCGGGCCGTCGATCTCCTCGAAGGCGATCCGCCCCACCCCGCCGGGGGTGATGAGCCGCAGGCACTCGTCCCGGTCCAGCTTCTCCAGCTCCGGCCGGGAGCCCGGCCGGCCCCGGCCGGGCGGCAGATCGACGTTCCCGCCGAGCAGGTCCTCGGGCCTGGTGTCCAGGGCGGTGGCCACGCGGTTCACGGTGCCGGTGTTCGGCGAGGCCACGGCGTCCTCCAGATAGGCGAGATAGCCCGGATCGATCCCGGCGCGCCTCGCCAGCTCGTCCCGGGTGAGGCCGAGGTCCTCGCGTCGTCTGGCGATCCGGCGGCCGAGGTCGCCCGGGGCCGATACGCGTCCAGTCATGGGATTCTCCAGCTGAGAAGATCGATGTCGCTGCGAGTCCGGGGCTCCTCCGGCTCCGCGCCCCCCGATCGGCATCACCTGAGGCCTCCCCCCACTCGCTCGCCCCTAATCCGGTGCGGCGGATGACCCGCCCCGCGGCCTCGCCCGCCGGAGCCCCGCCATCCCGGCACGCGCGAGATGGCGGGGCGTCTACGATGGACTCGCCTGGGAAGCGCTTTCCGGACGGCGGTGGCGAGGGAGCCTCGATGAAGTTGGCGTTCAGCACGCTCGGCATGCCGGGGCAGGGCCTGCGCGAGGCCGTCGCGACGGCCGTGGAGTACGGCTGCGCCGGCCTCGAACTCCGCCTTCACCCCGACACCGGGGTCCATGCCGGGCTCTCCCCGGCACGGCGCGCGAAGGTCCGCGCGGTCCTCGCCGGGTCGCCGGAGGGGCACCCGGCAGTCGCGGGGGCGCCGGGTGCCCACCGGCAGGACGCCGGGTCGCCGGGCGGCCGCCCGGAAGAGGCCGGGTCGCCGGGCGACGGCGGGGACGGCACGCCGGGCGCCGCGCGCCCCGCCGGTGGCGGCTCGTCCGGGATCGCCCGGCCGGAGGTCTCCGCCCTCGCCGGATACGTCAGGATCGCCGCGGCGGGCCCGGACGAACCCGTCGTGCGGGCGCTGCGGGACGATCTGGCGCTCGCCGCCGACCTGGGCGCGCCCGCCGTGCGGGTGTTCCCCGGAGGGGATGACGTCGAGACGGGGGCGCGGCGGCTGCGCGCGGTCGCGGACCTGTGCGTGGAGTCAGGGGTACGGGTGCTGGTGGAGACCCATGACGCGATGCCGACCGGCGCCGCGGTCGGGCGGCTGCTGGACGCGGCGGGCGTTCCCGGGGCGGCGGGCGCGCTGTGGGACGTGCTGCACCCGTGGCGGCACGGCGAGGAGCCCGCGGAGACCCTGGCGGCGCTGGCCGGGCACCTGGCGTACGTGCAGATCAAGGACGCGGTCTCGGCCGCCGACACGACCCCGGTGCCGATGTGGGCGGGCGGGGTCCCCCTCGACGAGTGCGGCGAGCTGCTGCGCGGTTTCGGGGGCTGGGTCTCCCTGGAGTGGGAGCGCACCTGGTATCCGCACGTGGCGCCGGTGGAGGAGATCCTCCCCGGAGCCCGCGAGTGGGTCGCCCGCTTCTCGGCGTGACCGTCCTCCGCGCCGTCCCCTCCCGGTTGATCCGTCAGGCGGGCCCGGCGGGCGGGGTCGTGGTGAGGCCGTGCCCGGAGAGCGGCGCCGGGCAGCGGGCGGCGGCCCGGTACGCCGGCGCCGGGCCCCGAGATCAGGATGTTCCTGTTTCGGGACCCCGTTCCGCCTCACTGTCAACCGGTGAAGAAGTTGGTGTGACCACGGCAATCGCGTTTTGTTCCGGATGAAACAGGTCGGCAACGTCCGCCGGTTGAACTGGCGTCAGCGGTAAAGGCCCGCCGATTCGGATAAGGCCGCTTTCACCTGTGGAGATTCGCATGCCTGAGATGTACTTCCAGGTCAGATGGCCCGATGGCTCGCGACAACGCTGTTATTCTCCATCGCTCGTCATCGAGGACTTTCTTCGTCCCGAACAATCGTACCCAATCGCCGAATTCGTCTCGCTGAGCAGCAAGGCTCTGGAGGCGGCCGGCGGGCGCGTACGCGAGAAGTACGGGTTCGGGTGCACGGCCGCGGCCGGCCAGCTCGCCGAGATCGAGAGGAAGGCGGCCGGTTTCGCCGGTGCCGGCATGGTGACGGTCGAGAGGTTCGAGCGGTGAACGGCCGTCACCACGAGGTGGTCGTCGTGGGCGCGGGCCAGGCCGGCCTGTCGATGAGCCACTGCCTGCGCCGGGACGGCGTCGACCACCTGGTGCTCGAGCGTCATCGCGTGGGCAACGAGTGGCGCGCACGGCGCTGGGACTCCTTCTGCCTCGTCACGCCCAACTGGCAGTGCCGCCTGCCGGGGTTCCCCTACGCGGGCGACGACCACGACGGTTTCATGCTCCGAGACCAGATCGTCGCCTACCTGGAGGACTACGCCGCCTCCTTCTCCCCGCCGGTGCTGGAGGGGGTGAACGTCACCCGCCTCCTCCCCGACGGGCGGGGCTTTCGCGTGGAGACCGACCGGGGCACGGTCACCGCGGGCCAGGTCGTGGTCGCCACCGGCCCCTACCAGGTCCCGGTGATCCCGCGGGTGGCCGAGCGGTTCCCGTCGCACATGACGCAGATCCACTCCGGTGACTACCGCAATCCCGAGCAGCTGCCTCCGGGCGAGGTGCTGGTCGTCGGCACCGGCCAGTCGGGGTGCCAGATCGCCGAGGACCTGCATCTGTCCGGGCGGCGCGTGCACCTGTCGGTCGGCGGCGCGCCCCGGGTGGCCCGCTTCTACCGGGGCAGGGACGTGGTGGCCTGGCTGGACCTGATGGGCCACTACGACCGGCCCATCGACTCCTTCGACGACCGCGACGCCGTCCGCGCCCGCGCCAACCACTACGTGACCGGCCGCGACGGCGGACGCGACATCGACCTGCGAGTCTTCGCCCTGGAGGGGATGAGCCTGTACGGCAGGCTGGTCACGGTCGAGAACGGCGCCGGAAGCGGCACAGCGCGGTTCGCCCCCGACCTGCGACGCAACCTCGACCACGCCGACGCGGTCTGCGAGAGCGTCAAGGACTCCATCGACGCCTTCGTCGACCTCCACCGCATCTCCGCCCCCGCCGAGAAGCGCTACACACCGCCCTGGCAGCCCGCCTTCGAGCCCGACACCCTGGACCTGGGACGGATCACCTCGGTCGTCTGGTGCACCGGCTTCCGCCGCGACCACGGCTGGATCAGGGTGCCGGTCTTCGACGGCACCGGCTACCCCACCCACGAGCGCGGCGTCACCCGGGTCCCCGGCCTGTACTTCCTCGGGCTGCCCTGGCAACACACCTGGGGCTCGGGCCGCTTCTCCGGAGTGGCGGCCGACGCCGAGCACCTGGCCCGGCACATCGCCGCCGCGGGCGGTCCCGTACCCGCCCCGCGCGCCGCGGGACCGGCGCCGCTCGGCTACTTCGTCCACCCCGAGCTGCTGGGAACATGACATGGTCTTCGACGCCCACCGCCACCTCGGGGTCCTGCCCGCCCACCCGTTCTACGGGGGCCCTCCGGTCAACCCCGACACGACCGCTCGCGCGAGCGTCGCACGACTCCTGGCCGACCTGGACGCCGAGGGCACCGAGCGCGCCCTGGTGATGCCCAACTACGGAGTGCCCGATCCCGGGGTCGCGTTCGCCTTCAACGAGCTCTGCCTGGAGGCGGCGGACCGCGATGACCGGATCCGCTGCGGCCTGTGGGTCTCGCCGCGTCCCGAGGACGAGCGGCGCACGGCCGAGGCGCTGGCGCTGGCCGCCGAGAGCGGCGTGCGCGCGCTGAAGCTCAGCTTCCTGCTGGGCGGGCGCCCCACCGACCCGGCCTGCCGGCCCGCGCTCGACCGCATCTTCACCGCGGCCCGCCTGCACGGCCTGGTGGTGCACGTGCACACCTCGCCGGGTGCCGCCTCCGACATCGACGAGGTGGGCCACCTGGTCGAGTGGTACGGCGACGAGGTCGCCGTCCACCTGGTGCACTTCGGCGGCGGCATGAGCGGCCACATCAAGCTCGCCGGGGCGCGGTTCTTCGACTGGATCACCGCCGGCAAGCGCGTCTACACCGACCTGTCCTGGGCGATCGGATTCACGCCGCGCTGGCTGGCCCAGGAGATCGACCGGCGCGGCATCGGCCACGACCGGGTGTTGTTCGCCAGCGACGAGCCGTGGGGCGACTACGCGGGCGAGCGCGCCCGCCTCGCCGCCGCGGCCGGCGACGGGGAACTGGCCCGCCTGGCCTTCCGCGACACCTTCGAGAAACTGTACGGCTGACAAGGAGAGACCCATGACCGACCTGACCGACCTCGAGAAGCAGAGCCTCACCGAGATCCCGCACCCCTCCCTCCCGGAGGGCTCCAGCCTGTACGGCGGCACCAAGGTCTTCCCCGACTATCAGGCGGAGAACGGCGAGTCGTACTTCACGCTCGTGCACGGCATCGCCCACGAGTCGTCGGTGAGCTTCGTGGCGATCCTGCAGGCGACCCGGGCTTTGCGCAAGGGCTTCGAGTCCGCGATCTACTTCTACGGTCCCGGCTCGCTGAACTGCCTGGCCACCCGGGGCTTCCCGACCACCGGCAACTCCGCCTTCCCCGGCGAGCACAACATCAACAACTCGCTCAAGACGTTCATCGAGGAGGGCGGCAAGGTCTACTGCTGCCGGTTCGGCCTGTCGCTGCACGGCGCCCGCGAGGAGGACCTCATCGAGGGCGTCATTCCCACGCACCCGCTGGACGTGCAGGACGCGCTGATCCACTACGGCCGCAAGGGCGCGATCATCAACTCGACCTACATGTTCTGAGGGGGCACCGGTGAGTGTCGGCACGAGAGTCGACGTGGCCATCATGGGCGTCCGCGTGGACGCCCCGGTGCGCCGGGCGGGCGGTGCGGGACCCAGCGACGACGGGCACCTGGTCCTCGACGGCGCCAACGCCGCGATCCCGCTCAACCCGGCCAGCCCGTACGCCGTCAGGGACGGCAGGCTGTGGCTGGGCGAGACCGATCTGGGTGCCTCCGTCCACGCGGTCGGCCGTCCTCGCTTCTACGACCTGGCGACCGCCGACGGCGTCCCGTACGAGAGGATCGCCCGGCTGCACGGCGCCGACGTGCTGGCCACCACCGTGGTGCAGACCTGCGTCCGCTACGGCGAGGCGGAGCGGTGCCGGTTCTGCTCGATCGAGGAGTCCCTGAGTTCGGGCGCCACCGTCGCCGCGAAGACCCCGGCGCAGCTCGCCGAGGTCGCCGAGGCGGCGGTGCGCCTGGACGGGGTGCGGCAGATGGTGATGACCACCGGCACCACCGGCGGCCCCGACCGGGGGGCGCGCGTCCTGGCCCGTTCGGTGCGGGCCGTGCTGGAGGCCGTACCCGGCCTGCCGATCCAGGTGCAGTGCGAGCCGCCGGCCGACCTGGCCTGGATCGGCGAGCTCAGGCGGGCGGGCGCGTCCGCGATCGGCATCCACGTGGAGTCCCTCGACGAGGAGGTGCGCCGCCGCTGGATGCCGGGTAAGTCCGAGGTGCCGATGTCCGCCTACGAGGCGGCCTGGGACGAGGCCGTGCGCGTCTTCGGCCGCAACCGCGTCTCCACCTACCTGCTGGTCGGTCTCGGTGAGGATCCCGACGAGCTGGTGGCCGGGGCCGCGGGGCTCGTCGAGCGCGGCGTGTACCCGTTCGTCGTGCCGTTCCGCCCGATGCGCGACACCCTCGCGGGCCGCGACGGTGTGCCGGGCCCCGACCCGGCCGTGGTCCGCCGGGTGACCGAGAGTGTCGCCGCGCTGCTGCGGGACGCGGGCATGGCGGGCGCCGATCAGCGCGCGGGCTGCGCCGCGTGCGGCGCGTGCAGCGCGCTCCAGGCCGCGGGCGGGTGAGGCGCCCGTGAGCCTCACCTCCGATCTCCCGGTCGCCTCCGCCCTGAGCGGCGGCTCGGGGCGGGGCGGCCGTACCTCTCCCGGCCGCGGGTCGCGGCTCCCCGAGCCGGTCTGCGACGTGCTGCTCGGCACCCGCGCACCCTCCTTCATCGTGGAGGAGGCGGACACGTCCGGGCTGGCCGCCTACCGGACGCTGCGGCACCGGGTGTTCGTGACCGAGCAGCGCGTGTTCAGCGGCCACGACCTGGACGATCGCGACGACGACCCGCGCACCGTCGTCCTGGTCGCCAGGGACCGGGGCGGCGCCGTGGTCGGCGGCGTCCGGCTCGGGCCGGCCGGTGACGGCCCCGACATCGGGTGGTGGAGCGGCGGGCGGCTGGCCGTCGACCCGGCCGAACGCAACGGCGCGGGCATCGGCCCGGCGCTGGTGCGCGCCGCGTGCGCGCGGGCCGAGGCGGCCGGGGCGCTGCGCTTCGAGGCCACCGTACGGGCCGGTGCCGAGCGCATGTTCACCCGCCTCGGCTGGCGGCCCGTACGCCCCCTGGCCGTGTCCGGCGTACCGCACGTGCTGATGCGCTGGCCCGTCGGCAGGATCGCCGCGCTGGTCGCGGCCACCAAGAGCGACCTCGGGGCGCTGCTGGCCGGGCTCGCGCCCGGCGGTCCCGGTTTCGTCGGCGACGACGGCGCCCCGGTGCCGGGCAGCGACCTGGTCGCGGCCTGCGACGCGATCCTGCCGTCCATGGTGGAGCGCGACCCGGAGTGGGCGGGCTGGTGCTCGGTACTGGTCAACCTCAACGACCTGGCGGCCATGGGCGCGGAACCGGTCGGACTGCTGGACGCGGTGGGCGCCCGCGACACCTCGGCGGTGGCCAGGGTCCTGGCGGGCCTGCGCCGCGCCGCCGACGCGTACGGGGTGCCGGTGCTCGGCGGTCATACCCAGCTCGGCGTACCGGCGGCGCTGTCGGTCACCGCGCTGGGCCGCGCCCGGAAGCCGGTTCCCGGCGGCGGGGCGCGTCCCGGACACCGGGTGTGGCTCACCGCGGACCTGGGCGGCGGGTGGAGGCCCGGCTACACGGGCCGCCAGTGGGATTCCACCACGCACCGCCGCACCCCGCAGCTGCGGGCCATGCTGGGAGCCGTCGCCGCCGCCCGCCCGGCCGCCGCCAAGGACGTGTCCATGGCGGGCGTCGCGGGTACCCTCGGCATGCTCGCCGAGGCCTCCGGCTGCGGAGCCGTACTGGACGTCGCGTCCCTGCCCAGGCCCGGCGCGGCCAGCATGGGCGACTGGCTGACCTGCTTTCCCGGCTTCGCGATGCTCACCGCCGAGCGTCCCGGCAGTCCCGGCCTCGACGCAGGGCCCGCCTCCGGTGCCGCGTGCGGCGAGTTCGTTCCCGGCGGGGGAGTGCGGCTGCGCTGGCCGGACGGGGAGCTGACCGAGGTGATCACCGGCCCGGTGACCGGGCTGGGCAGGGCCGATCCCGGCGGTCGTCACGGGGTCGGAGCGGCCGGCGGGTACGCGGCGGGGAGATCCGGCGTCACCTGAGCCACCTGATCCAACGGAGCCCCGGGAGCCGCCGGAGCCGTAGGGAACCCAAAGGACCCGCAGAACCCGCAGAACCCGGGGAAGGAGAAACGTGAAGTTACGCATGGGCGCCGTCGCGGCGCCGTTCGACCGCGACGTGGAGGGCGGCTTCGCCCGCATCGAGCAGCTGATCACCGCGGCGCGGGCCGAAGGGGTCGGGCTGCTCGCCCTGCCGGAGGCATGCCTGGGCGGCTATCTGCTCAGCATGGACGGCGACCCGCAGGACGCCCCGCCCGCCCTGGACCCCGCCGGGCCCGAGATCCGCAGGCTGGCCGCTCTGGCGGGCGACATGGTCGTCTGCGCGGGCTACTGCGAGGCCGACGGCCCCCGCAGGTACAACAGCGTGGTCTGCCTCAGCGGCGACGGCGTGCTCGGTCACCACCGCAAGGTCCACCAGCCGCTCAGCGAGAACGCGCTGTTCGCGGCCGGTGACTCCTTCTCCGCCTTCGACACCCCGGTCGGCCGTCTCGGCATGATGATCTGCTACGACAAGGCGTTCCCCGAGTCGGCGCGGGCGCTGGCGCTGGACGGTGCCGAGATCGTGGTGTGCGTGTCGGCCTGGCCCGCCAGCAGGACCGATCCCGCGCCCGACCTCGCCGACGACCGCTGGACCCGCAGGTTCGACCTCTTCGACCAGGCCAGGGCGCTGGAGAACCAGGTGGTATGGCTGTCGGCCAACCAGTCGGGGGTCTTCGGCGCCCTCAGGTTCGTCGGCAGCGCCAAGGTCGTCGGCCCCGGAGGGGAGATCCTGGCCCGTACCGGTGTGCCGGGCGGTGTCGCGGTCGCCGAACTGGACGTGCGGGCGGCGCTGGAGGCCGCCCGCCGCTCCATGGGCCACCTGCGCGACCGCCGCCCGGACGCCTACCGTCCCGCGCTCGCCGTGGGAGGATCCTGAACCGTGATCCGCATAGCCGCGGCCTCCGCGCACTTCGGCCGGGACCTGGAGTTCGACCTGCGGCGCATCGCGAAACTGATCGACGACGCCCGCAGGGCGGGGGCGGGGCTGCTGGTGCTGCCCGACGCCGCGCTGGGCGGCTACCTCGCCGACCTGCGCCATCCCGACCCCGACGCGCTGCCCCCGGCACTCGGCCCCGACGACCCGCTGATCAAGCGGGTCGGCGAGCTGGCCGCCGAGATGGTGGTGTGCGTCGGCTACTGCGAGGCCGACGGCACCCGCAGATACAACAGCGCCGCGTGCGTCAGCGGCGACGGGGTGCTGGGACGCCACCGCAAGGTGCACCTGCCCGCGGGGGAGATCGCGGCGTACGCGCCCGGCGAGCGTTTCGACGCCTTCGACACCCCGGTGGGCCGCGTGGGCATGCTCATCGACTACGACAAGACCTTCCCCGAGTCGGCGCGGAGCCTCGCCCTGGACGGGGCGCAGATCGTCGCCTGCCTGTCGGCCTGGCCGACCAGCATCACCAACCGGGCGCCCCGGATGGCCCAGGACCGCCAGTCGCGCCTGTTCGACCTCTACGACTGCGCCCGTGCCGCCGAGAACCAGGTCATCCTGGCCTCGTCGAACCAGACCGGCGCGATGGGCGGCATGCGCTTCCTGGGTCAGGCCAAGGTGGTCGGTCCCGGGGGTGACATCCTCGCCCGTACCTGGTCCAAGGCGGGCCTGGCGGTCGCCGAGGTGGACGTCGCCGCCGAGATCGCCACCGCGCGGCGGGTGCTGAGCCATCTCGGCGAGCGCAGGCCGGGCAGCTACCGGGGAGCCTCATGAGCGACGCGCGCACGCCGGGCGCGGTGAGCGCCGGACGCACTGCGCACCCCGCGCATGCGGCGGGCGCGATGAGCACCGGGAGCACCGGGAGCACTACGGGCCCGGTCGGCCCGGTCGGCCCGGTCGGCACGGTAGGCGCGGGAAACGCCCCAGGGGCGTTCCCGGTGATGAGCATCGCGCTGCTGACGTACTCCACCAAGCCGCGCGGCGGGGTCGTGCACACCCTCAACCTCGCCGAGGCGCTGGCCGAGGCGGGCCAGGACGTGACGGTCTGGACGCTCGGCCGCGGCGGTGACGCGGGGTTCTTCCGGCCCGTGGCGCCCGCGGTGCGGCAGGTGGTGGTGCCCTTCGGCGAGGTGGCGGGCGAGACGGTGGGGGAGCGGGTGCTGCGCTCGATCTCCGCGCTGCGCGAGGCGTTCACCCCCGGCGGCTACGACATCGTGCACGCCCAGGACTGCATCAGCGCCAACGCGGTCGAGCGGTGCGTGCGGACCGTCCACCACCTGGACCACTTCACCACCCCCGAGCTGGCCGCCTGTCACGAGCGCGCCATCGTCGAACCCCGCGCGCACGTCTGCGTCTCGCGTGCCGTCGCCGCCGAGCTCGCCGCCGGATGGGGCATCACCGCGACGGTCATCCCCAACGGCGTCGAGGCGGACCGGTTCGCGGACGCCGCCGCGCGCGGCGACGGCCGCTGGAGGGACCGGCTGGGACGCTACGTCCTCACGGTCGGCGGTATCGAGCCCCGCAAGGGCTCGCTGGACCTGCTGGAGGCGTACGCGTCGCTGGCCGCCGGAGACCCCGGCCTGAAGCTGGTGATCGCCGGGGGCGAGACCCTGTTCGACTATCGCGACTACCGGGCCCGGTGGGCCGAGCGTGCCGCGGTCCTCGGCGTGGAACCGGTCGTCCTGGGTCCCGTCGGCCACGAGGAGCTGCCGTCGCTGGTCGCCTCCGCGGCCGTCTTCGCCTTTCCCTCGCTCAAGGAGGGCTTCGGCCTGGCCGCCATGGAGGCGCTGGCGGCGGGCGTGCCGCTGGTCACCCGGGACCTGCCGGTCCTGCGCGAGGTGTTCGGGACCGCCGCGCGCTTCGCCGGCGACCCGGCGGGCTTCGCCGCCCAGATCGGCGCGGCACTGGCCGGAACCGACCTCGCGCGCCTGGCCGCGGGCCGCCTGCTCGCCGCCCGCCACACCTGGCGGTCGGCCGCCGAGCGGCACATCGCCCTGTACGCGGCCTTACGCGACCCCGTCAGCCCGAGCGCGGGAAAGGCGGCCACTCCGGGTAGAGGAGGGCGTTGATGCCGAGCGCCGCCGCGGCGCGGACGTTGGCGGCCCGGTCGTCGAGGAAGGTGACGTCGCCGGGGGCGGCGTCGAGGCGGCGCAGGACCTCCTCGAAGATGGCGGGGTCCGGCTTGGTCAGGGCCATGCGGCAGCTGTAGAAGCGATGGCTGAACGCCGCCGCCCAGGGGGCGTCGTCGATGGCCGCCGCCAGCGGTTCGGGGGCGTTCGACAGCAGGGCGAGCCTGTGACGTCCCGCGAGGTCCTCGATGCCGCGCAGGGTCTCCGGGTTCAGGTGGAACCAGCTCTCGACGTCGGCCGCCTCGAGCTTGGCGACGAGCGGATCGTCGTCGGCGAGCGTCCTGCCGAGAACCGAGCCCCAGTACAGGTGGGAGGCCTGACCGCGGTCGTAGGCCTCGCGGTGGCGCCAGTAGCGGTCGTGGAAGGTCGCCTCGTCCTGGCCGATCAGCTTCGCCATGGAGGCCGTCGCGTCGGAGGGCTGTGGCATGGAGATGACCTCGCCGTAGTCCAGCAGCATCCACGTGGTCACGGGTTCTCCTCGCATCGGTCCTGCGCCGACGGTTCCGGTGTCACCCCCGATGTGGCGGGTGGGGCCTCGCACGCCCGGCCCCGGCGCGTCCCGCGCTCGGCGGGATGAGAATGATCAACGATCGTTCGACGCCGTTCCGAAACCCTTTCGTGTTCATTCGATCGTACTTCGTGTGTGATTTCAAGATGGAGATCTCGGTCGCCACGGCGGGAACGGATCCCGGCGCGCCTCCGCCGCACGCCTGACCGGTCTCGTACGCCTGTCCGGTCCCGTCGCCGGTCAGTCGTCGTCGCCCCGGTTCGTCGCGCGCCGGTGGTGCCGCCGGGCCTTGAGCCGGTTGCCGCAGGCGGCCATCGAACACCAGCGGCGGCAGTTGGCCCGGCTGTGGTCCACGAGGAACAGGCGGCAGTCGTCGTTGGCGCACGGGCGCAGGCGGCCGGGCAGGGTTTCCCGGAGATGCGCCCAGGCCAGCACGCACCGGACGCCGAAAGGGTCCGCGGAACCGGTGTTCAGCTCCCAGCGCACGCCGTCGTCGCCGACCGACGGGGTCTGCGACACCCCTTCGAGGAAGGTCTCCAGCGTCCGGGCGGGCTCCTCGCCCCTGACCACGAGGGCGATCGCGTCCCTGACGCGGCGGGCCGAGGCGACGGCGGCCGGTGAGCGGGGCAGGTCGCGTTCGCCCAGCCACCGGGCCGCTTCGCGCGGGTCCGCCGCCCGACCCCGGGCCGTTCCCCCGCCCGCTCCGCCGTCTCGCCTTCCCCGTCCGGCCCTCAGCCGGTGGCGATCGTCAGGTCCGCGCGGGCACGGACGTCGTCGCGGGCGTGGAAACGCTCCTCCTGAGCCGCCCAGCGGTTCCAGTGCGGGGCGTAGAGATCACCGTCGCGCTCCAGGGCGCGGGCCTTGCGCACTCCGTCGGCCGCCTCCAGCCACAGCAGGCCGCTCAGGTACGGCGCGGCGGCGAGGGCGCCGGAGCCGGTGCCGTCGAGGACCAGGACCCCGGTGCCCGGGACCTCGTGCCACTCCGCGTAGGCGCCCTCCGTCCAGTCGTAGCGTCGCCACCGCGCGGGCCGGTCCAGGCTCAGCGGTCGCAGGACCCACTCGACCAGCGCGTCGACTCCTCCCAGCAGGCCGTCCCACCCCGGGTAGAGATCGTCCATCCGTACGACGGGCGCGGCCAGTTCCGCGGCCAGGGCGGTGGCGAGGGTGGACTTGCCCGACCCCGAGCGTCCCTCGACCGCCAGGACACGGGTGCGGCCCGCCCGGGCGGGGCGGGTGCGCAGCCAGCGCGAGATGCGCGGCACGTGGCCGTTCACGCCGGCGTCACAGGATGCTCCGGACGACAGGAGAGCGCGGTCACGCGCTCCGGCGGGTGCGCCAGCGGGTCAGGATCTCACGATCGGAGTCGCGCTCCTCGACGTCGCGGCGGCGCTGCTCGTCCTCGTCCTGTGCCAGGGCGAGCCATTCGGAGTATTCGGGATCGTCGCGGCCTATGTCGCGGGTGCCGTCGATCTTGGTGCCGTTGGCCAGCGTGGTCGTCGCGGGGACGCGGAGGGTGCCTCCCGGCAGCATGGTCACGTTCATGGCGTGGCCTTTCCGTCGTCTCTGACCGCTGTCGGCCCAGCATAGCTCCGGGGGTCGTGGCACGCCCACGGTCAGCCGATGCCGTACTGCCCGGACAGCTGGTGATACACCCGCTCGGCCTCCGCCTCCGTGCCGATCAGGTGGAGCAGCCGGGTCGCCCTCCGGGTGAGCACGCAGGCGAAGGCCTCGGCGAACAGCTCGGTGACGTCGTCGCGGTAGGGCGGCCGGAGACGGCCGCGGGTGCGAGCGTGCAGGTCGGTCCAGAACGGGGAGTGCGAGGGCAGCCGGTCCATGTGGTCGGTGGCGTGGCCGATCTCGTGCCCGCACACCGACACCGAGGGCGAGGGGGCGCTCCCCACCCCGATCCGCCGCCGCCGGGGGTCGTAGACGCCCGCGCTGCGTTCCCACAGGCCCGCCTGCAGGGGCAGCGCGACGCCGCGCAGCCATTCGAAGCCGGGAAGGTCGGGCACCGATCCGGGCCCCACCACGATGCCGCCGCTCAGGTGGGTGGTCAGGCGGGTGGCGAGAGCCTGCGGCACGGCCGCCAGCGTCAGTATGGCGAGGAGTGTCTCCGCCGGTGGGAACGTGCCAGGTTCCCCGGTGCGCGTCAGCCGCACCTCCAGTGGGCCGACGTGCAGCCAGCCGGGGCGTCCTCTGCTGTGGTCGGCCAACGCAGCCGCTTCTCCTGGATCGGGGGGCGATCCGCCACGGCTTGCGGGCCGGGCGATCCGGTCCGCGGGCCGCGATGGTGATCACGCGAGACTACCTCTCCCACGCCCCGGTCCGTGCGGGTACGCGTCCGCGGACGATGGCAGGCGGGGCGGTCCCGCGACCTTCCGGTACGGCCCCGCCCTACCGGTGTCCGGCCAGGACGGCGTGGTGGTCGGCGCCTTCCGGGCCGTCGGGGTCGGCGTGCACGGTGGCGGCACGCAGGCGGGGCAGGTGGTGGATCAGCCGGTGCTCGGCCTCCACCGCCACGGCGTGCGCCCGGAGCGGCGACAGGTCCTCGCCGACCACGATGTCCACCTCGGCGCGCAGCGTGTGGCCCACCCAGCGTAATCGCACCGATCCCACCCGCCGCACGCCGCCGGTGGCGGCCAGGATCCGCTCCGCGCGGTCGACGAGCGCCGGATCGACCGCGTCCATCAGCCGGTGCTTCCCGCGGTCGCGTCCGTTCGCGATGTCAATTGACAGATTAATTTGTCTAATGGTTCCATGGAGGCATGGCCGCGACCGAGATGACACTCATGGACGAGCCCGACCGTCTGCGCGTGGCGCTCACCCCGATCCGCCGACGGCTTCTCGCCCGCCTGCGCGATCCCGCCTCCGCGGTCCAGCTCGCGGCCGAGTTCGGCCTGCCGCGCCAGCGGGTCGGATACCACCTCAGGGTGCTGGAGGAGGCGGGGCTGATCGAACTGGTGGAGGAGCGCCCGCGACGCGGTTTCGTCGAGCGCGTCATGGGCGTCACCGCGAACGCCTTCCTCGTCGATCCCGGCGTGCTCACCTCACCCGGCGAGGCCGCCGAGGCCGCCGAGGCCGCCGAGGCCGCCGAGGCGGATGGAGGCGACGAGACTGACGAAGCCAGTGGCGACGGCGACGGTGACGGGGCCACCGGGGCCACCGGGACCGCCGAGGTGGCCGGGGTTTTCCGCCGGGTCGCCGACCAGTACGCCGCCGAGCATCTCGTCGAGGTGGCCGCCGGCACCGTGCGCGACGTCACCCGCATGGCCGCCGCCGCCGACCGGCAGGGCGTCCGGCTGCTGACGTTCACCCTTGAGGCGCGGGTGCGCTTCGCCGAGCCCGGCGACGTGCACGACTTCACCGACGCGCTCGCCGACGCCTTCTCGCAGGTCGCGGCCCGCTTCGACACCCCCGGAGGGCGGCCCTACCGCCTCGTCGCCGGTGGGCATCCGGCCCCCGGCACGCGAGAGACCGGCGGACGGCTCGCCCCCGGCACGCGAGAGACCGGCGGACGGCTCGCCCCCGGCACGCCGGAAACCCGCAGTTGACATCCGTCCCGGGACCAAGGTCCGGGGCCCGACATTGAGAGGCATCCGATGACAGACGAGCCGTTCTCCCTCGAGGTCACCATCGCCGCACCCGTCGACGACGTGTGGAGCGCGCTGCGCGACCCCGAGCTGATCCGGCGCTGGCATGGCTGGCACTTCGACGGCCTCGACAAGGAGATCGAGGTCATCTACCACCAGAACGTCGTGGAGTCGGCCGCCGAGCACCGGCTGGAGGTCCAGGGCGGCGACCTGTTCGAGCTGGCCGACCTCGACGGCCGTACGCGCCTGCGGATGACCCGTGCCCCGCGCGGCGGCGACCCCGAGTGGGACGCCTACTACGACGACATCACCGAGGGCTGGATCACCTTCGTCCACCAGCTCGCGTTCGCCCTCGAACGGCACCCGGGCGCCGACCGGCGCACGGTCTTCCTCTCCGGTGCGGCGGCCTCGCCGGTGCTGGAGGCCACCGGCCTCGCGGCGGTGGCCGGACTGGCCCCGGCGAGCCCGTACGAGCTGGAGGGCCCCACCGGGGAGACGCTGCGCGGCCAGGTCCGGTTCCGCTCGGCCAACCAGGTCGGTCTCACCGTCGACGGCTGGGGCGACGGCCTGCTGGTCGCGGCCGAGACCCCGCCCTCGCCCGCCAATCCGGGCGGCGCCGCCATGATGGTGCTCACCACGTACGGCCTCGACGACGCCGCGTTCGCCGACCTCGAATCCCGCTGGACCGCCTGGTGGGGACGGAACTTCCCGGAGGCTCCCGCGAACGACCAGGATGCCCCCGCCGGCGCGGAGCGGGTCCCGGACGCGTAGAGGTCTATCCCACCACCCGGAACCGCAGATGCGTGACGCGCGGAGACCCGGCCAGGCCGGTCCTTTCCAGCTCGACGCGGTCGCCGCCCGGGTGGTCGAAGAGCCGGGTTCCGGCCCCGAGCAGCACCGGTGCCAGCTGGAGCTGTATCTCGTCCACGAGCCCGGCTCTCACGAGCTGCCCGGCGATGTCCGCCCCGCCCATCACGAGGACGTTCCTCTCTTTCGCCGCCTTCCGTGCCCGCCGGATCGCGCTCTCGAGTCCGTCGGAGACGAAGGTGAAGGTCCCGCTCGTCATGGGCAGCTCCTCCCGGTCCTCATGGGTGAGCACGAAGCACGGCGCGGGGAACGGCGTGTCCTTCCACAGGCCCACCCCCACGTCGAAGGTCCGCCTGCCCACCACCACCGCCCCCGTCGAGGCGGACAGGTCCCGATGTACCTCGGCGTCCACATCCCGGTCGGCGTCGTCGTTGAACAGCCATTCGTGGAGCCGCTCACCGCCCTTGCCCATGGGCTGTTCGACGCCGATGTCGGGCCCGGCGACGAAGCCGTCAAGCGACATCGTGATGTTCAGAAGAACCGTTGCCATGGAATTTTCCCCTCGTTGCCGGGGCCTCGTCGCCGGGGCCCCCGTTGCCAAAGTCTTGGTCGTCAGGGCTCCGGTCGTCGGAACCCCTGCCGATCGGCGGGTGTCTCCCCTGGCCGGAGGGAGGCGCGTCGCCCCTTGCCGCCGGCCAGGCCACCGTGTCCTGCGTCGCCCTCACCGGGGTACGGCCGTCCGGTCGTACAGGGCGGGGGCGAGCCCGGTGAACAGCACGGCGGCGGTGACGGCGAACCCCGCCGGGTAGCCCACCGACCCGGCCAGGAGCCCGAACCCGACCGCGCCGACGCCGAGCCCGGCGTCGTAGGCGAGGTTCCATGCCGCGCTCACCTGGCCGAAGGCGGATTCGGGGGCGCGCTCGAACATCAGCGCCAGGGTCGCGTTCTGGGCCATGCCGAAGCCCACCCCGAACAGTCCCATGCCGGCGATCATCGCGAGAGGGACGTCCACCCAGAAGAGTCCGGCCGTGCCGAGAGCGGCGGCCAGGGTGGCTGGGACCAGCAGGCGAGCGGGGCCGTGGCGGTCGCCGTACCGGCCCGCCGCCCAGCGCGCGAGCGGCGTGACGCAGGACTGCGTGAGCAGGGCCAGCGCGACCAGATCGCGCGACCGCTCCGGCGCGGCCAGCGGGAGGAAGGTCAGCAGGACACCGGCCGCCGGTGTCACCGTGGCGAAGACGATCGCGGGCCTGGCGACGCCGGCGTCGCGGAGGACGCCGAGGATCCCGCTCCGGCTCCCGCCCGGGGACCCGGCCTGGGTCCCGCTCCGGCCTCCGTCGTGGGTCCCGCTCCGGCCTCCGTCCCGGGGCCCGCCGTGCCGTTCGGTCCGCGCACGCGGGGAGGGCAGGCCGGGTACGGCGGCCAGCCCGAGCAGCGCCAGCGCCGCCCCGGCGACGAACACGGGTCCGTGGCCGATGTGCTCGCTCAGCCAGAGACCCAGCGGCAGGCACGCGATGGAGGGAATCCCGACGGCCACCCCGTACAGTCCCAGCCCCTCGCCGCGACGGCCGGCCGGCACCAGTTCGGCCATCAGGGCCGCACCGGCCACCACCACGAGCCCGAGCCCGGCACCCCGCGCCAGGCAGATCCCCAGCACCGGGGGCATCGACGCCGACGCCGGCAGCAGGAGGGCGGGTGCTCCGAGCAGGAACAGGCCCAGTCCCATGACCGCCCGGTAGCCGTACGCGCGCAGCAGGCCGGGCGCCACGAACTCCGTCAGCACGGTTCCCAGCATCATGATGCCGGTCGCCAGGCCCGCGCCCACACCGCCCGCACCGGACGTGGCCGCGTACAGGGGGACGACGGGCACCAGCAGGTAGAAGCCGCCGAGGGCGCCGAGCGAGGCGGCCAGCAGCAGGACCACCGGGCGATTCAGGATACGAGGATCCGGAACGCGGGCGCCGTCCCCCCGTGCCTTCCCGCCGTCCTCCCCGGTTTCCGTGGCGTCCCCCCGAGCCTCTCCGCGATCCTCCCGGGTCTCGTCGGCGGCGCTCTTCTGATGAGTCATGGGCCGACCCTAGAGCGGGAACCGGCTCAGCGATAAGGTCCGGTTTCATGTCGATCGAGTGGACCGGTTCGGGGCCGGAACTCCTGTTGCGGGTTGACAGGAACCGGCCGGAACCCTTGCGCGAGCAACTGGAAGGCGCGCTGCGCGAGAGCGTCCGCGCCGGTCGGCTGGCCGCCGGTGAGCGGCTCCCGTCCTCACGCGCCCTGGCCCGTGACCTCGGCGTCTCGCGCGGCCTGGTGACCGAGTGCTACGCGCAGCTGCAGGCCGAGGGCTACCTCGTCACGCGCGGCGGCTCGGCCACCCGCGTGGCCACCGCCGCCCGCCCGCCGGTGGACGCGCCGTCACCGCCCAGCGCGCTTGCCGGGCCCGCCGCGCCCGTCGGGATCGACTTTCGGCCCGGTGTGCCCGACCTGTCGAGTTTCCCCCGCGAACGATGGAGCCGCGCCCTTCGGCGCGCCTGCCGCGACGTGCCCAGCGACCTGCTCGGCTACGGCGACCCGTACGGTGACCCGATGTTGCGCGACGTGCTCGCCGCCTACCTGCGACGGGTTCGCGGGGCCGCCGCCGACGCGGCCCACACCGTCGTGTGCGCGGGGTACGCGCAAGGGCTGCAGCTCGTCCTGCGCGCGCTGGCGGGGGAGGGCGTGCGTGTCGTGGCCGTGGAGGATCCCGGCGACCCCGACCACCGCGTCGCCGCCGCGGCGGCGGGCCTTGACGTCGTCGCGGTCCCCGTCGACGAGCACGGTGTCGACACCGGCGCGCTCGCGGCCACCGGCGCGCGTGCCGTGCTGCTCACCCCCGCCCACCAGTCGCCTACCGGGGTCGTACTGGCTCCCGGCCGGAGGCAGGCACTGATCGCCTGGGCCGTCGCCCGCGACGCGACGATCGTCGAGGACGACTACGACGCCGAGTTCCGCTACGACCGCGAACCGGTCGGGGCACTGCAGGGTCTCGCTCCGGACCGGGTGGCGCTCCTCGGCTCGGTCAGCAAGTCGCTCGCCCCGGCTCTGCGTCTCGGATGGGTCCTCTGCCCGCCCCGGCTGTCCGCCGGCGTCGCGCGTCAGAAGCGGCTCGCCGACCGGGGCTCGCCGGTCCTCGACCAGTTCGCGCTCGCCGACCTGTTGCGGTCGGGTCAGTACGACCGCCACCTGCGCCACATGCGGACGCGCTACGCCGCCCGGCGGGCGGCCCTCGTGGACGCGCTGGGGCGGTACGCGCCCGAGGTCGAGGTGCGCGGGCTGGCCGCCGGTTTCCACGCCGTCGCCCAGCTGCCACCGGGCACGGACGAGCGTGCCGTGGTCGAGGCCGCCCGCCGCCGGTCCGTCGCGCTGTACGGGATCAGCGGCTATCTCCTCGACCCGCCGGAACGACGGGCGTCCTCCGCGCGGCTCGTTCTCGGGTTCGGCAACCTGACCCCGGACGCCATCTCCGACGGCATCGCCGCCGTCGCCGACCTGCTGCGGGGCGGCTGAGCCACCGCGGGGGCCCAGCCGGCCGGTGCCGTCCCTTCAGGGGAGTCCGGGCCCGCTTCTGAGTGGCCGCTTCGTCATGACGGTGCACGCCCGCTTCCGGACGGCGGCCTCGTCGCCGGAGGTCACGCCTCCTTGAGGAGGGCGGTCACCGACTCGCCCAGCGGCGTGGTGGGGCGGCCGATGAGAGCGCTGAGCTCGCCCGGCGTGTGGGAGAGGACGCCCTGGGCGATGCCGAGGTCGATGTCGGCGTACATGGTCGCCACCGGTTCCGGCAGGCCCGCGTCGATCAGGGCCCGGAGGTAGTCGGCGTGCGGGAGGTCCCGGTAGACGACCGGCCTGCCGGAGACCGCCGCCGTCTCGGCGGCCAGCTCGGGCAGGCTCCACGCGGTGTCGCCGGAGAGCTCGTAGATCTTGCCGCCCTCCTCCTCGCCGGTGAGCACGGCGACGGCCGCGGCCGCGTAGTCGGCGCGGGACGCGCTGGCGACGCGGCCGTCACCGGCGGCGCCGAGGATCACGCCGTGCTCGACGCCCTGGAGGACGGACGTCGCGTAGACCTCGGTGTACCAGCTGTTGCGCAGGAAGGTGAACGGGATCCCGGAGGCGCGGATGTGCTCCTCGGTGCCCCGGTGGTCGATGGCCAGCGCCAGGGGCGTGGTGTCGGCGTGCAGCACGCTGGTGTAGGCGATGCGGGCGACCCCGGCCGCCCTGGCCGCGTCCACCACGGCCTGGTGCTGCCCGAGGCGCCGCCCGACGGCGTCGCTCGAGATGAGCAGGACCGTGTCGCCCGGGCCGAAGGCCCGCTCGAGCGTCTCCGGCCGATCGTAGTCGGCCTCCCTGATCTCGACGCCGCGCGCGGCCAGGCCGGCGGCCTTGCCGGGATTCCGCACGGCCGCCACGACCTGGCCGGCGGGCACGCTCTCCAGCAGGCCGTCCACCACCAGGCGGCCGAGCTGGCCGGTGGCACCGGTGACAACGATCATTTCGCTTCTCCTCGTTCCGAAGGGGTAGCCGCCAGGTTAGTACTAACTAATAAACAGTGCCAACTAAAAGTTAGTGCTTTCTTTTGTGCGGTGTGGCGAGAAAGTAAAGTGGACGGATGGACGACCAGGCCGCGACCCCGCTGGACGAGTTCAGCCAGCTCACCTTCGACGTCTTCATGCGCGGCTGCGTCTCGCGCGAGACGATGGAGCACATCACCGGCCGCTGGGGCATCCTGGTCATGGTCGCGCTCCACGAGGGGACCTACCGCTTCAACGCCCTGCGCCGCCGGGTCGACGGGGTGAGCGAGAAGATGCTCGCCCAGACCCTGCAGGCTCTGGAGCGCGACGGCCTGGTCCACCGCGAGGCCGAGCCGACCATCCCCCCGAAGGTCGAGTACAGCCTCACACCGCTCGGCGATCAGGCCGCCCGGCGCCTGCTCGACCTCATCGAATGGCTGGAGGGCGAGATGCCCGCGGTCATGGAGGCCCGCGCACGCCACGACCAGGCCAGAGGCGGCCACCGGACGACGTAGGCCCGCCCGTGCCGGGGCCCGCCCGCCGCGCGGCCGGAAGAACCGGATCGAGAAACGTCGCCGGAGACCTATAGCGTGAGCCGCATGAGCGACGAGATCATCGATTCCCCCACCGCCTGGGTCTCCAAGCACCTTCGCAAGTACGTCGAGTCGAACGGTGCGGAGGGTCACCTCTACCACGGCAGGCCCACCCTGCTGCTGACCACCGTCGGACGCAGGTCCGGGCTGAAGCGGCGGACCCCGCTGATCTACGGTCGTGACGGCGACGCCTACGTGGTCGTCGCCTCCAACGGCGGGGCCGACGACCACCCGCTGTGGTACCACAACCTGCTGGCCCTGCCGCAGGCCGAGGTGCAGGTGCGGGACGAGGTGTTCACCGCCGTCGCGCGGACCGCGACCGCGGGGGAGAAGCCCGCCCTGTGGGAGCAGATGGTCGGGATCCACGGTGAGTACGCCGACTACCGGCGCAAGACCGCACGCGACATCCCGGTGGTGATTCTCACCCGCGCCTGACGTTCCGGCCCGCCGGGCCGAGCCTGGCGGGGCCGGTCCGTGATCCGCGACGGCGGGCCGGGGAGGCGGGCATCGCGGCGATCACGCCGCGGGTGGGGCAGGCGCCGACACGCCGGGAAAAGCCTGGTCGTAGCATGAGATGGCCGCCGGTGGTCTGTCGTACGACCTCGGCCGGACGGGGCGGCGGCGAAGGACGGACGGTGCCGGAGCGGCGCTCCGTCAGGTCCGGGGGCCGGATCTCAGCGTGCGGGGAAGGCAGGAGTGGATCGGCGCTGGTTTTCATCCCGGTGGTCGTGTGGGGGAGCCGCCTCGCGTGGGATTGGAGACACTGATGGTGCCGTTCGACACGGACGTGCTGGTTGTTGGTGCCGGTCCGGCGGGTCTGCTGATCGCGGGTGACCTCGCCGCGAGAGGTGTCGCCTGCACGGTCGTGGAGCGGGACCCCCAGCGTTCGACGCTCACCCGGGCCTTCCCCCTGCACGCCCGTACGCTGGAGCAACTCGACGCCCGGGACGTGGCCGACGAGCTGATCGGCACCGGCACGATCGTCAAGAAGGTACGGCTGTTCAACGGCCTGGACCTCGATCTGTCCAGCCTGCCGTCGCGATTCCCGTTCCTGCTGTGCACCCCCCGGCACAACGCCGAGCGCGTGCTCGAGGAGCGCGCCACCCGGTTCGGAGCGGAGATCGTGCGCGGCGCCGAGGCGGTCGGGCTGTGCCAGGACGCGGCCGGGGTGGACGTCGACGTGCGGGCCGACGGCATGGTGCGCACCTGGCGCGCGCGGTTCGTCGTGGGTGCCGACGACCTGCGCAGCGTCGTGAGGGACGCGCTGGGCGTTCCGTTCCCGGGGCGTTCCACCGTGCAGTCGATCATGCAGGCCGACGTCCGCCTGGAGGAGAGGCCGGAGCGGGAGCTGATCCTCGTCGCCAACGACGAGGGCTTCTCCTTCGTCTCCTGCCACGGCGACGGCTGGTACCAGGTCATCACCTGGGACCGGCGGCGCCAGCTTCCCGACAGCGCCCGGCTCAGCATCCACGAGGTGAGCGAGGCCACCCGGCGCGTCACGGGCAGCGATTTCGGCATGCACGACGCCCGCCATCTGTCGAGGTCCCACAGCGACGAGCGGCAGGTGCTCCGCTACCGTGTCGGCCGGGTGTTCCTGGCCGCCGAGACCGCCTACGTGCACTCGCTGGCATGCGGGCAGGGCATGAACACCGGCCTGCAGGACGCGGCCAACCTCGGCTGGAAGCTCGTCGCTGAGGTCCAGGGCTGGGCGCCGGACGGCCTGCTCGACACCTACCACAGCGAGCGGTATCCGGTCGGCAGGAGGGCCCTGCGGCTCAACGGCGCCCTGCTCGCCGTCGCCATAGGCTCGACCCGGAGGTCGCGGGCCGCCCGCTCCATGCTCCCGGTCGTCGCGAACCGGATCCGTCCCCTCGGCCGCCGGCTGACCGAGACCATGTCGGGCCTGGGCATCTCCTACCCCGCCCTCCCGGGGGCGCACCGGCTGGCCGGCCAGAGGGTGCCGGACATCCACCTGGCCGGGGAGCCGATCCGGCTGTACGAGGCGCTGCGGGCCGGGCGCTTCGTGCTCCTGGCCCCCACGGGCGACCCGGCGGAGGCGGTGGCCTCGCCGTACGGGGAGCGGGTGGTCCACGCCGTTCCCGCGAGCGCCGACCTCCCCGTCCTGCTGATCCGTCCGGACGGGTACATCGCCTGCGCCGTCGACGAGAGGAACCCCGTCTCCCTCGACGTCGCCCTGCGCGAGGCCCTGGCCGCGTGGTGCGCCGCCCGCCCTCCGGTGGCATCCACCACGAAACCCGGGTGAAACGGTCTGTCGCCACCGCCCCGCTGGCCACGAAGGGCAGTACGATCTACTGTAATTGACAGTAAACCGTGCGTAAGGAGTGGGACGTGGATCTCATCGTGCCGCCGACGGAACGGCTCTGGTGATGGCAGGCCAAGCGACCATCGGTGACCGCATCCGTGGATTGCGGTTGAGCAGGCACATGTCCCAGGCGCAGTTGGCCGGGCCAGACCTGTCTGACAGTTACGTTTCGCTCATCGAATCCGGAAAACGGACTCCCACCCCGGTCGTCACGCGCCTGCTCGCCGAGCGGCTCGGCTGCGGCATGGAGTTCCTGCTCCACGGGATCGAGCCGCACCAGCGCGTGGACACCGCGCTCGCCCTGCGGCAGGCCGAGCTCGAACTGTGCCACGGGGACCCGGCCGTCGCGGCCGGGCTCTTCGCGGACACGGCCAGGGCCGCGGGTGACGACAACGCCACCCTCGCCGCGCGGGCGCGCTTCGGCCAGGCCCGCGCGCTGGAGGCCCAGGGGGAGACGGGGCGGGCGGTCGAGGCCTACGAGCTGCTTCGCCGCGAGGCCGCGGCGCATCCCGAGCGCCTCGCCGACCTTCCGCTCGCCGTGGCGCTCTGCCGCTGCTACCACCGCGCGGGTGACACGTGGCGCGCCCGGGATCTCGGGATGGAGGCTCTGGCCCAGGCCGACCGGCTCGGTCTCGACCAGGGCGACCTCGCCCTCGACCTCGCCGCAGTGCTCGCCGAGATGGAGATCGCCCTCGCGTACGTCGAGCGCGTGCTGACCGCCTCCCGCATGCCCGACGCCGTCGACCGCGACTCGGAGGTCCTCGGCCTGTGGCGGGCCAGCACGGCCGCCGCGGAGGAGGACTCCGCGCTCGCCGCCCGGCTCGCGGCGGACGCCGTCGCCGCCGGCCGGCCCGCGCGGATGGCCGTCCGCTACGTCCGGAGCGCGATGCGCTGGGCGTGGATCGCCACCGTGCGTCCCGAGGCCGCCGACCTCGACCGGGCGGGTGAGTTCGCCGCCTCCGCGGTCGAGATCCTCTCGCGCCTGTCGCCCGGGACGATCGAGCACGCCCGGGGCCTGGTCGTGCTCTCCCGCGTGCGGCTGCGTTCCGGCGACGCGGACGCCACGGCGGAGCTGGCCGAACAGGCCCTCGGCCTGCTCGCCGGCGTGCGCGGGACGGTGCCGGCGATGGCGTACGTGGTTCTGGCCGAACTCGCTCTGGCACGCTCCAAAGACGGCGGTCCGGCGCTGACGAAGGCGCAGGAACTGCTCGCCGACCCGGTCGCCTCGGTGGCCTCCTTCGTCGACCGGGATTCGGCCAGGCTCTGGCGCGAGATCGGTGACCTCTGGGGCCGGGCCGGGGCGCCGGAGAGGCAGACGAACGCCTATCGCAGCGCGCTCGAAACCGTCGGGGTCGGCTCGCGCACGGAGACCCCGCCCGGCTCGACGTGGCGCGAGGTCGTCGTCCCGGCGATTCCGGCGCACCTCGGCGTCTCGCACGAGTCGAGGGCCGGCTGACGCCCTCTCCCCGATGCCCCCACGCCCCCGGGGCCGCACCCCGCCGGTGCGGCGTCCGCCGATCCTGAGGTGGGTGAAGGACGGGCACGCGAGAACCCGCCCTGGACCAGGTCGGGTTCTCGCGTACCCGGGCACGGCACCGGCGATCACGCGCCGATCGCCCCCGGCCGGTGGGGAGCGCGTCCGAGGGTACAGACTCGGAGGTATGGCAAAGGGCGAGCCAGGGCCGTTGATCCCGCACATGCGGCTGGACGAGCTGCTGTCGGAGCTGCAGGGGCGCCTGGAGGCGGTGCTGGCCACCCGCGACCGGGTGCACGCGCTGCTGGAGGCCGTGGTCGCGGTGGGCAGCGACCTGGACCTGGAGACCATGCTGCGCCGGATCGTGGAGACCGCCACCACCCTCGTCGACGCCACCTACGGCGCGCTGGGCGTGGCCGGAGACCACAGCACGCTGGTGCAGTTCGTCCCGGTGGGGCTGAGCGAGGAGGAGATCGCGCGGATCGAGCACTGGCCGCACGGGCT
>NZ_JBPXMB010000040.1:0-66682 GCF_051918945.1 Streptosporangium sp. LJ11
GCTTCGTCCTCGAATGAGACCCGGACGGAGAACGCGGACATGAGAAAGAGGGGTGACGGCGACGCACCCCTCTTTCGGCCCCTGTTTCGGTCCTCTTCCGGGGCGCCGTCCAGCCGGTGTCGGGGACTCGGCAGTTTGAACGTTTCATCCCGCGAAGTGGAATTGCCCTTTTTGGGAAAGGATCAGCGCATCAGGGGTATCGATCTCGATATGGTTTCCCGGTGGTCGAGGGGGAAAAGGCGCCCAGGCGCCGCGGGATGCGGTTGGTCGCCGAGGAGGCCGGGGTCTCACTGGCAACGGTGAGCAATGTGTTGAACAGCCCCGACCTCGTGGCCAAGGAGACCCAGCAGCGGGTGCAGGCCGCGATGGACCGGCTGGGTTATGTGCCCAACAACGCCGCCCGCCGGTTGCGCGGAGTGCCGAGTTCGCTGGTCGGCGCTGTCACGCTCGACATGACCAACCCGTTCTTCACCGAGGTCTGCCGCGGCATCGAGGACCGGCTGCTGCAGGACGACTGCATGCTCATGATGTGCAGCACCGACATGCAGCCGGGGCGCGAACAGCACTATCTGCGCGAGCTGGAGAAACACGGCGTCCGCGGCGTGCTGGTCACCCCGGTCGACCTGAGCCTGCGGCCGCTCCTGGCGATGGCCCGGCGCGGAGTCCCGATCGTGCTGGTGGACCACCGAGCCGACCAGGGGAAACTCTGTTCGGTGTCCATGGACAATGTGATGGGCGGACGGCTGGCCGCCGACCACCTGCTCAGGCTGGGACATCGACGGATCGTGGTGCTGTCCGCGTCCGTCGATGTGCAGCAGACGATCGACCGGCGATCCGGCGTCCGGGAGGCCTGCGCCGCCGCCGGGTGCGACCCCGACAAGGTGGTCCTGGACGTACGGGTGCCGGCACCCGACATGACGACGGCCGAGACCGTGCTCGACGACGTGCTGGCCGACCCGGTGCCGCCGACGGCGATCCTGTGCCTGACCGACCTGGCCGCCATGGCCGTGGTGGGCGGCCTGCGTGAACGGGGCGTCGACGTGCCGGGGGACATCTCCGTCGTGGGCTACGACGACCTGGTCTTCGCCGCGCAGATGACACCGTCGCTGACCACGGTCTGGCAGCCCAAGCGGGAACTGGGGCACACCGCGGCCGGGTTGCTGCTGGACGAGACGCGCCCGGGACACCGGCACCGGCGCCTGGTCTACCGTCCCCGCCTGGTCGTGCGTTCATCGACGGCGAGTCCGAAACTTTCATAGGTCAGATGGCCTTTGACGTGAAACGTAACAATTTCCACGTCGTAGGTGTTTGACAGTTCTACCTCGCTGTTTTTACCGTTCGGTCGCCCCCCAACCCCCTTTGATTGGACGGCTGATGAAACGTTTAACCCGCCTGCTGGCGGTCTTAGGCGCGGTCGGACTAGCCGGGACATCCGTCCTGGCCTCGTCCGCTTCGGCGGCGGTGGCGTGCCGGGTCGACTATGCGATCACCAACCAGTGGCAGGGCGGCTTCGGCGCCAACGTGACGATCAACAACCTCGGCGACGCCGTGAACGGCTGGCGGCTGACGTGGTCGTTCGGCGTCGGGCAGACCGTCACCCAGGCGTGGAATGCCACGGTCACCGCGAGCGGCTCGAACGTGACGGCGACAGACGCCGGCCACAACGCGGCGATCCCGCCCGGCGGCACCGCGACGTTCGGTTTCAACGGTTCGTGGGCCGGCGACAACCCGGTCCCCTCGTCATTCGTGTTGAACGGGACGACCTGCACGGGCACCGGGCCCACACCCACTCCCACACCGACACCCACACCGACACCCACACCGACACCGACACCGACACCGACGGTGATCCCCGGTGACGCCAAGCAGGTCGAGGACCTCGACCGCGGCGTCATCAGCGTCCGGTCCGGCGGCGGCAACCTGGTGTCGTGGCGGCTGCTCGGGACCGAGGCCCGTTCAACGACGTTCAACCTGTACCGGGGGGCGACCCGGATCGCGACGGTCACCGACTCCACCAACCACCTCGACAGCGGGGCCGCGGCGGACGCCTCCTACACGGTGCGGGCGGTCGGCGGCGGCGGCGGCGAGGGCCCGGCTTCGGAGACCTCGCTGCGGTTCGGCAGCGGCTACCTGGACGTGCCGATCACCCCGCCGTCCTCCGGCCACCACGCCAGCGACGCCGCCCCCGCCGACCTGGACGGCGACGGCCGCATGGACATCGTGCTGAAGTGGGAGGCCAACAACTCCAAGGACAACTCCCAGTCCGGCACCACCGACCCGGTCTACATCGACGGCGTCAAGCTGGACGGCACCCGGCTGTGGCGGATCAACCTGGGTCGTAACATCCGGGCCGGGGCGCACTACACCCAGTTCCAGGCCTACGACTACGACGGCGACGGCAAGGCCGAGGTCGCGATGAAGACCGCCGACGGCACCGTCGACGGCCGCGGCACCGTGATCGGCAGCGCGAGCGCCGACCACCGCAACTCCGGCGGCTACATCCTCACCGGGCCGGAGTACCTGACCATGTTCAACGGCCAGACCGGCGCCGCGATGTCCACGGTGAACTACGACCCGCCGCGCGGCAACGTCGGCTCCTGGGGCGACACCTACGGCAACCGCGTCGACCGGTTCCTGGCCGGCACCGCCTACCTGGACGGCCAGCGGCCCAGCCTGATCATGGCCCGCGGCTACTACACCCGCGCGGTCATCGCGGCCTGGGACTTCCGCAACGGCTCCCTCACCAAGCGGTGGACCTTCGACTCCAACGCCTCCGGCAACGGCTCCTACGCCGGTCAGGGCAACCACTCCCTGACCGTGGGCGACGTCGACGCCGACGGCAGGGACGAGATCCTGTACGGCGCCGCCGCCATCGACGACAACGGCCGCGGCCTGTGGAACGTCGGCTGGGGCCACGGCGACGCCGCCCACCTGGGTGATCTCGTCCCGAGCCGGCCAGGCATGGAGTACGTGAAGATCTCCGAATCGGCCGGGCGCCCCGGCCTGTACATGGTCGACGCCCGCAACGGGGCGAGGCTGTGGCAGACCGGCTCGGGCTCGGGCTCGGACGGCGAGGGCCCCGGGCGCGGGGTGTCCGCCGACATCTACGCGGGCAGCCCCGGCGCCGAGTCCTGGGCGGCGGGCGCCGGCCAGAACGGCCTGCGCAACACCGCGGGCACGGTCGTCGGCCGCCAGCCCTCCTCGGCCAACTTCCTGGCCTGGTGGGACGCCGACCCGGTCCGCGAGCTGCTGGACCAGACCCGGATCGACAAGTACGGCACCGGCGGCGAGACCCGGTTGCTGACCGCCTCCGGGGTGCACTCCAACAACGGCACCAAGGCCACCCCGTCCCTGTCGGGCGACATCCTCGGCGACTGGCGCGAGGAGGTCATCTGGCCCACCACCGACAACCGGGCCCTGCGGATCTACTCCACGCCGACCGCGACCACCACGAAGATCCACACGCTGCTGCACGACCCGCAGTACCGGGTGGCCCTGGCCTGGCAGAACACCGCCTACAACCAGCCGCCCCACCCGAGCTTCTTCATCGGCGACGGCATGGCCACCCCGCCCCAGCCCAAGGTCTACCTCCGGTAGGAACCGGCACCGGGAAATTCAGGCCTGATCTTCCCGGCGCCGTCCGACGGGCGCCCCCTCCCGGTGGAGAGGGGGCGCCCGAAACGGCGGGCGTAGGGCCGCAGGCCGACCGAGACGTCCTCCCTGTCGCGCAGCAGCGCACCCGGCGGTCAGCGCGGTGAACGCGGTGACCAGGGGCAGCGCAGCACGCCCAGCAGGAGCGACTCCGACAGCAAGGTGAGACGCGGTGACGGCGGCCAGGAGGCCGGTCGCGAGCGTGGCGGCCAAGACCTTGCGGATGCGCATTTCGCCTCCAGTAGGTAAGCGCTTTCCTCCATCCCATGACGGTGGGGGGTACTGATGGGTCGGTTCTCGCTGCAGCGCTGGAACCAGAACGTGGTGTCCCAGGCCTCGTTGAGCGATTGACAGCGCTCACATGACCACCCGCGGAAAGCTTCGGCGGAGGTGTTTTTCAATGCGGGCGGCAAGGGCCGCGGGCCGGCCGTCGCATGCCGCGGGCCCGCGCTGACGCCGGCACGGGCGACGCCGGGCCGCCGCCGGAAAGAAGAACGTTTCAACGAACGGCGGGTGTGGCACCTGGCCGCCCGCACGGTTCGAGCCCCGGGCCGGGCGGAAGATCCCCGGTTTGGAGACTTGACGAGCGAGCGTCTTCCTCCCCGCACCTCCAGGAGACGGGAAACCGTCGCACGCACCGGCAGCCGGTGCCGTGACCCGCGTCCTGTTCTTCGGCAACGTGCGGGCGCGAGGCCGGCGTACGGGGCGCCGCGCGGGAGCGCGGAGGGCCGGCGTGGTGGCGGACGACGCGTCCCGTCACGGTCGGGCCGTCCTGGTCCCGCGCAGGCGCCGTGCGGCGAGGGCGAGGATCACGACGGCGATCAGCGTGAACACCGCGTTGCCGACACGGGCGATGACCGGATCGGTCGTGCCGACGATGGGCGTCAGGAAGAAGCTCGCCCACGCGTAGGCGACGACGGCCCCCGACGCGGCGGCGAAGACCTGTGACGGTCCCCACTCTCGTCGCCGGCCGTACCACCAGAGCGCGGCCACCGCCACGATCTCGGCCGACAGGCAGACGACGACGCTCACCCAGCCGTGCAGGTGATGAGCGCTCTGCCGGACGACGCTCGTCACCACCAGCGAGCCGGTGAAGACGAGCAGGGGCGACGGGACGGAGCCGGGCAGGCCAGAGGACGTGGCGTCCGGCCGGATGGCGAAGGCGGCGACGACGAGCACCACGGCGGCGACCGCCGTCGCGGTCATCTGGTGCGCGGAGGGCCGGAACACCGGCGCCCCGGGGGTCGTCCCCGCCGCGTAGAACGCCCCGGCCCAGTAGAGCGCGACGGTGAGCAGGAACACGACGGACGTGACGACCAGGCCGCGAGTGCGCAGCCACGGCACCCGCGCCCGGCTCGGGAACAGGGTCTCGGCGAGCGCGATCGGCGCGCAGACGCTCCAGATGACGTGCAGCGACAGCACGTAGACCGTCCATTTCGCCCCCATGCCCAGGAAGGGCAGGGGTGATTCGTCGAGCAGGCGGTGTCCGGCGAAGTCCGGGTTGAACAGGGACATCGTGGCGAAGCCCTCTTCCAGCACGCCGTAGGCCCCGGCCAGCAACGCGATGGCGGGCCAGCCCCGGCCGGTGCGCCGCGCGAGCTCACGGACGAGCAGTGCCCCGCAGCCGTACAGCGGGACGAAGACCGCCACGATGCCCACGCTGGGCAACGCGACGTCGCCGAGCAGCAACTCCGCCACGAACGGCGCGAGCAGCAGCAGGGAGACGATGGGTGCCCATCGCCGCCACCTCGACTCCGGCCGGTCTCCGGCGGGTCCGGGGTGCGGGACGGGATCGGACGGGTGCGTGTTCTTCCACATGCCGATGTCCTTGTGAGGGGAGGTTCACGGCAATGAAGACGGCGGCTCAACCTGCGCGCGACCGCGACCGGAGGCCACCGGCATCGGCACGTTGACCTGCCGAATCGCCGTACGGACGATGAACAATCTATCGGCCGGCAGCCCTCCGGCCCCGGCAACCGGGTTGCGTTGTACGTCGCCGATGTTGTCTGTTCGACGGCCCGGCTCCCGGCCGCCGCCACGAGGTGACGGCGTCTCCTGACGGGGAAGGTGCGCGGTCATGACGTCACGATCGGCACTCGCCCGCGACCGGGATCCCGGGCGGGCAGGGCACGCCGTGGTGTTCGCCGTCGTCGTCGCCTACGCGTGCCTGCAGGTGCTGCTCTACGCCGGGGCGCAACGGACCTCGGGAGCGCTGGGACCGGCGGCCGAGCTGGTGTTCAACCTCGTCGTCGACGGGCTCCTGCTGCTCATGCCGAGCCGCCCGCGGACGGTCGGCGTTCTCGTCGTCCTCGGCGCGGTGATCGCGCAGGTCGCCGCTCTGGCCGCACCCGGGCTGCTGACCGCCACCGACGCGCTCTTCGCGGGCCCGGTGCCGCTGGCGACGCCCGTCGCGGTGTGGATCCTGGCCTACCTGCGGCCCACGCCTACGGCGTTCGCCTGCGTCGGCGCGCTGGCACTGCTGAACGTCCAGCCGTGGGCACCGACCTGGACGGGCCTCTACGTCGGTGCGGTCTACACCGTGCTGCCCGCCGTGGTCGCGATGTACCTGCGGGCGCGGGCGCGACTGCTGCACTCGCTGCGCGAGCGGGTCGAGATCGCCGAACGTGAAAGGCATCTGCTCAACGAGAGGGCCATCGCGGCCGAACGCCGGCACCTGGCCGCCGAGATGCACGACGTCGTCACCCATCACGTCACCGAGATCGTCCTGCACGCCGGGGCCCTGCGGACGTCCACCGAGGACGAGGCCGTCAAGGCCGCGGCACGGCGGATCGGGGATCTCGGCTCCCGGACCATGGTCGAGCTGCGGGATCTCCTCGGCGTCATGCGGAGCGGCGAGCGGGTCACACCGGCGTGGAGGACGGACGACCAGGACGGCCGTCGGACGGCACCACGGAGCACGGACGACCGCGGCGGCGACCTGGCCGAGCTGACCGCCACCGCCGGGGCGTCGCTGCGCGTCGGCGGCGATCCCGGCACGGCGTCCCCCGTGATCTCACGTGCCGCGTACCGGGTGGTGCAGGAGGCGCTGACCAACGTCCGCAAACACGCCCCGGGCGCCCGCGCGACCGTCGACCTGCGATACCGTCCCGAGGCGGTGAGCATCGAAATCCTCAACACCGCGCCCACCGCGCCCACCGACCCGTCACTGGTGGCCAGCGGATCGCGGGTGGGGCTGGCCGGCCTGCGCCGCCGGGTGGACCTGCTCGGCGGCACCCTGCGGAGCGGGCCCACCGAGCAGGGCGGGTATCTGGTCACGGCGAGCCTCCCGGCGTCCGTCCCGGCCGAGGACCACCGTGAACGACCGGCTCCTTCGGACCCGCCTTCGCCGCGAGCCCCCGCGTGAACGACAGGTTCCCGCACGACCACTCGCGCCGCGGGCTCCCGCCCGAGCGACGGGTTCCCGCGGGCTCACGTGCGTCGCGGTCCTCGCCTGAACGACGGGTTCCCGCGGGCGCACCTCTGCCACGGACCCCCGCCCGGGCGACGGGCTCGGCCGGGCCCGCCTCGTCGCGTCCAGCGCGGCGACCAGTGCGGATGTATACGCTTGGGACATGACCACCCCCCGGTGGACCGAACCGCCGAACGACGTCGGTCAGGCCGGCGGCACCGGCCCGTCGTCGGCGATCAGGGTCCTGCTCGTCGACGACGACCCGATGGTCCTCGGCCATCTGCGGACCATCCTGGGCTCGACCACGGAGATCGACGTCGTCGGCGTGGCGTACGACGGCGCCGAGGCCGTCGAAGGGGTGCTGCGCACCCGCCCCGACGTGGTGCTGATGGACATCAGGATGCCCGGTGTCGACGGTGTCACCGCCACCAAGGAGATCAGCCGGTTGCCCGGCCCGCCCGCCGTCGTGGCGCTGACCACCTTCGACTCGGACGCCCATGTGCTGGGCGCGCTGGAAGCGGGCGCGATCGGCTTCCTGTCGAAGACGACGCCCCCCGAAGACCTGCTCGGCCTGATCAAGGTCGCCGCGAGCGGGCACAGCGTGCTGTCGCCCGGCGCCGCGCGACGCCTGCTGGACCGGTCGGCCCGCGCGGCGGACGACCGGGACGCCGCGCGAAACAGGATCGCCGTGCTGAACGATCGGGAGCGCCGGCTGTTGAGCCTGGTCGGGCGGGGCCTGACGAACCGGGAGATCGCCGCGGACCGCTTCCTCTCCGAGACGACGGTCAAGAGCTACGTCTCCAGGCTGTTGGCCAAGCTCGGCCTGGCCAACCGGGCCAACGCGGTGCTGCTCGCGCACGAGGCCGGCCTGGTGGACGACCCCGGCGCGGAGGGCGGTCCGTCTCCTGGACGACGGTGATCCCCTGCCCGCCCTCCCCGGATGGCGTCGGCTCTTCTCCCGATCATCGGTGCGTGCCGCAGGAAGATCCGCTGTCGCACGCATCGGTTGCCGATATGATCCTGATGCTCGACAGCGCGACCGTCGTCCGGTTCCTCCTCGCCGCGGACCTGCGGCTTTCAGCGGTCCCCGTCCTCCTTGGCGGCGGGCACCGGTTCCCGCCCGAGGGGGTCTCCTCCGGCTGGTCGCCGGTGTCGTCCACCGCCAGGCCCCACGGGGCGATCACCGTCCACCACCGCCGAGCCCGCTGAGCCGATCGTCAGGAAGCACTGACATGACCACCGCCACGAACGCCACCTGGATCACTCGAACCGAGACCGACGCCGACCTCGCCGCGATCCGCGCGGTCAACCTCGCCGCCTTTCCCACCCCGGAAGAGGCCGACCTGGTGGAGGCTCTGCGTGCCGACCCCGCAGCGTGGCTTCCCTGCCTGTCCTGGCTCGCCCAGGCCCCCGACGGGACCGTCGCCGGATTCGCGCTGCTCACCCGGTGCCATGTCGGCGATGTCCCCGCCCTCGCCCTGGGGCCGTGCGCCGTCTTGCCCGATCACCAAAGGCGGGGTGCCGGTTCGGCCGCCATCCGCGCCGCCCTGCGAGCCGCCCGTGACCAGGGCGAGAACCTCGTGCTCGTCCTCGGCCACGCCGAGTACTATCCCCGCTTCGGCTTCACCCCGGCCTCGGGTCATGCCATCCGGGCGCCGTTCGACGTCTCCGACGAGCACATGATGGCGCTCGTCTTCGATCCCGAGCGCCCGGTCCCCGCAGGCGTCATCCGCTACCCGGCGGCGTTCGGCGTCTAGCCTCCGGACGGCCCTCCCGCCAGGGCGGGGGCTGTCCACGGCCGGTCACGGCGTGGACGCCCGCGCCGGCTCCCCGGTGTTCGCCGTCAGAAGGCGAAGATCTGGGAGTCGTCGGCGAATGCCTTGAACTCCAGGGCGTTTCCCGCCGGGTCGAGCAGGAACATCGTCCACTGCTCGCCGGTCTGCCCCTCGAAGCGGACATAGGGCTCGATGACGAATTCGGTACCGGCCGTGCGCAGCCGGTCGGCGAGCGCACGGAACTCCGGGATCGTCAGGATCAGGCCGAAGTGCGGCACCGGGACGTCATGGCCGTCGACGGGGTTGTGCACGCGCCGCGCGCGGCCGGGTGCCAGGTGCGTGACGAACTGGTGACCGCGCAGGTTCCAGTCCACCCAGGTGTCCGCGCTGCGGCCCTGCTCCAGGCCCAGCACCTCGCCGTAGAAGTGGCGCGCGGCGGGCAGGTCGTCGACCGGCACGGCCAGATGGAACCTGGGGATCGGGGAATCGAGAACGGTCATGGGCGTGGGCTGCCTTCCTGGACGCGGGCCGGTGGACCACCGGGCCGGAAATCGAAAAGTAACCGCCGGCCTCGATGGGTCTCGTCTTCCTGCCGCGCTACCGGCGCACCATCTCGGTGATCCAGATGGGCGCGAACGGAGACGTGCAACCCGGGGAGGTCGGGTAGTCCTTGAGCACCTCCAGGCGCTCACCGATGTCGATGGCGCGGGCGCGGTGCTCGGCGTGCTCGATCCCGATCTGCGCCAGGCAGTGGTTCATCGCCCACTGCAGGCGATCCGGGGCGTCCTTCATCTCCGCCTCGATGACGTCGAGCAGTCCCGCGAGGTCGAGGACCTCGGGCTTCCTCGCCACGCGTTCGGTGGTCAGCGCCCAGCCGGCACTCTCGACCACCGGATCCGGATCGGCCGACCAGGCCAGGCGCAGCTCTTCGGAGTGCGGGTTCTTCTTCACCACGTAGTTCACGAGCCAGTCGTGCACCTTGGGCGTGCGCGCCTCGCGCACCATGGCGTCCAGCTCGTCACGCTCGAACGCCTTCGGGCGGCAGATCAGGATCGCCAGCAGTCTCGCCGCGCTGTCACCCGTCTCCCAGAGCCGGCACGCGAGTTCCTGCTGCGTCTTCAGCCGCTTCGCGAGCGCGCGCAGCTTGCCGAGGTTCACACCGTGATCGTCGCCGTGTTTCTCGTTCACCTCGCGTATCCGCGGATCCGCGAGCTCGGCCAGCTCGGCCATCACCTCGGCCACCATCGTCTCGGCCACCTCAGCCTTCTGTCCATCGTGTGCGAGACCCAGCCTACGGCGGAAGCCGGCCTCCCGCCGTATCCGCCGGTCCGGCGGCGGCCACCGGCAGGAGATCCCGCGCCCTCGCAGATCCGCGGCGGTTCCCGGCACCCGTGTCAGTCGCTGATCGGGACACGCTGAAGCGCGCGGGCGAGCCGGGCGAGATCGACGCCTTCGAGGTGGTCGAGAAAGTGCCGGCGCACGCTGGCAAGGTTGCTCGGCCACGCCCGCTCCAGGCGGGCGAGGCCGGCTTCGGTGAGAACGGCGCTCCACCCGCGGGCGTCGTTGTCGCACCTGACCCGTTCGATCATGCCCTGACCCTCCAGGCGGGTGACCACGCGGGTCATCCCGCTCAGCGAGAGTTCACAGGCGACCGCGAGCTCGCCCATCCGCATCTGCTTCTGCGGCGTTTCGGACAACCGCATCAGGGCCGTCCACTCGATGAGCGGCAACTGCTGCTCGCGGGTCATGTCGGCGTCGATCGCGCGGGGCAGCGCGTACATCAGGCGAGGCAGCGCACGGATCAGAGCTTCCTCATCGGGAGTCAGGGGCTGCAACGGCCGCGTTGTGGTCATGGACACATCCTATTTGCTTCACGCAGCAAGCACTAGTACTTTCCTTTCTTGACGAAGCAACCATCTACCGTCAGAGAAGTGGAGTACACCGATGACCAAGATCGGGATCATCCTTGGCAGCACCCGCCCCGGACGCAACGGAGAGTCCGTCGCCCGCTGGGTGCACCAGGTCGCCGCCCAGCGGACCGACGCGGAGTTCGAACTCGTCGACCTGCTCGACTACAACCTCCCGCACCTCGACGAGGCGATGCCGCCGTCGATGGGCCAGTACGCCCAGCCGCACACCCTGAGGTGGGCGAACAAGATCGCCTCGTTCGACGGGTTCGTCATCGTGACGCCCGAGTACAACCACTCGACGTCAGGCGCGCTGAAGAACGCCATCGACTTCCTGTACGGCGAGTGGAACAACAAGGCCGTCGGGTTCGTCAGCTACGGCTCGGCCGGCGGCACCCGCGCCGTGGAACATCTGCGCCTGATCGCGGCCGAGCTCCAGATGGCCGACGTGCGGAACCAGGTGGCGCTGTCGCTCTTCACCGACTTCGAGAACTTCAGCGTGTTCAGGCCCAACGACTTCCAGCGCGAGTCGCTCACCGCGATGCTGGGTCAGGTCGTGGCATGGAGCACGGCGCTCGCACCGATGCGCGTTCGCTGAACACCGCCCCCGCGAACCGATCCGACGAGGACGGACATCGCGACCGACGCGTGCGAGCCGTCCGCGTCGGGCGGCACGGACATCGCGAACCTCTCCGCGACGGCACCCATGAACCGCGACCGGGGCCGGTTCAGGGGTGTCGCGACCCCGGTGACGGCGGAGTGCCACCGGCAGCGGGCATCCGCGGGGCCGATCGTGACGGAGGCCGTCCGTCCCGGCCGGCTCACGCGGTCATCACCCGGATGAACCACGAATCAGGAGGATCTCCATGGGAACGCTGGACGGAAAGGTAGTGCTGATCACCGGCACCGCGGGAGGTCAGGGTCGCGTCGCGTCGCTGATCTTCGCAAGAGAGGGCGCGATGGTCGTCGGGTGCGACATCCAGGCCGACGCCAACGACGAGACGGTCGAACTCGTACGTCGCGACGGCGGTGAGATGACGGGCATCGCGCCGGTCGATCTCACCGACCCGGAGCAGGCGCGGCAGGTCGTCGAGGACGCCGTGACCGCCTACGGCGGCCTCGACGTGGTCTACAACAACGCGGCCCTGCAACGTTTCGGCCCGATGCCGGATTTCTCGGTCGACGACTGGCGGGTGGCCATAGCCGGCGAACTCGACATCCCCTTCTTCGTGTCGAAGTTCGCATGGCCGCACCTGGTCCGGCGCGGTGGCGGCGTCATCATCAACATCGCGTCCATGGCCGGAATGATCGCCGGTGAGGTCCCTCCGATGATCGCGCACACCGCGGCGAACGCCGGCGTCATCGGCATGACGCGGCAGCTCGCGCTCGAAGGCGCGCGCCACGGGATCCGCGCGGTGGCGATCAGCCCCGGGCCCGTCCTGACCCCGGCCAGTGACCGCGATCTCGGCGACGACCAGGCGGCCCGGGACGCGGTAACCGGCAAGACGCTCCTCAAGCGGTTCGCCCGGCCCGAGGAGATCGTCGAGGTGGCGGCCTTCCTCGCCTCCGACCGGGCGTCGTACATCACCGGCGCCAACTACCCGGTCGACGGCGGCGCGACCGCCTGGTAGCGCCGCGGGACCCTCGCCCGGAGAAGGAGGCACGCCGCGGGATCCGCGCTCAGTCGCCCGAGGACGCGGTGGAGCCACGGATGATCAGGCGGCAGGGCATGCGGTGCACGCCGGGGGTGGCCCGGCCGTCGATCGCGGCGAACAGGTGCTGGGCGGCGGTGCGGCCCAGGCTCTCCAGGTTCATGTCGATCGTGGTCAGCGGGGGCCTGGTCTCGGTGGCCAGGACCTCCCAGTTGTCGTAGCCGACGACCGCCACGTCGTCCGGGACGCGGCGCCCGCGCTCGCGGGCCGCCTCGACGAACCCGGCGGCGATCTGGTCGCTGCCGCACACCACGGCGTCCAGCTCCGGATCGGCCCGCAACGCGATCTCGGCGGCCTGCCGCCCCCAGCGCTGCGACCACTCCCCGCTCAGCACCTGCCCGCAGGCCAGGGACAGCCCGGCCTCCTCCAGAGCCGAGAGGACGCCCTCGGCCCGGTCCCTGGCGGCCTGGTAGTGGGTGGGTCCGGTGATGTGCGCGATGCGCCGGCGGCCGATCGTCACCATGTGCCGCACGGCGGTGCGGGCTCCCTCCACGTCGTCGGGGACGAACGAGACGTCCTGCGGGTCCTCGGACGGCGCGTAGGCGTAGACCACGGGCAGCGGCAGGTCGCGGCTGATCGACGGGCGCGGGTCGGTGCTCTGCCCCACCACGATGAGGCCGTCGACCCGGCGGGCGAGCAGGGTGCGCAGATGGTGCTGCTCGCGGATGGCGTCGCCGCGGGCGTCGCAGAGCAGAACGGACATCTCGCCCGCGCCGAAGGCGTCCTCGGCGCCCAGGAGCACCGGGATGCCGAAACGACCGACGCTGTCGCTGGTGAGCAGGCCCACGGTGCGGGTCTGGCCGGATATCAGGCCGCGGGCCAGCGCGTTCGGCTGGAAGGCCAGCTTCTCGGCCGCTCGCAGCACCCGTTGCCGGGTCTCCTCGCGGACCTGGGCACGCCCGTTGAGCGCCTTGGAGACGGTCGCGATCGACACGCCGGCCAGCGCGGCCACGTCGGTGATCGTGGCCGCGCGCGACTGCTGAGAACTCATCACTACGAAAACCTTTTCGTTCGAGATGAAATTGTTACCTAGGCACACGTCAGTTGGTTTCTGCAGAAAATAGCCCCGAGGGGCACCTCAGGGCAAGCCGCCGAGCTCATCGCGACTATTGACAGCCTTTCATGTTGCGCTTACGTTTCCGAAAACCTTTTAGGTAGGTTTCGGTGCGTCTCGGGGGATGCAGAGGAGAAGATCATGGAAAGCGGGATACCCCGACGCCGCAGAGGTAAAGCGGCGCTCGCCGTACTGTGCACCGCCGTCCTGTCGGCCGCGTGCGGCCAGGCACAGCCGGCGGCCGACCCGTCGCAGCCGGCCGCCGTCACCATCACCGTGTGGACCAGGGCGGCGACCGAGTCCCACACCAAGGCTCTGGCCGACGCCTACAACGCCTCCCACACGAACAAGGTCAAGGTGACCGCCTACCCCAACGAGGAGTACCCGGCCAAGATCGCCACCGCCGCGGGCGGCAGGAACCTGCCCGACCTGTTCGCCTCCGACGTGGTGTTCGCGCCCAACTACATCTCGCAGGGGCTGTGGCAGGACGTGACCGACAGGTTCGGCGCCCTGCCGTTCAAGGACAAGGTGGCGCCCGCGCACATCAAGGCCGCCACGCAGGACGGCAAGATCTACGCGGTGCCGCACACCGTGGACATCTCCGTGCTGTTCGTCAACAAGGACCTGTACAAGAAGGCCGGGCTCGACCCGGACGAGGCCCCGGCGACGCTCAAGGAGTTCGCCGAGCAGGCCACCACGATCCGTACCAAGCTCGGAGGCAAGACCTACGGCACCTACTTCGGCGGCAACTGCGGCGGCTGCGACGTGTTCACCTTCTGGCCGTCGGTCTGGGCGGGCGGCGGCGAGGTGATGAACCCCGAGGGCACCCGGAGCACGGTCGACGACCCGCAGATGGCAGCGGTCTTCGACGTCTACGCCAAGCTCTACGCCGACGGCGTGGCCGCCCCCGGCTCCAAGGACGAGAACGGCACGACCTGGCTCGGCGCCCTGCAGGCCGGCACCATCGGCGTCGCCCCCGGGCCCTCGGTGTGGCTCGGAATGCTGGAGGAGAAGGGCGTCGACGTCGGCGTCGCGCCCATCCCCGGCGTCGACGGCGGCACGTCCACCTTCGTGGGCGGCGACGTCATCGGGGTCAGCGCGACCAGCGAGCGGGCGGAGGCGGCCTGGGAGTTCCTGTCCTTCACCCTGTCGGACAAGGTCCAGGCCGACCTGCAGGCCAAGAGCAAGTCGACCGTCGCCCGCACCGACCTCACGGCCACCGACCCCAGGGTCCAGGCGATGAACGAGATCATGGCCACCGGCCGGACGCCCTACGCGCTGAAGTTCAACGAGTCCTACAACGACCTCCAGAGCCCCTGGCTCAAGACGCTCCGCGCCGCGCTGTTCGGAACCGACCCGGCCGGGGCGCTCAAGGAGGGCGCCACCGCCATCACCGCCTCTCTGAACCAGCAGTGACACACCGGTCCCGGCCGGTATCCGGCAGGGGCACACCGGTCCCGACGCCCTCCGGGCACTGACCACCGGTCCAGTACGAGCAAGCACGGTGTCCTGGCCGGATCGGCGGCCGGGACACCGGCTGGAGAGAACATGCCAGATCTCCTCGAAACCCGCGCCGTCCCGCGCGAGCGCCTCTCCCTGACCCGCCGCCCTCGCCGCCGTCCCCGGGGGCGTTCGCCCGGCCTGGTCGGGCTCGCCTACGCGGCCCCGGCCGCCCTCGTCGTCGGGCTGTTCTTCCTGCTCCCGCTCGGCCTCGTGGTCTGGATGTCACTGAACAAGTGGCCGCTGCTGGCTCCTCCGACGTTCAACGCGCCCGGCAACTACACGCGTGTCGCCGACAACGCGCTGGTCGCCGACGCGGTGGTTTTCACCCTCAGGTACACCGCCGTCGTCACGGTCCTGCTGTTCGCGATCTCCTTCGGCCTGGCCCTGCTGGTCCAGAACCGGCGCAGGGGGGCGGGCCTGTTCAGGGGCGCCTTCTTCCTGCCGGCCGCCGTCGGCTGGGCCACCGCGACCCTGCTGTTCTTCGGCCTGCTCAGCGACCAGATCGGCCCGCTGAACGACATCCTGACGGCCGTCGGCCTCATCGACGAGCCCGTTTCGTGGACGGCCGGAGACCCCTCCGTCGCCTTCGGCTCCACGGTCACGCTGGTCATCTGGCGCTGGGCCGGGTTCAACATGCTCATCCTGCTCACCGGTCTGCAGGCCATCCCCACCGAGCTCTACGAGGCCGCGAGGGTGGACGGCGCCACGGCGTGGCAGGCGTTCCGCCGCATCACGCTGCCGCTCATGCGGCCGACCATCGCGCTGGTGCTGTGCCTGATGGTCACCGGTTCGATGCTCGGCTTCGAGCAGTTCTACATCCTCACCAGGGGCGGTCCCGGCAACAGCACGACCTCGGTGGTCATGGTCATCGTCCGCGAGGCGTTCATCCGGTTCGACCTGGGGTCGGCGGCCGCCATGTCCGTCCTCATCCTGCTCGCGCTCGTCCTCCTCAACGGGCTCCAGCTCGCCTTCATCCGAAAGAGGAACCCGTGAAACGAGCCGCCCACTATCTCACCGCGGGAATCCTGTCCCTGTTCTTCGTCTATCCGCTCGTGTGGAGCGGCTGGTCCTCGATCCGCCTGGGCGACGCCTTCAGCCTCGACAGCTACCGGCGGCTCGCCTCCTACGGGGAGGGCCTGGGCACCTACGTGGTCAACACCGTCGTCCTCGTCACGCTCACCGTGGCCGGGACGCTGGTGGTCGCCACGCTCGCCGGCTACGCCTTCGCGCGCCACCGCTTCCCCGGCAGGGGCGTGCTGTTCGTGCTCATCCTGGCCATCCTCATGGTCCCCTACCCCACCATTCTCATCCCGCTCTACGTGCTGCTCGGCTGGCTGGGACTGCAGGACTCGCTGGCCGGCCTCGCCCTCGTGATGATCATGTTCCAGCTGCCGTTCGCGGTGTTCATGATGCGCAACGCGTTCGAGTCGGTGCCCCGCGCGCTGGACGAGGCCGCGATGATAGACGGCTGCGGCAGTTTCGGGGCGCTGGTCCGGGTGCTGCTGCCCGCGGTCGCCCCCGGGCTCGTCACGGTCGGCCTGTTCGCCTTCCTGGCCTCCTGGAACGACTACGTGGCCCCGCTGATCCTGATCAGCTCCAACGACAGGTTCACCCTGCCGGTCGCGGTGGTCAACATGCGGCTGCACGACTTCGGCGCGGTCGACTTCCCGACCATGCAGGCGGGCGTGGTGTTCATGGCGCTGCCCTGCCTCGCCCTCTTCCTCCTCCTCCAGCGTTACTACGTGCGCGGATTCATGTCAGGAGCACTGCGTGGCTAACCCCGTCGTCCCGTCCTCCGGCGTGCTCACCCCGCTCGGGCTCGATGCCGTACGGCTGGATCCCGGCTTCTGGGGGGACCGCCGGACACTCGACCAGGACGTGATCATCGGCCACTGCCTGGAGTGGATGGACAAGCTCGGCTGGATCGGCAACTTCCGCGGCGAGCCGCGCCGGGGCAGGGAGTTCGCCGACTCCGAGGTCTACAAGCTGCTGGAGGCGATGGCCTGGGCCGGCGACCGGCGCTTCGACGAACTGGCCGCGACCGTGGTCGCGGCCCAGGAGCCCGACGGCTACCTCAACACCCGCTGGAGCGGCGACCGCTACCGCGACCTCGAGTGGGGCCACGAGCTGTACTGCGCGGGCCACCTCATCCAGGCGGGCGTCGCCCGCTGGCGGACGGCGGGAGAGCACCCGCTGACCGACGCCGTCCGGCTCGCCGCCGACCAGGTCTGCCGGCGTTTCATGGAGGGCCACGAGGTGTGCGGCCATCCGGAGATCGAGATGGCGCTGGTCGAGCTGTACCGGCTCACCGGCACCGAACGCTACCTGGAGATGGCCCGCCGCTTCGTCGAGCGGCGCGGCCGGCCGGCCCTGGCCGACATCGAGCTCGGCCGCGCCTACTTCCAGGACGACGTCCCGGTGCGGCGGGCCGCCGCCTTCGGCGGGCACGCCGTCCGGGCGATGTACCTGGCCTGCGGCGCGGCCGACGTGGCCGTGGAGACGGGGGACGCGGAACTGCTCGCCGCGATCGAGGCGCAGTGGGAGCACACCGTCGCCCGGCGCACCCACCTGACCGGCGGCATGGGCTCCCGGCACACCGGCGAGTCCTTCGGCGAGGACTTCGAGCTGCCGCCCGACCGTGCCTACGCCGAGACCTGCGCGGGGATCGGCTCGGTCATGCTGGCGCACCGGCTGCTGCTGGCCACCGGCCGCTCCCGCTACGCCGACCAGGCCGAGCGAACCCTCTACAACCTCGTGGCCGCCTCCCCCGCCCTGGACGGCCGCTCCTTCTTCTACGCCAACCCGCTGCACGTCCGTACCCCGGGCCGGGTCACCGAGGACGTCAGCCCCCGCGCGGAGAGCGCGTCGCGCGCTCCCTGGTTCCAGGTCTCCTGCTGCCCGACCAACCTGGCCCGCACGTTCGCCTCCCTGCCCGCCTACGTCGCCACCGCCACCCCGGGCGGGATCCAGATCCACCACCCCACGGCCTGCGAGATCAGCCACGACGGCCTCACCGTGCGCGTGGAGACCCGCTACCCCTGGTCCGGCTCCGTCGCCGTCCGCGTCGTGGAGGCTCCGGCCGGCCCCCGCCACGTCTCGCTCCGCCTCCCCCCGTGGGCCGCCGGTGCCCCGCGCCCCGGAGACACCGTCTCGCGGGGGCCGGAGGACCTGACGCCCGTACGGCGAGGGTCGGCGCTCGTGTTCGGCGAGCGGGTCTGGGCACCCGGCGAGGTGGTCGCGGCCGAGCTGCCCATGGAGGCGCGCTGGGTGCGTCCCGACCCGCGGGTGGACGCGGTGCGCGGCTGCGTGGCCGTCGAGCGCGGCCCCCTCGTCTACTGCGCCGAGTCGCCCCGGGACGAGGTGCGGCTGGCCGAGGTGGTCGTCGACTCCTCACGGCCCCCCGTCGAGCGCACCGGCGGCGAGCCCCGGAGCGGCGCGCCCGGCGACGCCCCGGCCCACGACGGTCCGCTCCACGACGGCGTGGTCCGGGTGGAGGTCCGCGCGTCGCGACGACCGGAAGGTGACAACGGCCGGCCGTACGCAGAGGCCGGCGACACGCCGCGAGAGGAGGAACTCACGCTACGGCTCGTGCCCTACCACCGATGGGGCAACCACGGCCCCGCCACCATGCGCGTCTGGCTTCCCGCCGGCTGAGCGCACCCCCGATCCCACCCCCCAACCCGATCGGATCACCAAGCGATGAGAAGAATCGTCATGGCCCTGCTTCTCTTAGCGGGCTCACTCGCCGCCGCCTCTCCCGCGCACGCCGACCAGACCATCGGATTCCCCACCTTCAGCGGCCCGGCGATCCCGGCCCCGCCGGTCTCGTACACCCCCGGCAACATGATGCAGTCCATCTACAACGCCGAGAGCTCCGGCACCGACTTCTGGATGGACCGGCTGCTGGCCCGCACCGGCAACGACCCGGCGGGCACCTGGCTGATGAGCAGGGGCCGCGCGGTCTTCATGAAGACCCACAACCCCGCGGTGCTCGGCTTCGGCGGCCAGGTGGCGTACTGGGAGAGCATCAGCGACAACAACGCGTACACCGTCGCCGTCACCCCCGGCACCTTCACCGAGCAGGTGAGCCAGCGGCGGCAGGTGCCCAGCCACTGGCGGAGCGTGCACACCAGCGGCTCGGTCACGGTGACCCAGACGAAGTTCGTCACCGACAACAACGTCGCCGTGACGAACCTGTCGATCACCAACGGCGGCAGCGGCTCCGCCACCCTGCAGCTGCGGGCGACCTCGCCCTACGCCACCTCCGGCTCGGGCAGTGAGCTGACCGGGCAGGTCAACGCCCGCAACAACCTCACCACCCTCTACCCGAGGCTCAGCGGCGACGGCTTCAGCGTCTCGGGCGGCGGGCTCAACAGGTCCGTCACCGTCGCGGCCGGGGCGACCGTGACCGCCAAGGTCGTGATGGGCTTCGTCGCCAACGAGATCCCCGAGTCGCTGACGGAGTACAACGCCTACAGGGGGTACTCCAACGCCACCGCGTTCGCGACCCACGTGCGCGCCTACAACCTGTGGTGGGCGCAGAACGTGCCCTACATCGACGTGGCCGAGCCGGCGATCAAGAAGAACGTCTACTACCGCTGGTGGCTGATGCGCTTCAACCACCTCGACGCCGACATCCCCGGCCAGACCTTCCAGTTCCCCACCTCGACCGAGGGCGTGCTGGGCTACAACAACGCCATCGCGCTCACCCAGCCCATGCACATCGACGACCTCAAGTATCTGCGCGACCCGATCTACTCCTACGGCAACTGGCTCAGCGTCGGCCAGACCTCCAAGAACGGCCGCTTTCTCGACAACCCCGGCGACCCGGAGAACTGGTCCAACAGCTACACGCAGTACATCTCCGAGGCGGCCTGGCGCAGCTACCAGATCCACGGCGGCCAGAGCGGCATCGCGGCCAACCTCGCCCGCTACGCCGAGCAGGACGTCAAGGGCCAGCTCGCCTACTACGACCACGACGACAACAAGCTCATCGAGTACGACTGGGGCGCCCTGACCGGCAACGACGCCGACGCCGTCTCCTTCCACTGGAAGAACGGCGACATGGACCGCGCCGAGTCGGCGTACCAGTACAGCGGCGCGCTCGCCGCGGCCCAGGCCTACGAGGCGATCGGCAACACGGCCAAGGCCGGCGAGATGCGCACGCTCGCCACGCAGATCCAGAACGCCATCGTCAACGTGCTGTGGAACCCGAACCGGCAGCTCTTCGAGCACCGGCTGAAGTCGACGAACGAGTGGGTGCCCTGGAAGGAGATCAACAACTACTACCCGTTCGCGGTCGGCGCCGTCCCCAACACCGCCACCTACCGGCAGGCCCTGCGCCTGTACGACAACCCCGCCGAGTACCCGATCTTCCCCTTCTACACGGCCAACCAGGTGGACAAGGCGGCGGCGGCCGCGGCGGGCAACCCGGGCTCGAACAACTTCTCCACCATCAACTCCACCGTGCAGTTCCGGCTGTACTCGTCGGTGCTGCGCAACTACCCCAACGCGTGGATGAACGCGACCGACTACAAGAAGCTGCTGTACTGGAACACCTGGGCCCAGTACGTCAACGGCAACACCTCCTGGCCCGACGCCAACGAGTTCTGGGCCGACTGGAACGGCTCCTCGGTCAACTACCGCTCCTGGATCCACCACAACATCCTGGGCAGCAGCAACTGGACGGTGATCGAGGACGTCGCCGGCCTGCGCCCGCGTAACGACGCGAAGGTGGAGCTGTCGCCGATCAACATCGGCTGGACCCACTTCACCGTCGACAACCTGCGCTACCGCAACGCCGACCTGACCATCGTCTGGGACGACCCGGCCGACGGGGTGGTGCGCTACCCGGGCGTGCCCGAGGGCTACTCCATCTACGTCAACGGCACCCGGACCGCCACCGTCGGCTCCCTGGTGCCCTTCACCTGGGACCCGGCCACCGGCGACGTCACCACCGGCGGCACGGTCACCCACAGCGCCGCCGCCCCCGGCCTGCAGGCCCCCGGCCAGGTGGCGCAGAGCGGCGCCCGGATGGTGGACATGCTCGCCAAGGCGGGCGTCGACCTGACGGCCAACCTGGCCAACCTCGCCGCCGGGGCGACCGCCTCGGCCTCGCACACCGGCTCCGGAAGCAACCTGGCCGGCGCGATCGACGGCCTTCCCACCAACGAGCCGTTCTGGGGGGCGGGCGGCTCCCCCAACGCCCAGGACTGGTACGAGCTGAACCTCGGCTCCGCCAAGACGCTCAACGAGATCCGGCTGCACTTCAAGGACAGCCGCCCGGCCGGCGGCACCTACCGGGCGCCGTCCGCCTACGACGTCCAGTACCACAACGGCAGCTCCTGGGTGAGCGCGCCGGGCCAGGTCAAGACCCCGGCGGCGCCGCGGGCCAACTACAACGTGGTGCGCTTCTCCCCGGTCAGCGCGCAGCGGGTGCGGGTCCTGGCCACCAACGCCTCCGGCGCCAAGACCGGGCTCACCGAGATCAAGATCTACAACCGGGGCGGCGTGCAGCCACCGGCCAACCTCGCGACCTCGGCGACCGCGTCGGCGTCCCACACCTCCGCCTGGGAGAGCGTCGCCGCCCTCAACGACGGCATCGACCCGCCCTCCTCCAACGACACCGTCAACCCCCGCTGGGGCACCTGGCCACAGACCGGCCAGCAGTGGGCCGACCTCACCTGGACCACGGCCAGAACCCTCAACCGCGCCGACGTCTACTTCTTCGACGACGAGGACGGCATCGACATGCCCGCCTCCTGGAAACTGCAGTACTGGAACGGCACCGCCTACGCCGACGTCCCCGGAGCGAGCTCCCACGGCCTGGCCAAGAACCAGTACAACACCGTCACCTTCCCCGCCCTGTCCACCACCCGCCTGCGCGTCCTGCTCACCGCCACCGGAACCAGCTCCGTCGGCCTCCTCGAGGTCAGGGCCTACGGAACCTGACCCCGCCCGTGGGGGCGCAGACCCCCACGGGCGGGGAAGGGCCGGCACGGCACGCCCCCCGGCCGCGCCGGTCTCCCGCCCCGGGTGCCGGCGCGGCCGACGACACGACGGGAGGGACCGGATGGCACCGGACCGCGGCCGGACACGGATCAGACCGGCGGTGCTGCGCGACGTGGCGGCGCTGGCCGGGGTGTCGGCCATGACGGTGTCGCGTACGCTCAACGCCCCCGAGCGGGTGCGCCCGGACACCCGGGCGCGGGTCCTGGCGGCGGTGAAGCGCCTCGGCTACCGGCCCAACCAGGCCGCCCGCCGGCTGGCCACCGGCCGCTCGGGCGTGCTGGGGGTGGTGGGCTTCGACATCACCCTGCACGGCCCGTCCGCCACGCTGTACGCCATCGAGCGGGCCGCCAGGCGGCACGGCTACGCGATCAGCATCGCCTGCCTCGACTCGGCCGATCTCGGCTCGATCGGCGAGGGGGTGCGCGGGCTGCGCTCCCAGGAGGTCGACGGCGTCATCGTCGTGGTGCCGCACGAGGCGGCCGCCGGCGTCGTGCGCGACCTCCACCCCGGCCTCGCCCTGGTCGCGGTGGACGCCGGAACGGGCATGCCCGTCCCGGTCGTCATGACCGACCAGGCCGGCGGCGCGGCCACCGCCACCGGGCACCTGCTGGACCTGGGCCACGAGACGGTGTGGCACATCTCGGGACCGGCCGGCTGGACGGCCACGCGGGAGCGCGTCCAGGGGTGGCGTTCGGCACTGGAGGCCGCGGGACGTCCGGTGCCCGAGGTGCTGTCCGGCGACTGGAGCCCGCAGTCGGGCCACCGGCTGGGCAGGCGGCTGGCGGAGTGCCCGCACGTCACGGCGATCTTCGTGGCCAACGACCAGATGGCCCTGGGGGTGCTGCGCGCACTGCGCGAGGCGGGGAGGCGCGTCCCCGAGGACGTGAGCGTGGCCGGCTTCGACGACGTCCCCGAGACCGGCTACCTGCGGCCGTCGCTGACCACGGTCCGCCAGGACTTCCGCGCCCTCGGCGACCACGCCTTCCGCCTGCTGCTCCAGCGGATGGAGGGAGAAATCGGGAAAACCGTCGAGGTCATCGGAACGGAACTGGTCGTCAGGGAGAGCACCGGGAGGGCGCCCAGAGCTTTTTGAATGATCGCGAGATGACAATGAAGCGGTCCGCGCGGCATTTCCGACAATGTATTTTTCAGCCGGTGCGCCGCCGTCTTCGGCGTGCCTTTTTCGCTGTTCTCTCGGTTCGCACGGAGCTCACAGAACGCGTACGGAATAAGCCAAGTGGGGACTTGACAGCCTTTGCGTTGTGGAAAACACTCGGGAAACCCCGTTCGAAACGCGCCATCCGCCACCGAGGGAATTCAAAGGCACGTTCACAAAAATTATGTTAACGCAAACAAATGTAGCGCGAAACTCCCCCGACCCCCCAGGAGCGCCGCATGAGACGACGATGGACCGCCATCCTCGCCGCGATCGTCGCGATCGCACTCGTCCCCTCCACCACCGTGCCCGCCAGGGCCGCGACCCCGATCACGACCGCGATCTACACGGCCGACCCCGCCGCGCTGGTCGTGGGGAACACCCTCTACCTCTACACCGGCCATGACGAGGCCCCCGCCGGAGGCACCAACTTCGTCATGCGCGACTGGCACGTCTACACCTCCACCGACGCCTCCACCTTCACCGACCAGGGGGCGAAGCTCTCGATTGCCGGCTTCCCGTGGGCCGGCGGCGACGCCTGGGCGAGTGAGGTCGAACCGCGCAACGGCAAGTACTACTGGTACACCTCGATCAACGGCAACGGCCCCGGGTGGATGAACATCGGCGTCGCGGTCGGCGACTCCCCGCTCGGCCCGTTCACCGACGCCAAGGGCGGGCCGCTGATCAGCGACAGCACCCCGAACTCCTCCCCCTTGAACATCGATCCGACCGTCTTCACCGACGACGACGGCCAGGCGTACATCTACTGGGGCTCCTACTACGGCGTCCGCGCGGCCAAGCTCAAGCCCGACATGATCAACCTGGACGGCCCGGTCGTCACCCCGGCGGGGGTGAGCAACTTCTGGGAGGCCCCCTGGATGTTCAAGCGCAACGGCACCTACTATCTCGCCTACGCCGCCAACGACCCCGGGTGCTCCCAGCCCGGCTACGCCTGCATCCGCTACGCCACGGCGAGCAACCCGATGGGGCCGTGGACCCAGCGTGGCGTCGTGCTCGACCAGGTCACCTCGACCACCAACCACCCGGCGATCATCGAGTTCAACGGCCAGTGGTACATGGTCTACCACAACGCCGGAGCCCCGGGCGGTGGCGACTTCCGCCGCTCGGTCACCCTGGACAAGCTGTACTGGAACGCCGACGGCACCATGCGGAAGGTCGTGCAGACCACGACCCCGATCGGCGGCGGGGGCGGCGGCCAGCCCCCGGCCGGCACCAACCACGCGCTGACGGCGACCGCGTCCACCTCCTACGTCTCCCCGTGGGAGACACTCGGCGCGATCAAGGACGGGTTCGTCCCCTCCGGCTCGGCCGACCACGGCCACGGCGCCTACGGCAACTGGAACCACCAGGGCACCGAGTGGATCGAGTACCGGTGGCCGGCCGCGCGCGACCTCAGCAAGGTCGCGACCTACTGGTTCGACGACGACCAGGGCATCGACCTGCCCGCGTCCTGCCAGGTCCAGTACTGGAACGGCAGCGCCTACGTGAACGTGCCCGGCCAGTCCGCCTGCGGCGTCGGCGCGAACACCTACAACGTCACCACCTTCGACCAGATCTCCACGACGCGGCTGCGGCTGAACATCACCTCCAGGACGGGCTACTCCACCGGCGTCCTGGAGTGGATGGCGCTCTAGCACCGGTCCCCGGCACGACATCTCCGACAACGCTTCTCCAGCACGACATCTCCGGCACCACGTCCTCAGCACCACGTCCTCAGCACCACGTCGAGACCCGCCGACCTGACCGGCGGGTGAACCGGGGCACGGGGGCCGCCGCACGGCGGCCCCCGGTCAGCCCGGCGACGCGACAACGACGACACACGGAGGTTCCCGATGAAACGATGGTGGGCGGCAGCGGTTCCCGCCCTGGTGCTCGGCCTGCTCCTGTCCCCCGGCGGCACGGTGCCCGCCGCGGCGGCGGCGGACGCCAACCTGGCGCCCTCGGCGACCGCGTCGGCGTCCCACACCTCCGCCTGGGAGAGCGTCGCGGCGGTCAACGACGGCATCGACCCGCCCTCCTCCAACGACACCGTCAACCGGCGCTGGGGCACCTGGCCCAACACCGGCGAGCAGTGGGCGCTGCTCACCTGGTCCTCCGCACGGACTCTGACCTCGGCCGACGTCTACTTCTTCGACGACAACGGCGGCGTGCGCGTTCCGGCGTCGTGGCGGCTGCAGTCCTGGAACGGCAGCGCCTACGTCGACCTGACCGGGGCGAGCGCCTACAACCGGGCGCTCGACCAGTACAACCACGTCACCTTCACCCCCGTCACCACGACCAGGCTGCGGGTGCTGCTCACCGGCAGCTCGTCGGTCGGCCTGCTGGAGGTCAAGGCCAACGGCACCGTGCCCGGCGGCGGCACGGGATGGAACCCGCCGACCAACCTGGTCAACCCGCTCAACCAGGTGTGGCAGCACTACGAGAGCACCTACCCGCATTTGAACACCTTCAGGAACTACGGGTGGGACCAGGTCATGGCCAACGGCGGCAGCCTCAACTACTGCGTGCGCTGGGAGTCGAGCGCGCCGGTCTCCGCCGCGCTACGCGACCGGATCCACGCCTCCCTGGCCCGCCAGGTCAAGAAGTGGACCGACCTGATGGCCGGCCACAACGGCTGGCCGTACACCAACGTCCCCGTCAAGGTCGTCGGGTGGGCCGTGCGCGACCGCGCCACGCTGCAGTGGAGCGACAACTCCGTCGACGTCTACGTCAACAACATCCGCGAGGGCGCCCCGCAGTGCGCCGAGCCGTGCGGGCGCTTCTTCAACCAGAACGGCCAGTACCCGAACTGCCCGGGTGGAGCGGCGCGCCACTACGACATGTCCCTGTGGCTCACCGCCGGGATGGGCGGCGGCGCGGGCGGTGACTGGGGCCAGCGCATAGGCAGCGAGTACTTCGTCGGCGCGCTCGACTCCGACAACATCCACATCCTGCTCCACGAGATCGGGCACAGTTTCGGGCTGGACGACTTCTACGACTGGACGCCCTCCGGGGTCGGCGGATTCCTCATGAAGGCCGGCAGCGCGAGCCAGATCACCGACTTCGACGCCTGGATGTTCCGCGACTGGTGGCGTCACCTCAAGGGCCGCTACGGCTACTGACGCTCCCGACCGGCCCCGACCGGCAGGGCCGGGGAGAGCCGCCCTGCTCCCCCGGCCCCTCCCCCTGCACCCTCCCCGCGGAGGTGATCGGTGACCGGAAAATCCCCGGCCAACGGAACCCGGGAAAAATCATCTCAAAATTCCCTCCAAGCCCAGCAAAACCCCATCAAATACACATGTATCGTTGATTCAGTGCGTCTCATTCGCGCACCCGATGTGTCCACAAACGATTCGCGCCAATTGCCACTGGTGGCTCACCACGAATGTCCGTCGCCCCCCACGCATCCCACTGGAAATTGACCGGACCATGCGATGACTTGCGCGGCGCGGAGGTTTTGGTTGTGGAGCAATGGTCAAGGCGTGAGGACGAACGGCTGCTCACCGGTGAGGGCCGCTATGTCGCCGACATGGACGTGCCGGGTTGCCTGGACGCCGTGTTCGTGAGAAGCGACGTCGCGCACGGCGTACTGCGCGAGGTGGACTGCTCCGCCGCCCGCGAGGTGCCGGGAGTGGTGGGAGCCTGGTCCGCCGCGAATCTCTCCGAGATGCCGCCGTGCGCGCGGTCGGCCGCCGCGCTGCAGGACCTGCCCCCGGTTCCGTACGCGATGCTCGCCCAGCTGTCCACGGAGGAGACCGTGGCCGGCCGGGAGTGGCCGGTGCTGGTGAGGGACCGGGTGCGCTACCCGGGCGAGGCGCTGGCGGTGGTCCTGGGCGAGGACCGCTACCGGGCCGAGGACGGGGCCGCCGAGGTCACCTTCCGGATCGATCCGCTGCCCGCGGTGGTGACGCCGTCCGCCGCCGCGGACGACTCCGTCCGCCTGTTCGACGGGCTGAGCAACGTCGCCCTGCTGGGGGAGGCCGGAAAGCCGATCGAGGAGTCGGTGTGGCGGGAGGCGGCGGTCGTGGTGGAGGGCCGGTACCGCCAGCAGTTGCTGATGCCCACCCCCATGGAGTGCAGGACGATCCTCGCCGTGCCCGAGGGAGACCTGCTGACGGTGTGGTCGGGCCATCAGGCACCGCACCGGTTGCGCCGGGAGCTGGCCGCGCTGCTGGGCCCGCGGGTCGAGCGGGTGCGCGTGGTGGTGCCGGACACCGGGGGCGCGTTCGGGTCGAAGAGCGCGACCTTCCCGGAGTTCATCGCGGTCGCCTTCCTGGCGGTGGAGCTCGGACGTCCCGTCCGGTGGATCGAGGACCGGCTGGAGTCCATGATGGTCGCCACCCGGGGCCGGGGCCAGGACCAGAGGGTCCGGCTCGCCGCCGACGCCGACGGACGCCTGCTCGCGTACGAGCTGAACATCGACGCCGACGTCGGCGCCTACCCCCACATCGGGGTCGGGCTGCCCATGCAGACCGCCTGGATGGCGACGGGTCCGTACACCACCCCGAGGGTGCACGCCACCGTCCGCTCGGTGCTCACCAACACCATGGTGACCTACCCCTATCGAGGCGCGGGGCGCCCCGAGGCGGCGATCGCGCTGGAGCGGTCGATCGACACGCTGGCCCGCCGGCTGGGAATGGACCCGGCGGAACTGCGGCGGCGCAACTTCATCCCGCCCGAGGACTTCCCCTACGAGACGCCCACCGGGCGGCGCTACGACAGCGGGAACTACGCCGCCGCGCTCGACCTGGCGCTGGAGACCCTCGACCACGACGGATGGCGGGCCGAGCAGGCCCGCCGCCGGACGGACCCGGAGTCCCTCCCCCTGGGGATCGGCCTGTCCTGCTACGTGGAACGCTCCGGTGGCGAACCCGGGGGGCTGCACGAGTTCGCCGGCGTCGAGGCGCACGAGGACGGCACGGTCACCGCCCGCTGCGGCACGGCCTCCAGCGGCCAGGGCCACGAGACGGTCTTCCCGGCGCTGGTCGCCGAGACCCTCGGTGTGGACGGGGCGCGGGTCCGGCTGGTCGAGGGCGACACCGACGAGCAGCCGGACGGGGTGGGCTCCTTCGCCAGCCGGTCGGCGCAGGTGGCCGGCGCGGCGCTGCGGAACGCCGCCACGCTCCTCGTCGAGGAGGCGCGGGCGCGGGCCGCGGCTCTGTGGGAGGTGCCGGAGGAGGAGGTGGCGTGGTCCGGCGGCACCGTGCACACCGTCCACGGCGGCTCGGCGGCGATGGACCTGGCCGAGCTGGTGAAGGCGACCGGGCCGATGCGGGTGGGCGGCCGGTTCGAGTCGGGCATGGCGTTCCCGTTCGGCGCCCACGCGGCGGTGGCGGAGGTCGATCCGGAGCTCGGCACCGTGCGCGTGCTGCGGCTGGTGGCGGTGGACGACTGCGGGGTGGTGCTCGACCCGGCCATGGTGCGCGGGCAGGCCTTCGGGTCGGCCGTGCAGGGGGTCGGCCAGGCGCTGTACGAGGGCATCCCCTTCGGGGAGAACGGCGTGCCCCTGCTCGCCGAGGCGCTGCTGGACTACCTGCTGCCGACGTCCGCCGAGATCCCGCCCATCGAGCTCAGGGACACCCGCACGCCGAGCCCCAGCACGCCGCTGGGCGCCAAGGGGGCGGGAGAGTCGGGCTGCATCGGCACTCCGGCCGCGATCGTCAACGCGGTGGCCGACGCGCTGCGGCTGGCCGACCCCGGCCTGCTGCAGATGCCGCTCACCCCGGACGTGGTGTGGCGGGCGGCCCGCGCCCCGAAACTCCCGGAGGAGGTCCGGTGAAACCCGCCGCCTTCGACTACGTCGTGCCGCGCACGGTGCGCGAGGCCGTCGACGCCCTCGGTTCCGGGCGGGACGCCCGGGTCCTCGCCGGCGGCCAGAGCCTCGTCCTGGAGATGCGCCTGCAGCGCATCCGCCCCGAGCTGGTGGTCGACATCAACCGCGTCGCCGAGCTCGACCACATGAGCGTCGACGACGGCACGTTGCGGGTCGGCGCCCTGATCCGCCACGCCGCCTTCGAGCGGGAACGGGCCGTGCCGGGCCCGCTCGGCACCCTGTTCTCCCGCGCCGTCGTCAACGTCGCCCATCCGCCCATCCGCTCCCGCGGCACCCTGGTGGGCAGCCTCGCCTGGGCGCACCCGGCCGCGGAGTGGTGCGCCCTCGCCCTCGCCCTCGACGCCGCCGTCGAGGTGCACGGCGCCGGCGGCCCACGCGAGATCGCGGCTCGCGACTACTTCCTCGGGCCGTTCCTGACCTCGCGCACGCCGGACGAGCTCATCACCGCCGTACGGTTCCCGCTGCTCGCGGACGACACCGGCGTCGGCTTCGTCGAGCACCGGCGCACGCACTTCTGCTTCGCCCAGGTGGCCGTGGCGGCGACGCTCACCGCGCCCGACGGGGTGATCACCGAGGCGAGGATCGGGCTCGTCAACTGCGCCGACCGGCCGGTACGGGCCCGTGCCGCCGAGCAGGCGCTGATCGGCGCCGAGATCACGCCCCCGACCGGACGCCGGGTGCCCGGCGACCACCCGTTCGCCCGCGCGGGCCGCGTCGCCGCCGAGCAGGACGCCGCGCCCCTGCCCGAACCGTACGCCGACGTGGAGTACCGGCGCCAGGCCGTCGCCGTCCTGGTCGGCAGGACCCTGTGCGAGGCGGCGAGGGATCGGCTGTCGCGGGCCGGCACGTCCCGAGGAGGCCACCGATGAGGATCACCATCACGGTGAACGGCGAGGAGCGCGCGCTCGACGTGGAGCCCCGGCGCGTTCTGGCCGACGTGCTGCGCGAGGACTGCCGCCTCACGGGCACGCACCTGGGCTGCGAGCACGGCGTCTGCGGGGCCTGCACGGTGCTGGTCGACGGCGAGGCCGTCCGGTCGTGCCTCATGCTGGCCGTGCAGTGCGACGGCGGCTCGGTGCGTACCGTCGAAGGGCTGTCCGGCCCCGGCGGCGAGCCCCATCCGCTGCAGCGGGCCTTCTCCGCCGAGCACGCCCTGCAGTGCGGTTTCTGCACGCCGGGCTTTTTGATGGTGGCCGCCGGGGCGCTGGAGTCGGACCCGGCCCTCGGCGACGACCCGGAGCGCGTCGCCGCCCTGGTCGGCTCCAACATCTGCCGGTGCACCGGTTACGAACCCATCCGGCGCGCGATCGCGCGGGCCGCGGGCGAACGGCCGGAGAGCCCGTCCCGAGGTGACCTCCGATCCTGAGGTCACCTCGGCGGGAGCGGCGGGTGCCGACCCCGTCCGTCGCCCTCCCCGTCCACACGCCGGCCACGGGCGCGCCTTCCCGAGGCTGGAGTCCCGCCCCCGGCCTGGGCGCCGGAGACGGTTCGCGATCCCGCTGGGTGAGCGGGCCCGTCGAAGGTCCCCGGCGCCGGCGTGCCGCGGGTACGGGTGATCGGACGCGGTCGGGTCAGAGGGGTGTGTTCATGTCGGCCTGGATCTGTGCCGCGGTGAGCGCGGTGGTGTAGACGCGGACCTCGTCGATCAGTCCCGTGAAACCGCTGTGCCCGATGAACAGGGGGCTGAAGACGTCCGCCCTGACGGGGCCGACTCCCGGGTAGCTCTCGGCGACCGGTGTCCCGTTCACGTACAGCCGGATGACGTCACCGTCGAACGTCCCCGCCAGATGCACCCAGGTGTTCAGCGGGAGCGGCGGCCTGTTCAGGGTGGTGTTGGACGCCACTGACGCGTACGGCCCCTGCTGCGGATCCGAGGGACCCATCGAGAGACCGTACTCGCCGGAGCCCCAGGGAGGGCTCTTCAGAAGGATGCTCTGGCCGGCCGCGGACCCGGCGCCGGTCGGGTAGACCCACGCCTCCATGGTGAGCGCCGTGTCCGCGCGCAGGGACACCGAGTCGGGAACCCGCACCCCACCCGTGTGGGAACCGCCGAACGACAGGGCCTTGCCGAACCTGCCGGTGGCCCAGGTCGTCTCGGCGGCGGTCCCGGTGTTGCCCGCCCCCGACGAGTCCCCCACCGTCGTGCCCGCGCCCTCGTTCATCCCGTACGCTGCCACGAGACAGTCGGCGGGAGCGCAGGTGGTGGGATCGGCGGGGGCCGACTCGGACAGTTCACCCGGCTGATCCGCGTTGTCGATCGCCCGGACCCGGTAGTAGTAGTGCCCTGGCGACAGGCCGGTGTCGACCGCGGAAAGCGTGGACGCGCCGGTTCTGGCCACCAGTATCGTTCCGCTGTCCAACTGGGCGTTCCAGGAGGTCGACCGGTAGACCTCGTAGCCGCTCACGGCGTCGTCGTCGGTGGCCGCGGTCCAGGTGACGACGGCCTGGCCGGCGCCGCCCTGCGCGACCGCCGTCGGCGTGCTCGGCGGCAGATCGGGGATCCGGGCCCGCAACTCGTTGGACGCGGGCCCGAACTGTCCCGCACCGTCGACCGCGATCACCCGGTAGTAGTAGATCCCCTCGTCCAGGGGATGATCGGTGTAGAGGGCCGTCTGGATGCCCGCGATCCTGGTCCGGGCGGTGGGCGTGAACCCGGCCGTCGTCGAGCGATGCACCTGGTAGGCGCCGACGCCCCAGTGGCCGTCGGCGAAGGTGAACCTCAGTTCGGCCCGGTCGGCACGGCCGCCGCCGATGAGCGGTCCCGGGGCCGAGGGCGGGTTGCCCGGGGCGGTGACCGTCACCCGGACCTGTGCCGACGGAGGGCTCGCCTGGGAGGCGGTGTCGATCGCGACGACGCGGTAGTAGTACACCCCGGACGGGGCGCCCGCGTCCCCGAGGAACGTCGCGTAGTCGAACGTGGGCGAACCGATCCAGGTGTCGTCCGACGGGGTGAACCCCGAGACGGTCGAGCGGTGGACGTCATACCTGCGCACGCCCTTGTCGTCGGTCGACCCCGTCCACTCCAGGCCCACATTGGCCTGGTACGCGGACGCGGTCAGACCGGTCGGGGTCGTCGGCGGCGCGTCGGTCCCGGTGACGGGATTGTTCATGTCCAGCTGTATCTGCGCCCGCGTCCTGGCCACGTTGTAGACGCGCACCTCGTCGATCGCACCCTTGAAGTACGCGCCCCACGCCGGATGGCCGCCGATGTGGAGGGGGCCGTCCCCCGCTCGCACGGCACCGGCCACCGGCACGGACCGGTCGAGTTCGCCGTCGATGTAGAGGCGCAGCCGGCTGCCGTCGTAGGTGGTGGCGAGGTGGTGCCAGCCGTTCAGCGAGAGGCCCCGCCGCGCCTTCACCGTGCGGACCGTGCCCGTGTTCACCGATGCCGAAGGAGGTCTGTCGCCGTACTCCGCGCCGTCGGACTCCGACAGCGCGTAGCCCGGCCGGCCGTCGGCGTCCTTGACCAGCACCGGGTGCCGGCCGGTGCCTGAAGGGTTGATCCACGCCTCGACCGTCAGCGCGGCGGTGGGACGCAGGCTCGCCGAGGAGGCGATCGTGACCAGGCTCGACGCGCCGTCGAAGGCGAGCGCCCTGCCGTACCTGCCCGGCACCCACGAGGTACCGGTGGCCGTGCCGTTGTTCGTGTTGCCGGACGCGTCGCCGACGACTGTTCCGGTCCCCTCGTTCAGTCCGTACGCGGCGACGAGACCTGGTTCGGGCACCACGGCGTGTGCGGTGGCGGGCGCGACGAGATTCGCGCACACGGTGATCGTGAAGACGATTGACATGCGGAAGCGAGACAGCCTTGCCATGAACTCCCCGTAGCGGTCGGAAAACCGTTGCGACGGCCCCCGCAGCCGCCGTTACCGATCGCAGTATGCGCCTTTTTATATAGAGAAATCACGACATAAGAACATTATTCTGATGTGGAGGCGATCGGCCGCGCCCTGACCGAACGCCGTCTCACCGACCTGTACGTGAGGCCGGGGAGGAGACGCGGCAGCGGCCCACGGCTCCACCCGGCCACAACGGGGAACGAGCGCGTCCGGCGCTCAGTCCTGCTCGCTCAGCGCGATCGCGGCGGCGGGGCAGACCGCGGCGGCCTCACGGACCAGGGTGTGCCGGTCCGCGCCGGGCTCGGGTTCGAGCAGGACGACGATGCCGTCGTCGTCGCGCTGGTCGAACACCTCGGGCGCGATCAGCACGCACTGGCCGGCGCCGCAGCACTTGTCCTCGTCCACGGTGACCTTCATACCGGGTTCCTCTCTGCCTGTCGGGTGGGGCGGTGCCCGGTCACCAGCGGACCGGTACCGTGCGCAGGCCGCCGACGGCCAGCCCCTCGACTCGTTCCAGCTCCTCCACCGGGACGGCCAGTTCCAGGGACGGAAGCCTGCGCAGCAGCACCTCGAGCACGACCTGCAGCTCGGTGCGCGCCAGTGACTGACCCAGGCAGGAGTGGGCGCCCGCGCCGAAGGCCAGGTGCGGGTTCGGGCTGCGGCTCAGGTCCATCTCGGCGGCGGCCTCGAAGACGCTCTCGTCCCGGTTGGCCGCGGCCATGCTGCACACCACGGTGGTGCCGCGGGGCAGGGCCGTACCGCTCACCTCGGTCTCCACGGGCAGGTAGCGCGGCAGGCCGAAGCCGGAGTTGGCGTCGAGCCGCAGCGTCTCCTCCACCGCCGTGCGCACCAGCGAGGGGTCGGCGAGCAGCCGCTCCCACCGGCCGCGGTCGGCCAGCAGCATGGAGACCATCTTGCCGATCATGTTGGCGGTGGTCTCGTGCCCGGCGACCAGCAGGCCCATGCCGGTGACCAGGATCTGGATGTCGGACAGCCCGCCGTCCTCGGGGCCGCCGGCCGCGATCAGCTCGCTCAGCAGGTCCTCGCCCGGCTCGGCGCGCTTGGCGGCGACGTGCTCGGACATGTACTGGAAGAACTCCACCTGGGCGGCCTCGGTCTCGGCCTTGGTGTAGCGGGTGAGGTTGAGCAGGGTGTCGGACCAGTACGAGAACCGGTCCCGGTCGGCGGCCGGCACGCCGAGCATGTCGCAGATGACGTACACCGGCAGCGGGAAGCCCAGGTCCGCCCTGAGGTCACCGGGGGCGCCGCGCTTGACCATGTCGTCGATGAGCTCCTCGGCGATCCGGGCCATCGAGGGCCGCAGGGCGGCCATCCGCTTGGCGGTGAACCACTTGCCGACCAGGCGCCGCCAGTGCAGGTGCTCCTCGCCCCCGTCGGGGATGATCTGCGCCATCTCGCTGCTGAAGACTCCGCCGCCCTCCGCCGACAGCCGCGCCGCGTCGGGGGCGGTGAGCTGGCGGGTGAAGCGCGGGTCGGCGAGCACCTGCCTGACGTCGGCGTAGCGGGTCAGCAGCGTCGCCCGGTCACCGCTGGGCAGCTCCACGTGCGCCACCGGGCACGTGCCGCGCAGCTCGGCCCATTCCGCGGGCGGCTCCAGAGCCCTGTCGTTGGGGATCGGGTAGCGCAGGACCTGCTCGTCGGCACTCATGCGTCATCTCCTTGCGAACGGATGGATCGGGCGGGCCGTGTGGTGCGTGCCTGTACCGTGCTCCGCTGTCACGCGGGCGTGAGAGGAGGAGCCGCACGCCGGGTGACGAATGCACCCTCACGCTACCCTACAGATGTCGGGAAACCTACAGATGTAGGTTGACGGTAAAGTAAGAACGTGGCCACGACCAAGAACAGCGACTCCCCCTCCGGTGACCGGCGCGTGCGCCGCACCCACACGGCCCTGGCACGCGCGCTGATCGAGCTCGTCGAGGAGCGGGACCTCTCCCGGATCACCGTCGCCGACGTCGCCGAACGCGCCGGCGTGAGCCGCTCGACCTTCTACGACCACTACCGCGACGTCCACGAACTCGCCGAGGCCGCCTGCACCGCGATGATCGACGGGCTGATCGAGTCCCTGCCCGGCCCCGGCCCGGAGACGGCGGACCCGGCGCCGGAGGCGACCCAGTCGCTGGAGGCGTTCTTCGCCAGCCTCGCCGAGCACGCCGGGCTCTACCGCACCCTGCTGGGGCCGCAGGGCAGCGCACGCGTCGTCGACCACATCCGCCGCCGCATCGCCGCGGCCGTCCACGAGCGCCTCCACCAGATCACCGCCGATGATCCGGTGGGATACTCCGGCCCTCCGTCGGACATCCCGCACGACGTCCCGGCCGCGTTCACCGCGGGAGCGCTCATCGGCGTGGCCGCGGACTGGCTCCAGCGCGGATGCCCGCGACCCCCCGCCGAGATGGCCACCCTGACCTGGCCGCTCTTCAGCGCGCTCTACCGCGTCGACACCGGCACGCCCACCTGAGACCGCCCGCCGCGTCCCGGGGGTCCTCCCGGGGGAGCTTCGAGCCCATGCGGGCCGCCGGCGCGCCCGCGGCGGCCGGTGGCGTCCGGCGGCGGCCCGGCCCCTCGGATCAGCGGCGTGTCCGGCGGTGACCGGGCCCCCGCATCAGCGGCAGAACGGCGCCATGCCGAGCACCGATCTCACCCCGCCGAGCAGGTGCTGGACGAAGTACCGGTCGCCCTCCATCGGCTCGTCGGTCCATGCCTTGACGTCGTGGCCGAGGGTCGTGAGCCAGGCCTTGCCGCCGTCGTAGTACTGGCACCAGCTGACCGGGTGGTCGTCTCCGTGCCCGGGGTGGCCGAGGCCGCCGCGCACCCCCCGGGCGAGCGTGCTCTCGTCCACCTTGGCCAGCACCCTGACCCGGGTCGGGAACGGCACGAGGTTGTACCACTCGTCGGAGAAGGCCCAGCGTTTCGGCAACCCCTGGGTTGAGACGTCCCGCCTGTCGACGGTCTCGACGACTCCGGGCTGGTTGGCGCTGTGGTCGTAGAAGTTGGCGTTGCCGAGCAGGCCCTCGTACCAGGGCCAGTTGTACTCGGTGCCGAAGGCGTTGTGGACGCCGACGAAGCCGCCGCCGGCGCGGACGTACTGCCGCAGGGCGGTCTGCGCGGCGTCGTCGAGGGTGTCGCGCGTGGTGCTGAGGAACATCACGGCGTTGTACGACAGCAGCCTGCCCGCAGAGGACAGCTGGGTGACGTCCTCGGTGTAGTCGACGGCGAACCCGTTCTCCGCCCCCAGCCCGACCATGGCCCTGACCGCGACGTTGTCGTCGTTGAGCGGCGGGTTCAGGCCGGGGCCGAGGGGAGTCCCCAGATGGGCGTGGCGAGGTCCGGCGGTGCGGCTGTAGACGAGCAGGCGATAGCCCTCGGCGGGGTCGAAGTTGCCCCAGTCGTGGTAGCAGCGGGGGTCGGTGCCCCGGCAGACACCGTAGTCGGGGTCGCCGAGGTTCTCGGCCCCCCTGCCGTGGCCGGGCGAGACCGCGGAGCCGGGGAAGGCCGCGGAGCCGGAGGAGACCGCGGCACCGGGAGAGGCCGCGGAACCGGGGGAGGTGACGGTGAGCAGGAGTGCCGCCGCGCCGAGGGCGGCGATGGACAGGGACGAACGCCTGACGCGCATGAGCACCTCACGTGCTTTGGTCCACTAGATGGATCGCTTGGTCCACTGGGAGGTCTCGAGCGTATCCAGCGCCGACGCCCTGAACAAGCTCTTGCTTCATCGCCGCGTCCGGCCTATCGTGCGTCCGTCATCCGGGTCCGGCGATCCGCCTGATGGATCGCCGCGAGGATGGCGCCGACGGAACGACGCGGCTTTTCCGTCAGCACGGCGGTCCCCGAAGCCTGAGGCCGGCAGGCGAGATGAGCGGTCACCGCGCCCTGAGGTCGGTGGGCAGGATGGAGGGAGGCATGGGCCCCTTGTTGCGCCGGCCCTGGCCCGACTCCTCCCAGGCGTGCGCGAGGATTCCCACGCTGCGGCTCAGCACGAACAGGCCGCGGGCCAGCGGCGCGGGGAAGCCCAGCTCGGCGTAGATGACCGCGGTGGCGCCGTCGATGTTCATCGGCACCGGGCTGATCAGCTCCTCCACCTGCCGGGCCGCGCGCAGGTGGGCACCGGCCACCACCCCGCCGGCCACCGCCTCGTCCACCAGGGCGAGCAGCGGGTCGCGGCGCGGGTCGCGGGTGTGGAAACGGTGCCCGAACCCGGGCAGATACTTGTCGCGGGCCCGCCGGCGGGCCACCGTGGCGGCCGCGTCACCGGTGCGCACGACCTCCTCCAGCATCTCCACGCACTGCTCCCCCGCGCCGCCGTGCACGTCGCCCAGCAGGTTGACGCCGGTGGCGACGGCGTTGTTCAGCCCGACGCCGCAGGTGATCGCCATCCGGGCGGCGGCGATCGACGGGGCGTGCGGGCCGTGGTCCACCGAGGAGACCAGCGCCGCCTCCAGCAGCGCGGCCTGCCGCTCGTCCGGCAGCCGGCCGCGGAGCATGAGCCAGATCATCTCGGCGAAGCCGACCTTCCCGATCAGCTCCTGCACCGGCCGGCCCTGCAGCTCGATGACGTCGGGCTCGATCCGGGACACCGCCGTTCCCCACCAGTCGGCAGCGTCGCTCATGTCGCCCACGCCGCTCATGACGTCACTCCGAACTCCACGTTGTGCTGGCCGAGGAGGGGAGCCGGAGCGCGCGGGCGCAACGCGGCGCCGTCGACCAGGACGCCGTTGCCCGTGACCGTCACGCGGCGCTCGTCGCCGCCGGGAAACGGCAGCTCCGTGAGGAAGCCGCGCCCGCGGAGCTGGCCGAGCGCCAGCGCCTGGGCCACGGTGAGGATGCGGGCGGCCGGGACGCCCCCTCGCGAGAGGATCTCCTCCCACTCCAGCGCCGTCCTGGTCCGCAACGCCAGGTTGAGCTCGTGGTTCAGGGCCCGGCGGTGGGTCTTGCGCGCCTCCCTCGCGGCGAACCGGGGATCGGCGGGCAGGTCCGGCCGCCCGACGAGGCGGCACAGCGTCTCGAACTGAACCTGCTGGTTGGCGGCGATGTTCAGCGGCCCGTCGGCCGTCTCGAAGGTGCCCGAGGGCGCGGCGGTGGCGTTCTGGTCGCCCATCGGCTCCGGCTCGACACCGCTGACCAGGTAGTTGGAGGCCGTCCAGCCCATCGCGGAGATGGACGCCTCCAGCATCGACAGGTCCAGGAAGCAGCCGGTCCCGCCGCGCGCGCGCCCGGCCAGGGCGGCGGAGATCGCCAGTGCGGCCATCAGCCCCCCGATCGAGTCGCAGATCGGGAAGCCGACGCGCAGCGGCACCGTCTCGGGGGTGCCGGTGACGCTCATCATGCCGGACAGCCCCTGGACGATCTGGTCGTAGGCGGGCGCCCCGCTCATCGGGCCGCTCTGGCCGAACCCGGAGATCGCGCAGTAGACCAGACCGGGGTTGAGCTCCCGCAGCCGGTCCCAGCCGTAACCGAGCCTGGCCAGGACCCCGGCCCTGAAGTTCTCCAGCAGGACGTCGGCGCCGGCCACCATGGCCTCGAACGCCTGCCTGCCCGCCGGGCTCTTCAGGTCGATCTCGACCGACTTCTTCCCGGCGTTCTGTGCCAGGAAGGAGGCGCCGAGCCCCTCCCGGTTGAGCTCGGGGTCCGGGCCGAGACGGCGGGCGAGATCCCCGTCGCCGGGCATCTCGACCTTGACCACCTCCGCGCCGAACAGCATCAGCTGGTAGCTGCAGTACGGCCCGGCCAGAACGTTGGTCAGGTCCACGACCTTGATGCCGTCCAGTGGCAACTGCTGCATTCACGCTCCATAAGGTCAGGTCAGGGGATGGTCGAAGCCGCGGTCCGACATGCGCTTGGCCGCCTCCCGCAGGTCCGCGGCGAACTCCTGGACACGTTCCTCGCCGAAGCGGACCGTCGGACCGCTCAGCGAGAGCGCCGCCACGGTCGCGCCCGCCGCGCCCGTCACGGGGGCGGCCACCGCCGACAGGCCCGGCTCGCGCTCGCCGTGACTTTCCGCATAGCCGTCCCCGGCCACTCCGGCGATCCACTCCCGCAACGTCGCCAGGTGCTCCTCGCCGTACGGCGAGAGCTGGCAGACCCTCGACAGCAGCCTCGCCGGGGCGTCCCTGAGCAGGACCTTCGAGGCGGCGCCCGCCCACAGGGGCAGCTCGTCGCCGACCCGCACGACATGGCGCAGCGGCTGCGGGCTCTCCTGCTGGGCGATGCAGATGCGGTGGACGTCCCGCAGGACGTAGAGGTTGACGGTCTCCCGGTGCCGCTCCCCCAGCTCGCGCATGAGCTGCACGGTCTCCGGGGGCAGCTCCCAGGCGTCGCGCGCGAGATGCGCCCAGCGCCACAGGGCCGGCCCCGCCGCGTAGCCCTTGCGCGTGGCCCACAGCAGCCCCATGTGCTCCAGGGTCTGCAGCAGGCGCAGCGCCGTCGTCTTGGCCAGCCCCGTCTCGTCGACGACCTCGCGGATCGTCAGCGTCCGGCGGTCGTCGGTGAGCAGGGACAGGATGTCGAACGCCCGCTGGACGCTGCGCACGCCGCCACCGCTGTCACCGGAGACCGCCGGGTTGTTCATCGAAGGCACGGGTCCTCACTTGTGAGTCGAAGGTGAACCTTTTCCGCTCACTCTCGCATGCGGTCCGTACGCTAACACCAGTCCGCCCAGCGGTCCAGATGAACCACTATGCGGATCAATTGCCCCTTGCCAGAACCTTTACCCTCCTCATACCGTGAGGCAATCCACAGTGCGGTTCTTGAGAACCGCCAAGCGGATCTCTATGGAGATGACATGGACGCAGTCCAGGAAGCCGAATGCCTGATCGCCGGGAAGTGGCTGGGTGCGGGCCCCCGTTCCGACCGCGTCGGCCCCTACGTGCGGCGGGTCGTGAGCCGGGCCCGGCTCGCCGGTCCCGACGACATCGCCACCGCGCTCGACTACGCGCGCCGGAGTGCCGGGGCGGTCGCGCGGCTCGCCCCGGCCACCCGCGCGACGATATTGGAGCGCGCCTCGGCCGCGGTCACCGCCCGCGCCGAGGAGTTCGCCCGGCTCCTCGCCCTGGAGCTGGGCAAGCCGCTCAAGGACGGCCGCGGGGAGATGCTGCGGGTGGCCGACACGTTCGCCGTCGCGGCGGCCGAGGCCAGGGCGATCGGCGGCGAGGTCCTGCCCGTGGCGGGCTGGGCCCGCGGGGTGGGCAACACCGCGATCACGCAGCGCGCCCCGGCCGGCCCGGTGCTCGCGATCACGCCGTTCAACGCCCCGGCGAACCTGCTCGCCCACAAGCTGGCCGCCTCCTTCGCGGCCGGCAACACCACGGTCGTCAAGCCGCCGCCGCAGGCCCCGGCCGTCTCGGCCGCCCTGGTCCGGCTGCTGCTGGAGGCCGGGATGCCGGAGGAGGCCGTCCAGGTCCTGCACGGGGGCGGGGACGTGGGCGCGCGGCTGTGCGCCGCGCCGGAGATCGCCGTGATCAGCTTCACCGGCGGCGTCAGGGCCGGTGCCGCCGTCGCCCACGCCGCCGGGCCCAAGCGGGTGCTGCTGGAGCTCGGCGGCAACGCCGCCACCATCGTCTGCGAGGACGCCGACGTGGCGGAGGCCGCACGTATCTGCGCGCGCACCGGATACAGCAACTCCGGCCAGAGCTGCATCTCCGTCCAGCGCGTCTACGTGCAGCGCAGCCGGTTCGAGGAGTTCGCCCGTGCCCTGACCGGCGAGGTGCGGGCGCTGACGGTGGGCGACCCGCTCGACCCGGCGACCGACGTCGGCTCGATGGTGGACGACGAGGCCGCCGAGCGGGTGGCGCGCTGGGCCGAGGAGGCGGCGCGCGGCGGCGCGACCGTGACGACCGGCGGCGGCCGGACGGGCGCGGTGATGGAACCGACCGTGGTCGTCACGCCGCCCGCCGACGCGAGGGTCGTCCGTGAGGAGGTCTTCGGCGCGCTCGTCGCCGTGCTTCCCTACGACGCCTTCGACGAGGTCGTCCGGGAGTGCAACCGCAGCAGCTACGGCCTGCAGGCCGGGCTGTTCACCCACGACGTGCGCCGCATCGTCACCGCCTGGCGCGAGCTGGAGGTCGGCGGCCTGGTCGTGAACGGCTCGTCCAACTTCCGCCTCGACCACCTCCCGTTCGGCGGCGTGAAGGACTCCGGCATCGGCCGCGAGTCGCCCCGCTGGATGATCGAGGACTTCACCGTGACCAAGACCCTGCTCCTTCGCGGGCTGACCATCTGGGGAGACCAGTGACCGCCGACCATCCGGGGAAACCGGTGACCACCGACCATCCGGGGAGAGCAGTGACCGCCGACCGTCTGGGAAGACCGGTGACCACCGTCGCCCACGCGCTCGTCGCCCAGCTCGAGGAGCTCGGCGTCGAGTACGTCTTCGGCACCTGCGGGCACACCAACATCGCCGTGCTCGACGCGCTGGCCGACAGCCGTATCCGCTTCGTCATCGCCCGGCACGAGCAGGCGGCGGCGCACGCGGCCGACGGCTACGCCCGCGCCTCCGGCAGGCCCGGCGTGCTGCTCGTGCACGTCGGTCCCGGCCTGACCAACGCCGCCACCGGGGTGATGACCGCCGCGCTCGACTCGGTGCCGATGGTGGTGATCTCCGGCGACATCCCGTCCTACTACCACGGCCGCCACCCGCACCAGGAGATCAACCTGCACGCCGACGCCGACCAGGCGTCGGTCTTCCGGCCCTTCGTCAAGCGCGCCTGGAACGTGCGCCGGGCCCAGGACGTGGGCCGGTCCGTCGAGCGGGCCTTCTGGACGGCGACGACGGGCAGGCCGGGGGCGGTGCTGGTCAACGTGCCGATGGACGTCCTCTCCCGACCCGCGGCGCCGTACCCGCCGGTCACCCACGCCGCGCCGCCCGGCCTGCCCGCCGCGACGGCGGAGCGGATCGCCGAGGCCCTCGCGGGCGCCGAGCGGCCGCTGCTGTACGTCGGCGGCGGCCTGCGCGAGGACGCCGAGGCGCTGCTGTCGCTGGCCGAGCACCTGGACATCCCGATCGCGCACTCGCTGATGGCCAAGGGCACCGTCCCCGACGCGCACCCGCTGGTGCTCGGCATGCCGGGATTCTGGGGGCTGGAGCTGACCAACGCCTACGCCAGGGACGCCGACGTGGTGCTGGCGCTGGCCACCCGGTTCGCCGAGACCGACGCCAGCTCATGGGATCCCCGCTTCACCTGGACGCTCGGCGACCGCGGCAAACTGATCCAGATCGACATCGACCCGGCCGAGATCGGCCGCAACTACCCGGTCGAGATCGGCGCCGTCGCCGACGTCGGGCTCGCGGTGCGGGCCCTGGCCGAGGCCGTCACGTCACATCCGCGGGCGGACCGGCCCGAGCTGCGCGAGCGCATCCGCGAGGCCAGGACGGAGCTGTTCGCCGGGAGCCGGGAGCGGGGCCGCAGCGACGCCTTCCCGCTGCGGCCCGAGCGCATCCTCGCCGACCTGCGCGACGCGCTGCCGCCCGGCGCGACCCTGGTGACCGACGTGGGCTGGAACAAGAACGGCGTCGCGCAGTGCTACGAGCTGCCGGCCGAGGGCCGCTTCATCGCCCCCGGCGGCGCCTCCACCATGGGGTTCGGCCCGGCCGCCGCCGTCGGCGTCCAGCTCGCCCGCCCCGACGGCGTCGTGGTCGCGCTCATCGGCGACGGCGGCATGGGGGCCCAGCTGCCCGCCCTGCCACTCGCCGTCGAGCAGGGCGCACCGGTGATCTTCGTGGTGATGAACAACAGGGCGCACGGCACCATCTCCGACCTGCAGTCCGCGAACTTCGGCCGCAGCCACGGCTGCGACTTCACCGACCCCGCCGGGCTCCCCTACAGTCCCGACTTCGCGGCGCTGGCCGCCGCGTGCGACGCCGACGGCCACACCGTCGCCGCGCCGCACGAGTTCGGGGCGGCCCTGCGGGCGGCGGTGGCGAACCGGCGGCCCGCGCTCATCGACGTGCCGATGGTCAACGAGCCCGTGCCGACCCCCGGCCACTGGAACATCAAGGACATCTATCAGGGTGTTTTCCCCGACTGAAACCGTTGCCCGTTCGGTATTTCCCCGGGTTTCGCCAGGCCGTATAACTAACGTACTAGTCCGTGCATTACGGGGCCGTGTCGATCACCGCACTTTCCTCCACCCCCCAATGAGGTGAATCACTTGTTCTCCGCAAGAGTTTCCATTTCCGCAGTGGCCCTGACGGCCCTGACGGCGCTGATGGCGCTCGCCGCCTGTTCCGCCCCCGGCCAGCAGGCCGCCCAGGAGGCGGACGCCACCGGCCCCATCAAGATCGCCAACATCAACGCGCAGAGCGGGCAGCTGAGCCCGCTCGGCCAGTGGGAGCACAAGGGCGTCAAGCTCGCCGTCGACGAGGCCAACAAGGCGGGCGGCGTCAACGGGCGGCAGATCAAGCTCGACCTCTTCGACAGCCAGGGCGACCCCACGGTGGGCACCAACCTGGCCAGGAAGATCTCCAGCGAGGGCTACGTCGCGATGCTCGGCACCGCCGAGAGCGCGGTCACCCTGGCGATGGCCCCGATCCTCAAGGACGCCGAGATCCCGAACATCACCTCGGGGCAGTCGCCCAAGCTCGCCGACCTCAAGAGCCCGTTCCTGTTCCTGAACGCGCCGACCAGCGTCACGTTCGACGAGACCCTCGCCAAGTACCTGGTGGACGACAAGGGCTACAAGAAGATCGCGCTGATCAGCAACAACGGCGCGTACGGCGCCGGCGAGCACGACGCGTTCCTGGCCGCGCTCAAGTCCAGGAACGTCACCGCGATCGCCGACGAGGTCGTCACCCCCGACCAGAAGGACTTCAACGCCAACCTCGCCAAGATCCGCGAGCAGGAACCCGAGGTGCTGTTCATCGGCGCCGAGGAGGTCCAGTCAGGCCTGATCGCCAAGCAGTCGCGCGAGCTGGGCCTGAAGGCGCTGTTCGCGGGCGGCGCGCCGATGGGCACCGACGTGTACGCGACCACCGCGGGCCTGGACAACGCCGAGGGATCCGTCGTGAGCTCGCCGTACCTGAGCAACGAGGCCAGCGAGCCCATCAAGGCGTTCGCCGCCAAGTACAAGGCCGCCTACAACGAGGACGCCCGCATGCACGTCGCCAAGGCCTACGACGGCGCGTCGATCCTGATCGAGGCGCTCAAGCAGACCAAGGGCGCGGGCGGCCGGCCGCTCGCCGACGCCATCCGCGGCGTGAAGCGCGCCGGGCTGCTGGGCGACTACGACTACGACGAGTCGGGGGTCGGCATCCACGCCACCAAGATCGGCCTGGTCAAGGGCGGCACGGTCGTTCCCGAGGACGCGAGCTGACGTGCAGGTCTTCCTCCAGACCCTGATCGGCGGGGTCACGTTCGGAGCGGTATACGCGCTGGTGGCGATGGGCTTCTCGATCGTCTACCGGACGATGGGGCTGGTCAACTTCGCGCACGGCAGCGTCGTGATGATCGGCGCGTACGCCGCCTCCACGTTCTACCTGGCCACCCAGCTGCCGTTCGCGATCGCGGTCGCGGTGGCCATCGGGGTCACCGGCCTCATCGGGCTGGTCATCGAGCGCTTCCTGCGGCCGCTGGAGAACAAGGACTTCACGCTGATGCTGATCGGCACGATCGGCTTCGGCGCCGTCCTGGAGGCGGGCGCGGTGCTCGTCTGGGGGGCGACCGGGCACGCGGTCCCCTCCCCCGTCCCTACCGCGCCGCTGGACCTGGGCGGGATCCGCATTCCCACCTACAGCCTGCTGGTGATCGCCGTCGCGGCGACCGCCACCGGCCTGCTCGCGCTGTTCCTGCAGCGCACCAAGCGCGGCGCGGCCATGCAGGCGGTGGCCATGGACCACCAGGCGGCCACCGCGGTCGGCATCCACGTCGGCCGCAGCAACGCGATGGCCTTCGCGATCGGCGCGGGCCTGGCGGCACTGGCGGGCAGCCTGATCGGGCCGATGCTGTACGTCAACCCGACCATGGGCGGCACCCTGGGCATCAAGGGGTTCGCCGCGGCCATGCTCGGCGGGTTCGGCAGCATGCCCGGCGCGATCGTCGGCGGCATGACCTTCGGGCTGCTGGACGCCTTCGCGGCCGGCAACTTCCAGGAGTACTCCGAGCTGGTCACGTTCCTGGTGTTCGCGGTCATCGTGATGATCCGCCCCACCGGCATCTTCGGAGAGACGACGGTGAACCGCGCATGAGACGTCTGGCATACCTCGTCCCCCTCGCGGTGGCCGCCTGGCTGCTGCCGTACGGGCTCGGCGGCTACTCCATGCACGTGGTGAACGTCGCGATCATCTTCGCGATCCTCGCCATCGGCCTGGGCCTGACCATGGGCGTGGCCGGGCAGATCAACCTGGCCCAGGTCGCCTTCTTCGGCGTCGGCGCCTACACCGTCGCCATCCTGTGCACGCGGGCGGGCTTCGGCTTCTGGAGCGCGGCGGCTCTGGCCCTGGTCGTGTCCGTGGTCTTCGGCGTACTGGTGGGCGTCCCGGCGCTGCGGATGCAGTCGCACTATCTCGGCATCGTCACCCTCGGCCTGGCGCTGGCCTTCACCAACTGGGTCACCAACGCCCACATCGCGGGCCGCGCCGAGGGCATCAGCGACATCCCTGCGCCGGTGCTGTTCGGGCTCGACCTGTCCAGCGCGTACCTCTTCTACTACGTCGAGCTGGTGGTCTTCGTCCTCTCGCTGGCGTTCGCGCTGTTCGTCACGCACTCGCCGCTCGGCCGCAGGCTGCGCGCGATGCGCGACGACGACCTGGCGGCCGGCGCGCTCGGCGCGGAGATCCCGCTGCTGCGCATGACGGCCTTCGTGCTGTCCGGCCTGTACGGCGGCCTGGCCGGGGTCCTGTACGCCGGGCTCATCCGCTTCGTGGCGCCCGAGTCGTTCAACATCGCCAACATGTTCCTGCTGCTCGCGATGGTGATCATCGGCGGGCGGGCCAGCATCCTCGGCTGCGTCGTCGGCGCCGTCGCGCTGGCCATGGTGCGCGAGGCGCTGCTGGACGCCTCGGCCTACGCCCAGCTCGGCTACGGCGTCGTGGTGGTCCTCGTGGTGGTCTTCGCCCCCACGGGGCTGGCCGGGCTGCCCCGCCGGCTCCGGTCCCTGCTGCGGCGCCGCGACCCGGGAACGCGGGTGCGGCTGCACCCCTTCCAGCCCTACGACCGGGCCGCGGACAGTGCGGACGGCGCGGGGGGAACCGCCGGCGCGGAGGGAACGGCCGGCGCGGGCGTGCTGGAGGTCCGGGGCGTGACGATGCGCTTCAAGGGGCTGACCGCCCTCGACGACGTCTCCCTCGCGGTCGCCGCCGGCGAGATCCGCGGCGTCGTCGGCCCCAACGGCTCGGGCAAGACGACCCTGTTCAACATCGTCAGCGGCTTCTACACGCCCAGCGCGGGCGCGGTGCGCCTGCACGGGGACGACGTGACCGGGGCGAGGCCGTACCGGCTCTCCCAGCGCGGGGTCGCCCGCACCTTCCAGAACCTGCGCCTCTTCGAGGACCTCGACGTCCGGGAGAACGTGCTGCTCGGCCTCGACCGCACCAGGACCTCCTGGATCTGGCGCTACCTGGCGCTGCCCTGGAAGGTGTTCGGCTACGAGCGGGCGCTCGGGGCACGCGCCGACGAGATCATCGCCAGGTTCGGGCTGACGGACTACGCCGCCGCCGTCCCGCGCTCGCTGCCGTACGGGATCCAGCGCCGCATCGAGATGGCCCGCGCGATGGCGATGTCGCCGTCGCTGCTCCTGCTCGACGAACCCGCCGCCGGGCTGAACGGCGAGGAGGTCCGCCAGCTCGGCGACATCGTCCGCTCCATCAGGGACTCCGGCGTCACCGTGGTGGTGATCGAGCACAACATGGGACTGGTCATGTCGCTGTGCGACCACGTCACCGTGCTGTCCGGCGGCAAGGTGATCGCCGACGGCACCCCCGCCGAGGTCGCGGTCGCCCCCGCCGTCGTGCAGGCGTACCTCGGCGACTCCATGGCCGCACCCACCGAGTCCGCCGTCGAGGAGGCGACCCGATGACGAACCCGACACTGACCGTCGAGAACCTGTCGGTCCACTACGGTGGCGTCCGCGCCGCCCACGGCGTGAGCTTCACCGTCGGGCCGGGGCAGGCGCTGGGCATCATCGGCGCCAACGGCGCCGGCAAGTCCTCCACCCTCAAGGCCGTGATGGGCCTGGCGCCCCGCCGGGCCACGGCGATCCGTTTCGGCGAGCACGACCTGCTGCGCGCCGCGCCGCACACCCTGGTACGGCACGGGCTCGGCTACGTCCCCGAGGGCAGGCATGTCTTCCCCGGGCTCACCGTGGAGAAGAACCTGCTGCTCGGCGCCTACACCAGTAGCTGGAAGAGCACGCCCATCGACGAGGTGTTCGAGCTGTTCCCGGTCCTCGCCGAGATGCGCCACCGGCTGGCCGGCGCGCTGTCCGGCGGGCAGCAGCAGATGCTGGCCGTCGGCCGGGCGCTCATGTGCCGGCCCAAGATGATGCTGCTCGACGAGCCCTCGATGGGCCTGTCGCCGATTCTCGTGGCGGAGATCGCCGGCGTCCTCAAGCGGCTCAACGCCGACGGGCTGGCCATCCTGCTGGTCGAGCAGAACGCCAAGCTCACCTTCGACGTCACCACCACCTGCCTGGTGATGGAGAACGGGGAGATCGCCGCCACCGGCACCTCGGCCGAGCTTCGTGACGATCCCCAGGTACGGCGTATCTACCTGGGCCTCTGACGGCCCGGCCGGAGGCGCTGCCGGCCACGGGCGCGGCCCTGTTCGGGCTGCCGTTCGTCTCCCCCCGTCCGGCCGCCTCCGGCCGTCTCCACCCGGCCGGCCGCTTCCTCCGGCCGGCCCTCTCCGCTCGCCCGACCGTCTCCGCCCTCCCGCCGATCGGCGTGCTCGGCCCAAGCATCACCCATGGTCCGTCTGATGGAACCAATGATCCGCATACCGGCCCCAGAAGCATTGACCCCCCCTACAGGCAAGATCTATCGTGCGTCCATCACTCGGAACTATCAATCCACCTGGTGGACTAGTGAGAGGATGATCATGATCCGTCGCAGAGAGCTGCTCATGGCCGCCGCCGCTGCCGTGCTCGCCCCGGCAGACCAGGCCACCGCGACCGTCCACCGGCGCGACACCGACTTCCCGAAGATCGGCGGGAACCTGGCGAACCAGAACTACAGCGGGCTGCGCGACCTGCACCGCGGCAACGTCAAACGGTTACGGGCCGCCTGGGTCAACAACATCGAGGGCGGCCTCATGGCGGGCAACAGCCAGAGCACCGCCGTGGCCGTGGACGGCGTGCTCTACATCGAGTCGGCCCTGGGCAATGTCACCGCGGTGGACGGCCGCACCGGCGCCGTCAGATGGAAGTACCCGCAGACCCGCGGGGCGGTCACCCGGCGCGGCGTCGCGGTCGGCGCCGGCCGGGTCTACACCTGCGCCAACGACAACTGGCTCATCGCCCTCGACCAGCGCACCGGCCAGGTGGTCTGGGAGCGGCAGCACAACGGTTACGGCAACCTGGAGAAGGTCGCGGTCACCTACCACGACGGCATGCTGTACTGCGGCACCAACGACGGCCCGCGCGGTGCCGCGCTCGCCTTCGACGCCGGGACCGGCGACCTGGTCTGGCACTTCTGGGGCACTCCAGGCCCCGGCGAGTTCGGCCACGACACCTGGGAGGGCGACTCCTGGCAGACCGGCGGCGCCACCCCGTGGATGCACTGCGCCATCGACCCGGATCTGCGCCTGGTCTACTGGACGTTCGGCAACGCCAGGGGCGCCCGCTCCTCCCAGGACGGCTCGGAGCGCGGCGGCCAGAACCTGTTCGCCAACTCGATCGTGGCGATGGACCTGAAGACCGGCGCCCACCGCTGGCACTTCCAGTCCGTCCACCACGACATCTGGGACATGGACAACGTCATGGCGCCCGTCCTGCTCGACGCGCGCGTCCACGGCCGGACCCGCAAGCTCGTCGTCTACGGCAGCAAGACCGGCATGTACTACATCCTCGACCGGGCCGACGGCTCGGCCCCGCTGGGCATCGACGAGGTGCCCGTGCCCCAGGAGCCCCGGCAGAAGACCTGGCCCACCCAGCCCTTCCCCCGCCAGGGCGGCTGGACCGAGCTCACCCCCGCACGGCAGCCGCTGGGCACCGAGATCCCCGGACTCCCGCACCGCGCCGTCCCGAACTACCGGATCGGCTCCCTGTACACCCCGCACTGGGACGAGCCGATCCTCACCATCCCCGGGCACGGAGGCGGCGCCGACTGGAACCACCAGTCCTACAGCCACAGCACCCGGCTGGTGTACACCGGCTTCGGCTACGTCGCGGCGGCGCACTCGCTGACCGAGCCGTCCAACGGGCTGCGGCCGCCCGGCGAGTACATGACCGGCGGGGTGGTGGCCGTGGACCCGGGCACCAACCGGGTCCGGTGGAAGCGGAACATGCCGTACTCGCTGGCGCACGGCAACGGCATCCTCACCACGGCCTCCGACCTGCTGTTCATCGGACAGCCCGACGGCAACCTGCTCTGCCTGGACGCCCGCGACGGCCGCGAGCTGTGGCGCTGGCAGACCGGCGCCGCCGTCAGCAGCAGCCCGATCTCCTACGAGATCGACGGGGAGCAGTACATCGCCGTCTACGCGGGCGGCACCAGCATCCCCTACGGCGACTCGGCAACCCGGGGCGACCACCTGTGGGCCTTCAGGCTGGGCGGCACCGTGCCCCCCGCGGCCACCCCGCCCGCACCGGTGGTCCGGCGGCCGGTCTCCGGCGGCCCGGTCGACGGGAGCGCCGTGAACGACACCGTCGTGCTCGCCCGCACCTACAACGCCGCCACCGGCCAGGTCGGCGCCACCGAGTCCGCCGCGGTGAACGCGATGGCCCCCACCCACCTGCGGGTACCGGTCGGCACCACGGTCACCTTCGTCAACCCCGCGGACAACGTCAACGTCCACGGCGCCACCCAGTTCTTCGAGGGACTGTTCGACGTCAGGCTCAACCCGGGCGAGTCGTTCCGGTACACCTTCACCCGGCCGGGCGAGTTCTTCTTCAACGACCCCTTCAGCGCCCGCCCCACCGGCAAGATCGAGGTCCTGCCCCGTTGACCGTGCGGGCGGCCGGGTGCCGGCCCGCTCAGCCGGAGATCACCGCGACGTCGGGCCCCAGCTGCGGGAAGCGCTCCAGCACCTCCGGGTCGTGGCCGGCGACCACGAGATGCGGGCCGCCGGCCAGCTGCCCGATCCTGTCGAAGGCGCCGTACATGCCGGTCATGCTGTGCAGGATCGGGAAGGGGCGGTCGTCCTCCAGGTTCTCGTAGAAGTGGGCGGCGTCGGAGGCCAGGACGACGGCGCCGCGCGCGGTGTTGACGCGCACCACCTGCATGCCCGCGGTGTGCCCGCCGACCAGGTGGACGCTCAGGCCGGGCACGACGTCGGCGTCACCGTCCACCAGCGTCACGCGCCCGTCCTCGCGGGCGGCCAGCAGGTGGGCCAGGTCGTCGTCGTTCAGCAGCCGGCGTTCCCTGGTGAGGCGGTCCGCCCAGGGGCCGGTCCAGTAGTCGAGCTCCGCCCGCTGCAGGACGTAGCGGGCGGAGGTGAACTCGCGCGCGGTGCCGGTGTGGTCGTAGTGCAGGTGGGTCAGCACCACGTGGCCGACGGAGTCCGCGGGTACGCCCAGCGCGGCCACGGCCTCCACCGGCGAGGTGCGGTAGTCCAGCCCCTCGACGTCCTGGGCGCGCGTGCGGCCGATGCCGGTGTCGACGACGACGGTGTGCCGCTCGGAGACCGCGAGCCACACGTAGTACGAGGTGGGGTGCGGCTGCCCCGCGCGGGCGTCGTAGCCGTGGAAGTGCTCCCCGCGCCGGGCGTCGCGTACGGCGTAGCGCAGGGCGTGGACGCGGAACTCGTTCATACCTTCAACGGCTCCGCGCGCTTGAGGCCGAGCTGCTCGGTGGGGACCCGGTAGGTCTCCCGGCCGGTCGCCACCGCGGCCACGTTGACGAGGCACAGCACCGCCACGATGACCGACACGCCGAACCAGCTCTCCTTGCCCGTGCCCGCGAGCGCGGTGGCCACCGTCGGCGCGAAGCCGGCGATCGCGAAGCCGAACTGGGTGCCGACCGCCATGCCGGACAGCCGCACCTTGGTGGTGAACATCTCGCCGTAGAAGGAGGGCCAGACCGCGCTGGTGGCGCTGTGCACGACACCGAACATCGCTATGCCCAGCACGAAGATCAGGGCGTAGCTGCCGGTGGAGATCGACCACAGGTAGGCGAACATCAGCACCGCGCAGCCCAGCGACCCGCCGATGAAGACCGGCTTGCGGCCGACCCTGTCCGACAGCATGCCCCACAGCGGGATGGTGATCACCGCCGCGACGTTGGCCAGGACGCCCACCCACAGCATGGGGCCTCGCTCCAGCCCCACGGTGTTGACCGCGTAGGACAGGGCGTGCACGGTGAAGATCGTGCTCACCGAGGCGATGACCGCGGCCACGACCACCCGCAGCACGTCCTTCCAGTGGTCGCGGAAGAGCACGGCCAGCGGGAGTTTGGCGACGGTGTTGCCGGCGACCTCCTGCTCGAACGCGGGCGTCTCCTCCAGGGTGCGCCGGATGATCAGCCCGACCACGGCCACCACGATGCTCAGCCAGAACGGCACCCGCCAGCCCCAGCTCAGCAGCTGCTCCTCGGGCAGCGCGGCGATCGGCAGGAAGACGGCGGTGGCGATGATCTGCCCGGCCTGGGTGCCGTTGAGGGTGAAGCTGGTGTAGAAGGCGCGCCGTCCCTCGGGGGCGTGCTCGAGCGTCATGGAGTTGGCGCCCGCCTGTTCTCCGGAGACGGAGAAGCCCTGCAGCAGGCGCAGAAGCACCAGCAGGATCGGCGCGAGCACGCCGATCTCGTCGTAGGTGGGCAGGCAGCCGACCAGGAACGTCGACACGCCCATCATCACCAGGGTGACGACCAGCACCTTCTTGCGGCCGAACCTGTCACCCACGTGCCCGAGGACGAAGGCGCCCACCGGCCTGGCCAGGTAGCCGACGCCGAAGGTGGCCAGCGCCAGGAGCGTGCCCGTCGCGGGCGAGGAGGCCGGAAAGAAGATCTTGCTGAAGACCAGCGCGGCCGCGGTGCCGTAGATGAAGAAGTCGTAGTACTCCAAGGCACTGCCGATCCAGGCCGCCGCGGCCGCCTTGCGGGGTTTACCCTGCACTGTCACGGGCGCTCCTCACGTTGGGAGATCAGGGGGATGGCGCGATGGCAGGAAACTAACTCACTGGTTCGTACGTTACAAGGGTGTTGCCGATCGGTTACCTGCCGGATCCGTGCTCGCGTTCGTCCGCGGCGGCGCCCGGACGCAGGGTCACGCCGGACGCGGAGTCACACCGTCACGCCGAGGAAGCCGGCGCCGGGCGCCCCTCCCCGCCCTCCCCGCGCAGGTAGCCGACGACCATCTCGCCGACCATCCGGCGCAGCCTGGCCCGGTGCTCGGGCGCGGTCATGTCGCGGCCGAACAGCGCGCCGAACGTGTGCTGGTTGGCCACCCGGAAGAAGCAGAACGAGCTGATCATCATGTGCACGTCGATGGCGTCGGCCTCGGTGACGAAGTCGCCGGACTCCTGGCCCGCGTCGAGGATGCGTCCGATGAGATCGAGCACCGGAGTCGCGAGGCCCGCCAGCGCCTGCGACTTGCGGATGTGCTCGGCCTGGTGGATGTTCTCGATGGCGACGAGCTGGATGAAGTCGCGGTGCGCGTCGTGATGGTCGAAGGTCAGCTCGGCCAGCGTGCGGATCGCCTCGACCGGGGCCAGGTGCTCGACGTCGACCGTGCGCTCGGCCGCGCGGACCTCGGCGTACGCCTTCTCCAGCACCGCGATGTAGAGCCGCTCCTTGCTGCCGTAGTAGTAGTAGATCATGCGCTTGGTGGTGCGCATCCGGGCGGCGATCTCGTCGACCCGCGCACCGGCGTAGCCGTGGCGCGCGAACTCGTGCTGGGCGACCTTGAGGATCTCCGCTTTGGTGCGGTCAGCGTCCCGCTGGCGTTCGGTGGTGGCGGGCTGCGAGGTCATTGGCCCATCTTAGGATGGCCCGCGTGCTGTGCGGCGAGCCGGATCGGGGCGTTGACGGCGCCGTAGCCCCGGTAGCCGCCGACACGCTGGACGATCTCGAAGAAGACTCGTCCCACGGTGACCGTGTACATGTGCAGGAACTCGCCGTGCTCGTCCCGGTCGTACAGCACGCCCAGCCGGCGCAGCTCGGGATCGACGTCATGGCGGTCCTCCAGGTCGTCGTAGTAGTTGCCCGGGATGGGCAGCAACAGTTCCGGATGCTCGGCACGCAGCCTGCGGGCGACGGCCAGCAGGTCGTCGCTGGCCAGGGCGACGTGCTGCCACGGGGTGTCGCCCGCACCGACCTGGGCGATGTTGAGCACCATCCGCACCTGTTCGGCGGCCCCGGCGGCTCCGGCGGCCTCTGTAGCCTCTGTGACCTTGTCCGTGACGCCCGCGCCGGACACCGGTGTCGTGGACATCGCCCGGCTGCGCAGCAGGCCGTAGGGGTCGGGCAGCTCCAGGCTCTCCTGCGGGTGCAGGCCCAGCACGCTGCCGTAGAACAGCGCGGCCTCGTCGAAGTGGTGCCAGGGCTGGGTGAGTGCCACGTGGTCGATGTGGGTGATCTGCCCGGGGACCGCCTCGACGGCCTCGACGGCGCCGGAGTCGCCGAAGTCGCCGAGCCAGGCGGTGTCGCAGAAGAAGAGCGCGGTGCCGTCCGGGGCGGCGATCGCGTCCAGCGAGGCGTCCTGCGGGGCGCGTTCGCGCGGGAGCACCGGCGCCAGCAGCGTCTCGGCGTGTCTGACGGCCCGCGCGGGGTCGGGACTGTCCAGTCCGATGGCGACCAGGGCGGGGTCGGCTCCGGTGGCGTTGAGCAGCATCCGGGCCCCGCCCTGGCTCCACAGCTCGACCGGTTTGCCGGCGTGGGAGCCGGTACGGGTGAAACCGAGCGCGTCCAGCACGCCGCTCAGGGAGCCCGCGTCGGCGAGCTCGGCGAAGGCGAAGCCGGTGGGCACGGCGGGGTGCGCGGCGCCGTGCAAGGTCTGTTCCAGGGCGATGAGCGAGCGCATGCCGTCCCGGGCGGTACGGCCGGTGTCGGCCTGGCGGAAGTGGTCGTTGAACACCTCCAGCGACAGCGGCCCGGCGTATCCGGTGTTCAGCACGTGCTGGACCAGGCCGGCGACGTTCATGGTGCCCTGGCCGGGAAAGCAGCGGTAGTGGCGGCTCCACTGCAGCACGTCCATGGCCAGCATCGGCGCGTCGGCGAGCTGCAGAAAGAAGATCTTCTCACCGGGGATGGCCTCGATGCCGATCGGGTCGGAGCCGCGCGACAGGATGTGGAAGCTGTCCAGGCAGGTGCCCAGGTTGGGGTGGTCGGCCATCCGGACGATCCGCCAGGCGTGCAGGTACTCGTTGACGTGCCGGCCCCAGGCCAGCGCCTCGTAGGCGATCCGGATGCCGTGTTCGGCGGCCCGCTCGGCGAGCCGCCGCAGTTGCTCCGCGGCGAGGGCGTCGTCGCCGATCGTGGCGGGCGAGACGTTCGAGCAGACCAGCAGCAGGTCCGCGCCGAGGCGCTCCATCACCCGGAACTTGCGCTCGGCCCGCTCCAGGTTGGCCGCCAGCGCGGGGGCGGGCACGGCCTCGAAGTCGCGGAACGGCTGGTAGAGGTCGATGCCGAGGCCCAGGTCGGCGGCGCGGGCGCGGATCTCCTCGGGTGGGTGCGGGCAGACGAGCAGGTCGTTCTCGAATATCTCCACACCGTCGAATCCGGCGGTGGCGATCGCGATGAGCTTCTCGGTGAGGATGCCGCTGACGGAGACGGTGGCGATGGACGTGCGCATGGCTCCTTCTCGGGTGATGACCGGGCCGCTCGGGTGAGCGAGGTCTCGGGTGACGACCGGGCCGGTCGGGTGGGCGAGGTCTCAGGTCGCGACCAGGTCGGTCAGGTGAGCGAGCATCCGCTCGCTGTCCGGGGTGCGGCCGGTGAAGAGGCGGAAGGCGTGGGCGGCCTGGAAGACGACCATGCCCCCGCCGTCGAGCGTCCGGCAGCCCAGGGCGCGGGCCTGTTCGAGCAGCTCGGTCTCCAGCGGCCGGTAGACGATGTCGGCCACCCACAACCCGGGGTGGAGCAGCTCGACCGGCAGCGGCAGCCCGGGATGGAGCGCCATGCCGGTGGGGGTGGCGTGCGCCAGGCCGTCGGCGCGGGCGAGCAGCCCGGGCAGGTCGTCCCGGGTGGCGGGGCGGGCCCGTTCCGGCCCGAAGCGGTCGCTCAGCCGGGCGGCCAGCGCCGTCGCCCGCGCGGGGTCGGCGTCCACGACGGTGACCTCGCCGGCGCCCATGGTCAGCAGCGCGTGCGCGATCGCCGCTCCCGCGCCTCCCGCGCCGAGCTGGACGATGCGCCGGGTGGGCGCGTCCGGCAGACCGCGGTCGAACGACTCGGCGAAGCCCGTCCAGTCGGTGTTGTGGCCGACGGCCCGCTCGCCGTCGAAGACGACCGTGTTGACGGCGCCCAGCATGCGGGCGTCCGCCGACAGCTCGTCCAGGTGCGGGATGACGGCCTGCTTGCACGGGTGGGTGATGTTGAGCCCGTCATAGCCGAACCGGCGGGCCGTACGGACCAGCTCCCCCACGTCGTGCCCCAGGCTGTCGGTGTCGAGCAGCCGGTAGACGTACCGCAGCCCGTGGTGGGCGGCCTCGCGCTCGTGCAGCGGAGGGCTGAGCGAGGGGCCGATGCCCGAGCCGATCAACCCGGTCAGGTACGAGGCCATCAGTTCTCCCTCTTCAGCAGGTGCGCCAGGTGAGTCAGCGCGAGGACGTATCCGTGCGCCCCGGCGCCGCAGATCACGGCGTCGGCGGCCTCGGAGACGAACGACGTGTGCCGGTACGGCTCACGCCGGTGGATGTTGGTGAGGTGGACCTCGACGGTGGGCAGGGCGACGGCCGCCAACGCGTCGCGCAGGGCGACGGAGGTGTGCGTGTAGCCGCCCGCGTTGATCACGATCGCGGCCGGGCCCGGCTCGTGGACGGCGTCGATCAGCACGCCCTCGTGGTTGCTCTGCCGGAAGTCCACCTCGAGCCCGAGCGTGGCGCCGGTGCCGTGGCAGCGCGCCCGGATGTCGGCGAGCGTCGCGCCGCCGTACAGGTGCGGCTCGCGGCGGCCGAGAAGGTTGAGGTTGGGCCCGTTGAGGACCAGGACGCTGGGCATCGCCCTCCAATGTACGTACTAGTACGTTAGCTGACTAGACAGGGGCGGGCACGGGGCCGGAGCGGCCACGCGGACAGCGGCGGGGACACCCTTCCCGTTCACGTCTCACCTCATGTACGAACTAGTGAGTTCGTTATAGCGCATGACATCCCGGCTTTCCAGTCGTCCGGCCACCGGCCGGCCGTGCTGGTGTTACGCCCGGGCACCGCTCCGGATCGCGGTCCGGCCCTGCCGCCGGTATCTGCCCGGCGCGGTGCCGTACTCCCGTTTGAAGGCGTTGGCGAAGGCGAACTCCGAGGTGTAGCCGATCCGGGTGGCGACCTCGCCGAGCGAGGCGTCGGACTCGCGGAGCAGCCGGGCGGCGGTGGTCATCCGCCACCAGGTCAGATACGTGAGGGGCGGCCGGCCGACCAGGGTGGTGAAGCGCCGGGAGAAGGCCGCCCTGGACAGTCCCGCCCGGGTGCCGAGCGTCTCGACCGTCCACGGGAGCGCGGGGTCACGGTGCAGGGCGTGCAGCGCGGCGCCGATCGCCGGGTCGGCCAGGGCCGCCGCCCAGCCGGTGGCCGTACCGCGTGCGGACTGCTCGTCGAACCAGGCCCGCAGGATGTAGAGCAGCAGCATGTCGAGCAGGGCGGGCACGATGGTGTCCACGCCGAGGCGGGGAGCGTCGAGCTCGCCGCCGAGGAGGTCGACGGCGGCGCGCAGCTCGGGGCGGTGCCCGAGACGGGCGGGCAGATGGACGATCTCCGGCAGGTCGCCGAGGAGCGGGTGCGCCCGGCCGGGATCGAGCCGGTATCCACCGCAGAGGGTCACGGTGACCGCCTGCGAGCCGTCGCGCCCGGCCTCTCCCACGGTCGCGGAGGCGTAGCGGTCCTCGAACCGGGAGTCGTTCAGCGGGTCGCAGGCGGGCTCGGTCAGCGGGGTGGCGGGGCTGTCGGCGAGCGCGTAGCCACCTCCGTGCGGCAGGAACACCACGTCGCCGACGTTCAGCGTGATGGGGTCGCCACCGTCCGGGGGGACCAGCCGGCACGACCCCTGCAGGACCACCTGGAAACCGGCGGAGCCGCGCACGGCGGGGAAACGCTGCCCCCAGGGGGCGTACCACCGGACGCGTGCCGAGCGGGGATCCCCCGCGCGTATCGCGGCGATCACGTCGCTGAGCACGTCCATCGGGAAAGTCTATCCAGGCTGTTCCTCCGAAGACGTACACGTATGAAGACAAGATTCACACGCATTGGCTGTCTCTGCACGGGCTCATACGGTTGACGCACAGTGTGATCAACCGTGAGAGGAGTCTTCATGGCAGGTCGGCGCAGGATCCTGGTGATCGGGGCGACCGGCACGATCGGCCGGCAGGTCGTGGCCCGGTCGCTGGAGGCCGGCGCCGAGGTGCGCGCGGCGGCCCGCGATCCCGAGACGGCCGGCCTTCCCGACGATGCCGAGGTCGTGCGCGCCGACCTGGCCGATCCGGACAGCCTGCGCGCGCCCCTGGACGGGGTCGAGGCCGTGTTCCTCCTCTGGCCGTTCGCCACGGCCGAGGGGATGCCCGCGGTCCTGGACGCGGTCGCCGCGCGTGCCCGCCGCGTCGTCTACCTCTCCTCGGCGGCCGTACGCGACCACGAGCGGCGGATCGAGCGGATGATCGAGCGATCCGGGCTGGAACGGACGTTCCTGCGACCGCACGCCTTCGCGGCCAACGCCCTTCGGTGGGCCGGGCGGATCCGCGCCGAGGCGGTCGTGCGCGAGCCGTACGGCGCGGCCGCCATGCCCCCGCTGCACGAGCGGGACCTCGCGGCGGTCGCGGTGCGCGCGCTCACCGGCGACGGGCACGACGGCGCGGCCTACGAGCTGACCGGGCCCGAGACACTGACCCAGGCCGAGCAGGCGGGCGTCATCGGCGAGGTGATCGGCCGCCCGGTGCGCTGGGAGGAGACCTCGCCGCGGACCGCGCGGCGGCGGATGCTCGACCTCGGCTGGCCCCCCGAGGCCGTGGACGGCGTCCTGCGGGCCCAGGCCGAGATGGTGACCGAGCCGGTGGCGGCCACCACCACGGTGGAGGAGGTCACCGGGGTCCCGGCACGCACGTTCCGCGCCTGGGTGACCGACCACGCGGACCGGTTCCGCGCCCCGTGAAGGCCGCACGCCTCCACGAGATGGCGGCCCGGAGTCAGCCGAAGTCGAAGAAGATCGTCTCCTTCTCACCCTGCAGGTGGATGTCGAAGCGGTAGCGGTCCTCCCCCTCCCGCGCGGCCAGCAGCGTGCGCGCGCGCTCGGGCGGCAGCGAGTCGAGGAAGGCGTCGTGGGCGAGGTAGACGCGGGTGTAGAGATGGTGCAACAGGCCGCGGGCGAACACGCACACGCTGATGTAGCCGTTGCCGGGCACGAGCGTGCGCAGCGTCCAGCGGCCGTCGGCGTCGGTGGGCACCCGGCCGAAGCCGGTGAAGTCGACACCGTGCCTGCCGATGACCGCGCCGGTCACCGGGTCGCGGCGCAGCGTGCCCGGCGCGCCGGTGAGGTCGCCGGACGGGGCGGCCTGCCAGAACTCCAGCAGCGCGTCCGGCACCGGAGCGCCCGCGCCGTCGTAGACGTACCCGTGCACGGTGATCCCGCCGGTCGCGATGTCACCGCCGCCGGGAAACGGGAGCGCGTAGCCGTAGAAGGGGCCGACGGTCTGCGAGGGGGTGGGGTTCACCGGCCCTCCTCCGTCCAGGTGGCGGCGGGGCCGTCCAGGACGATGTCCCACCGGTAGCCGAGGGACCACTCGGGGACGGACAGGTCGTGCTCGTAGGCGGCGACCAGGCGCTGCCGGGCTCGCTCGTCGGTGACGGAGTTGAAGATGGGGTCGTGGGCGAACAGCGGGTCGTTCGGGAAGTACATCTGGGTGACCAGGCGCTGGGTGAAGGCGGTGCCGAAGACCGAGAAGTGGATGTGCGCGGGGCGCCAGGCGTTGGTGTGGTTGCGCCACGGGTAGGCGCCGGGCTTGATCGTGGTGAAGGCGTAGCCGCCGTCGTCGCCGGTGAGGCAGCGACCGACGCCGGTGAAGTTGGGGTCGAGCGGGGCCGGGTGGTCGTCGCGCTGGTGCGGGTAGCGGCCGGAGGCGTTGGCCTGCCATATCTCCACGAGCTGGCCGCGCACCGGGCGGCCGTCCCTGTCGAGGACGCGGCCGTGCACGGTGATGCGCTCGCCCAGCGGCTCGGCGAGGTGCTGTCTGGTCAGGTCGGCGTCGAGCGCGGTGACGTCGGTGACACCGAAGACCGGCCCGGCCAGCTCGGCCGCGTCCGGGTCCTTGAGCGCGATCAGCGGTTGTTTCGGGTGGCGGAGCACGGTGCTGCGGTAGGGGCCGTAGTCGCGGGACGGGTGGTGCGCCTCCCGGCCGTCACCGGCGTTCCGGAGCTCGCGGAGCTCGCGGAGCTCGGCGATCTCGCGGTCGATGTCGGCCTGCGTGAGGGGTGTGGACATGAACTCCTACCTTTCGGGAACGACGGCCGGGCCCTGACCGGCGCCGACGCGAGGGGAGGCGAGACCGGAGCGGGCCGTCCCGGCCACGGCGGAGACGCTCCTCACGCCCTCACCTCCGCGTCCGTACGATCGCGCAGCTCCGCCAGGCTCACCCCGGGGGCGGTCTCCACCAGCGCCAGCCCCTCCCCCGTGACGTCGAGGACGCCGAGGTCGGTGATGATCCGGTGGACGCACCCCTTCCCCGTGAGGGGCAGCGAGCACTCCTCGACGATCTTCGGCGAACCGTCCCTGGCGACGTGATCCATGATCACGATGACCCTGCGGGCGCCGTGGACCAGGTCCATCGCGCCGCCCATGCCCTTGACGAGCCTGCCGGGGACCATCCAGTTGGCCAGGTCGCCACGGGCCGAGACCTGCATCGCGCCCAGCACCGCCACGTCGATGTGACCACCGCGGATCATGCCGAACGACAGCGAGGAGTCGAAGAACGACGCGCCGGGAAGCACGGTCACGGTCTCCTTGCCCGCGTTGATCAGGTCGGGGTCGACCGCGTCCGGCGCGGGGTAGGGGCCGACGCCGAGGATGCCGTTCTCCGAGTGCAGGATCACGTCCGTGCCCGCCGGCAGGAAGGAGGGGATGCGGGTGGGCAGGCCGATGCCGAGGTTGACGTGGTCACCGTCGCGCAGCTCGGCCGCCGCGCGCGCGACCATCCGGTCACGGCTCCAGCTCATGAGGTGGTCCCCCCTCGCTCCGCGGGCACGGAGGTGGTACGCCGCTCGACGGCCTTGTCGGCGGCCTGCTCCGGGGTGAGCGGCACGACGCGCTGGACGAACACCCCGGGCAGGTGGATCTCGTCGGGGTCGAGCTCGGTCAGCTCCTCGACCTCGGCGATCGTGACCCGCCCGGCCATCGCGGCCAGCGGGTTGAAGTTCCTGGCGGCCTTGCCGAACACGAGGTTGCCGTGCCGGTCTCCCCTGGCCGCCCGCACCAGCGCGAAGTCGGTGGTGATGCCGCGCTCCAGCACGTAGGCCCGGCCGTCGAACTCGCGCACCTCCTTGGGCGGCGAGGCGAGCACCACCGAGCCGTCCGGGCCGTGCCGCAGCGGCAGCCCGCCGTCGGCGACCGGCGTGCCGACCCCGGCCGGGGTGTAGAAGGCGGGGATGCCGCAACCGCCCGCGCGCAGCCGCTCGGCCAGGCTGCCCTGCGGGGTGAGCTCCACCTCCAGCTCCCCCGTCAGGTACTGCCGGGCGAACTCCTTGTTGTCGCCGATGTAGGAGGCGGTCACCCGGCTGATCCGGCCCGCCTCCAGCAGGACGCCCAGGCCGCCGCCGTCCACGCCGCAGTTGTTCGACACCACGCCGATCCCGCGCACCCCCGTGTCGTACAGGGCCTGGATCAGCACGTTCGGGATGCCGCTCAGGCCGAACCCGCCCACCGCGAACGACGCGCCGTCGCGCACGTCCGCCAGGGCCTCCGCGGCCGTGGCGATCACCTTGTCTCCGCGCACGGCACTCCGTTCGGCCATGTTCGCTGTGCGAACTTTAGTTCATTATCGCGCACTTGAGTATGTGTACCGGCGACCGTCCTGTCAAAGCGCCCTCGTCGGCGCGGGGAGGAACCGGCCCGCGTTACGGGAGGGACGGCGCTCCCTTTTGGAAGGCGGGCTGGCCGCCGTGCCGCGCACGCCGGCCGCGTCAGGCCGCGCCGGTGCGCGCGGCGGTGACGACCACCGTGGTGTAGGGCATCGTGAAGCCGCCCCCCATCGCGTCGACGGCGGCGCCGGCTCCCTCCAGCACCTCCGCCAGCCTGTCCTGCGGGAGCCGGGTGAGAGCTCCGGAGGTGGGCAGCTGGTCCAGCCACGCGTCCCGGGTGTAGAAACACTCCCAGTCGAACCGCCACTGCTCCGGGTCGCCGAACCCGCCCACCTCCCGGATCCCGTCGGCGGCCCTGGCGAACAGCGCCTGGTATCCCTCCAGGGCGTTTCCCGCCCCCTGGAAAACGAACGGCGAGTCGGGCACCACCCGCCGGTAGACAGCGGCGAAGGCCTCCACCAAGCCCGGCGGAAGCTGGAACACGTGCCAGAACGCCGCCAGCCGCCCGCCGGGCCGCAGCACCCGCGCCGCCTTGGCGGCTCCCGCCACCGGGTCCACCCAGTGCCAGGCCGTCCCGGCGACGACCGCGTCGAACATCCGGCCGGCGGGGTCCCAGGCCTCGAACGTCGCCACCTCGACCTCGACCCCGCCGCGCCGCGCGAAGTCGGCCATCCGCGCGTCGGGCTCGACGCCGAGGACCTCGCAGCCGGCCGCCTGGAACTGCCGGGCCTCTATGCCGGTGCCGCAGCCGACGTCGAGGACGCCGGGCCCGGGGCAGGCGGCGACGATCCGGTCCACCATGGCGTCGGGATAGCGGGGCCGGGTGCGGTCGTAGCGTTCGGCGTCCGAGCCGAACGACTCCGCCACCTGCCGGTGTCGATGAAGGTCGTTCCCAGGAAGCGGCGCTCCGGCCGGCGGTATAGTGGGCATGCGCCCACGCTAGTGGGCACATGCCCACTCGTCAACGGGCGGGCTCCTCGACCGGGAAGAGGGATGCACGGTGCCGACGGGGGTGGCCATGCGCGACGCGCGCGAGCAGCTGTTCGACGCCGCCGAGCGCGTCCTGCTCAGGGACGGGCCGAACGCGCTGACCAGCCGGGCGGTCACCACGGAGGCCGACTGCGCCAAGGGGGTCCTGCACCGGCACTTCGCCGACTTCGACGCCTTCCTCGCCGAGCTCGTGCTGGACCGCGCCGCCCGGATCGGCCCTCAGGCCGCCGCCCTGTACGACTCCGCCGGGACCGGCACCGTCGCCGGCAACCTCACCGGCGCGCTGACGGAGCTGTTCGAGACGGTCGCCGTGGCGATCGTCGGCCTCGTCATCTCCCGGGACGACCTGCGCGCCCGGCTGCGCCGGGCCGGGTCCACCGGCGTCCCGGTCCTGGCGGAGGCCGGGGCCATGCTCGCCTCCTACCTCACCGCCGAGTGCGAGATGGGCCGCATCGCGGCGGACGCCGACACCGACACGCTCGCGTTCACGCTGGTCGGGGCCGGGCACCTGCTGTACGCCGGCGCGGGGGGCGTCCCGCCCGAGGCCGGAGCCGTCCACCGGATCGTGACCACGGTCATCGCCGACGTGGTGCAAAGACGGCTGCTGTGAGCCGCCCGCCCGCGCCGGCGATCCGCTGGGAGCGCGGCGCGGCTCACCGCCTCGCGAAGTGACGCCGGACGCGCGGCCGGCCGTCGTGGTCGAGGGCGGACGGGGACGTGGACGTGGACGTTCTGGCGTACCGCGGACAAGGCGGTCACAGCCGTGAGACGTGAGCCGGAGGGACCGGCCGCCGGGCGGCCGGTCCCCGCCTCAGGTCCGCCGGACGCCGATGAGCCGCTGCAGCAGGATGAAGGCGAACAGCAGCAGGCCAATGAAGATCTTGGTCCACCAGGAGCTGAGGGTTCCCTCGAAGCTGATGATCGTCTGGGTCAGGCCGAGCACGAGGATGCCCAGCACGGTGCCGAAGAGATAGCCCGAGCCGCCGGTGAGCAGCGTGCCTCCGATGACCACCGCCGCGATGGCGTCCAGTTCCATGCCGACGGCGTGCAGGCCGTATCCGGACAGCATGTAGAAGGACAGCAGGATCCCGCCGAGCGCGGAGCACAGCCCGCTGATCGTGTAGACGGCGATCTTCGTCCGCCCCACCGGAAGACCCATGAGCAGCGCGGACTGCTCACTGCCGCCGACGGCGTAGACCGTGCGCCCCAGACGCGTGTGGTGCAGCACGTACGCGGCCACCAGCACCACGATCGCGGCGATCACCACGCTCGGCGAGATCCACATCTCGCCGCCCAGGTCGATCCTGGTCTGCGCGAAGGCGGTGAAGATGCCGTCGGTGATCGGGATCGAGTCGGTGCCGATCGTGTAGCACAGCCCGCGGGCCAGGAACATCCCGGCGAGGGTCGCGATGAAGGGCTGGACCTGGAAGTAGTGGATGATCGCCCCCATCCCGAATCCCAGCGTCGCGCCGATGGCCAGCACCAGCACGATCACCACCGGCGCCGGCCAGCCCTGGTTCGTGACGAGGCTGGCCGTGACCATCGTGGACAGCGCCACCACCGCGCCCACCGACAGGTCGATGCCGCCGGCGAGGATCACGAACGTCATGCCGACGCCGACGACGAGCAGGAACGCGTTGTCGACGAAGACGTTGAGGATCACCTGCCCGCTGGCGAACCCCTCGTACCGGATGCCGCCGGCCACGAACATCGCGATGAGCAGGCCCGCGGTCACCGCGACCGGGACGTACCTGCGGGGGATCGCGAGCCGCCCGGCCGGGCCGGCCAGGATGGTGTCCGTCATCTGTTCCTCACCGTCTCTTCCCGTACCTGCTCGCCGGTGGCCGTGCCCGTGAGGGGGCGGCCGGGACCGTCCCCCGAAGCGGGAGGCGGCGGAGCGGGATCCCGCTCCCACTGGAACACCTTCCGCCGGAAGGCCGGCGACTGCAGCAGGCACACGATCGTCACCACGAGCGCCTTGAACAGCAGCGTCGTCTCCGGCGGCACGCCGATCGAGTAGATCGTGGTGGTCAGGGTCTGAATGATCAACGCTCCCAGCACGGTGCCGCCGAGGGAGAACCGGCCGCCCGCCAGCGAGGTGCCGCCGATGACGACGGCCAGGATGGCGTCCAGCTCGATCCACAGGCCGGCGTTGTTGCCGTCCGCGCTGGACACGTTGGAACTGATCATCAGTCCCGCGATGCCCGCGCACAGCCCGCAGAAGGTGTACGTCACGATCAGCACGCCCCGGGAGCGGATCCCGGACAGCCTGCTGGCCTCGGCGTTGCCGCCGACGGCCTCGATGAACATGCCCAGGGCCAGCCTCCGGGTGAGGAAGGCGGTCAGCGCCGTCAGCGCGATCACGATGAGGATGCCGAACGGCAGCGTGAGCCAGTAGCCACCGCCGACCAGCTTGTACGGGGCACTGTTGACCGTGATGATCTGCCCGTCGGTGATCAGCTGGGCCAGGCCCCGTCCCGCGACCATGAGGATCAGCGTCGCGATGATCGGCTGGATGCCCACGGCGGCCACCAGGAACCCGTTCCAGGCTCCGAGCGCGAGCGCCACCACCAGCGTGACGCCGATCGCCGACAGCACGCCGGCGACGGAGTTCTGGTCGGCCAGGCCGCTGATCTGCATGCAGGCCAGTGCCCCGCCGATCGCCACCACCGAGCCGACCGACAGGTCGATGCCGCCGGTGGCGATGACCAGCGTCATGCCCAGCGCGACCAGGATCAGCGGCGCCCCGAAGCGGAGGATGTCGATGAGGCTGCCGTAGAGGTGCCCGTCCCTCATCTGCACGTGCAGGAAGTTGTCGGTGAACACCACGTTGAGCGCCAGCAGCGCGACCAGGATCACGCCGGGCCAGAGCAGCCGGTGCCGGGCCAGGGCGCCGACGCGGTTTTGTACAGAACTCATGCCGGCGCTCCGCTCGCGATCTTCTGCATCAGGATGTCGGTGGTGAGCGCGTCGTCGTTGTCGAGCTGGGCGACCAGCGCGCGGTCGCGCAGCACCCCGACCCGGTGACTGAGCCGCAGGACCTCCTCCAGCTCGGCGGAGATGAACAGCACGGCCATGCCTCCGTCGGACAGTTCGGCGACCAGCCGCTGGATCTCCGCCTTCGCGCCGACGTCGATCCCCCGGGTGGGCTCGTCGAGGATGAGCAGCCGGGGCTCCATGATCAGCCAGCGGGCCAGCAGCACCTTCTGCTGGTTGCCGCCGCTGAGGGTGCGGACCGGCTGCTCGGGGTCACCCGGCCGGATGTTCAGGGTGGCGATGTACTTGGCGACCAGCTCGTCCTGCTTGCGCCGGGACAGCGGCCTGCTCCAGCCGCGCGAGGCCTGCAGCGCGAGGACGATGTTCTCCCGCACCGTGAGCTCGTCGACGAGCCCTTCCGCCCGCCGGTTCTCCGAGCAGAAGGCGATCTTCCGGTTCATCGCCGCCCGCGGTGTGCGCAGCGCGATCTGCTTGCCGCCGACCTCCAGCGAGCCGCTGTCGGCGTGGTCGGCGCCGAACAGCAGCCGCGCCAGCTCGGTGCGGCCCGAGCCGAGCAGGCCGGCCAGCCCGACGACCTCGCCCTGCCTGATGGTCAGGGTGAAGGGGGCGATGGCGCCCGCCCGCCCGAGGTCGCGAGCCTCCACCAGCGGCTCCGCGACCCGGGCGGGCGGCTTCTCGTCGAGTTTCTCCAGGTCGGCCAGCTCCCGCCCGATCATCTTGGCGACCAGGTCGACCTGGGAGAGCTCGCGGGTGAGGTACTCCCCCACGAGCTTCCCGTCGCGCAGGATCGTCATGCGGTCCGACACCTCGTAGATCTGGTCGAGGAAGTGCGAGACGAACAGGATGGCGATGCCCTGCTCCTTCAGCCGGCGCATCACCCGGAACAGCTGGGCCACCTCGCCGGCGTCGAGGCTGGAGGTCGGCTCGTCGAGGATCAGCACCTTGGCGTCGATGTCGATCGCCCTGGCGATCGCGACCATCTGCTGCACGGCCAGCGAGTACGACGCCAGCGGCGCCGACACGTCGACGCGCAGGTCCAGGCGGCCCATCAGTTCCTTGGCCCGCCGGCGCATCTCCTTCCACCGGATGCGGCCGAACCTGCGCGGTTCCCGGCCCACGAAGATGTTCTCCGCGACCGAGAGGTTCCCGCACAGGTTGACCTCCTGGTAGACCGTGCTGATACCGGCCTGCTGGGCGGCTGACGGGCTGGAGAAGGCGACCGGCTTCCCTGCCAGCTCGATCTCGCCCTCGTCGACGCCGTACACGCCGGTGAGGACTTTGATCAGCGTCGACTTCCCCGCGCCGTTCTCTCCCATCAGCGCGTGCACCTCGCCCGGCAGCAGCCGGAAGCCGACGTCGTCCAGGGCCTTGACGCCGGGGAATCGTTTGCCGATCCCGCTCATCCGTACGATCGGTGCCGGCGCGTCCATGCCGCGCTCCTTTCTTCTTTCCGGGGTGGGCGGCTCAGTACTGGCGGGTGGGCAGGGCTTCCTTGGCCTGCTCCTGGGTGAAGGTGGTCTCCTCGGTCACCACCCGA
>NZ_JBPXMB010000041.1:0-64685 GCF_051918945.1 Streptosporangium sp. LJ11
CGTTCACCTGGACCAAGACCGCCGACGAGATCCTCAAGTCCCTCGCCGACTACCTCGCCAAGATCAACCCACCCAGCCAGCCATCAAAGAAATATTTACCCTCTATATTTGTGGCGCATCACACTAGGTCTGGGACCGGGCCGGGTTCCGGGACCGGGCCGGCCCGGGAGCCGCGCTTGGAGAGTGCCCGCACGACAGGTCGCCGGCCGGGCCTTCTCCTCTTCTCCGAGGCGGCTTCGTCACCGTCACCGGGCGAGTCTGGCGAGCATGTCGGGTAGTTCCGCTTCGTGCACCACGGCAAGGCGCCTGGTGGCTCGGGTGATCGCCACGTAGAGATCGTGACCCCCCTTGGGCGACTGGGCGAGGATCTCGTCAGGGGCCACGACCACGACGGCGTCGAACTCCAGCCCCTTGGACTGGGTCACGGTGAGTACCACCACCGGCGTCTCGAGATCGACCTCGGCGAACCCGGTACGACGCGCGTCAGGAACGATGACGGCCAACCGCCCTTCGCCGATCGCGGCGAGCTCGGACTCCACGACGTCCGCGAACCCGAGTGACGTCCGGCGGACGGCGCGAGGCGGAGTCCCGCCGGTACGGACCGACCGCGGGGGGATCTGGTCAGGAGCCACGACGCTCAGGACGTCGGCGGCCACGTCCATGATCTCGGCCGGGGTCCGATAATTGATCATCAGTCGCTCCTCGCGCCAGCGGCCCTCGGCATAGGGTGCCAGCACCTCTTCCCAGGTGCGGGCGCCCGCCGCCGATCCCGTCTGGGCGATGTCGCCGACGACGGTCAGCGAGCGGGTCGGGATGCGCCGCATGACCGAACGCCAGGCCATCGCCGACAGCTCCTGGGCCTCGTCGAGGATCACGTGACCGTAGACCCACGTCCGGTCGGCGGCCGCGCGCTGGGCGGTGGTCAGCGCCGGGCCGCGGTCGTGGTGGCGTTCGGCCAGGGTGCCGACGTCCAGCAGGTCACCGAGCCGCGCCCCGGCCTCGTCCAGGATCTCGAAGTCGTCGTTGTAGGTCAGCACGTCCTGGGCGTAGGCCCGCTCGTCGCGCCGCTCGGCGGCGCCGGCCCGGTCCCGTTCCGGATCGCCGGTCAGGTCGGAGCCGAGCAGCTCGGCGGCCTCGTCGAGCAGCGGCACGTCGCCCACGGTCCACGGCGCGTCCGACGGACGCAGCAGCTCCCCGGCCTCACCGGCGTCCAGACCCGCCGAGAGCATCGCCTCCCAGTCGGCCAGCAACTCGCCGACCAGTCGCTCCGGGGTGAGGACCGGCCACAGCTCGTCCACCGCCCGCCGTACCGCCGGCTGCTCCCACAGCACCCGGCACGCCTCCCGCAGCGTCTCCTCCTCCTCGACCCGCATCTCCTCCTCGTCCGGCGGCAGCTCCAGCCACGAGTCGCCGTCGTCGGGCAGTACCACCCCCAGCTCCTCCTCATCCGTCAGCCACTCGTACTGCTCGGCCTCAGCGGTGGCCAGCGCCCGCAGCATGTCGAGGACGAACACGTGCCGGGCCTCGTTGTGCGGGCTGCGCAGCGCACGGGCGCGGTCGCGGGCGACGACACAGGTGCCGTGGTCCACGCGGAGCGTCGTCCAGTCGACCACGACCTCCTCGCCGCCGCGCACCGAGGTCCGAGCGGGGATCCTGACCTCGAGGTCCCCTTCGGGAACTCGCTGCCGATCCCGTACGGCTCTCGCCATCACCTCGGCCATCCGCAGGTCACCCTTGATCAGAGCCTGGGACGGGCCGTCCTCCGCCGTCGCCACGATGCCCGGATAGAGCCGTCCGAGCGTGGTCATCACCATGTCGCTCTCGCCGAGGGAGGGCAGCACCTGCTCGATGTAGCGGGAGAACAGGTCGTTGGGCCCGATGATCAGGACACCCCTGCGCTCCAGGACGTCCCTGTGCGTATAGAGCAGGTAGGCGGCCCGGTGCAGCGCGGCAACCGTCTTACCGGTGCCGGGACCGCCCTGGACCACGAGGATCCCGTGCAGGCCCGAGCGGATCACGCGGTCCTGCTCGGTCTGGATGGTGGCCACCACCTCGCTCATCCTGCCGGTCCTCGCCCGGCGCAGCGTCGCCAGGAGCGCCGCCTCCCCGACCAGCGACCGGCGGTCGGCGTCGCTCATCCGATCGAGGTCGAACACCTCGTCGTCGACGCCGATCACGGTCCGGTCGCGAGTGTGCAGGTGGCGGCGCCGTACCAGTGAACCCGGGTTGCCGGGCGTGGCGGTGTAGAACGGGCGGGCGGCGGGCGCCCGCCAGTCGATCAGGACCGGCTCGCCGTCGCCGTCGCGCAACCCGATCCTGCCGACGTAGAGGGTCTCACCGCCGGAGTCGTCGATCCTGCCGAAGCACAGGCCGTGCTCCACCCCGTTGAGCCTGGCGAGGCGCCTGGCGTACTCGCCGGAGAACACCTCCCGCTCGACCATGCCCCGGGCGGTGCCGGCCCCGGGACTCCGGTGCGCCTCCTTCAGAGAGGTCTCGGCCCGCTCACGCGCCTCGTCGAGGTGGCAGTACAGCATGGTGACGTAGGACTGCTCGGCCTCGATCTGGGGGCTTGACACTTGACGGCTCGACATTTCCTTGGTACGCTCCTCTTAGTTGGGGACGTGTTTTCTTTTTCATGTGAGAGCGCTAAGAAAACGAGTATAGACCGTCCCGTACGCCGACGCATCGATCTGACGCCGCCCGCCGTACAGCCACCGGCCTCGGGCCGCGAACCACCCCACCGGGCGCGCCGCCCACCCTGTCGGGCGATGACCGGCGGGATGATGGGGCGGCGCAGCCGTTCGCAGTGTCCCCCGTGGTCAGGGGCTCGGCCGACACACCCGGACCTCGCCCGTGCGACGACCCGGGGTCGCCGGTGTGCCACCGGTTTGACCCTCACGCGACGTCAGTCCGTACGGTCGGCGTCATGAGTGACAGGAAGATCAGGTCCCCGCTCAGCGACGAGGAGAAGCGCGAGGTCTGGGGCGAGTTCGCCGACCGGGAGGACGAGTACCTCGCCGAGGTGGAGCGGCGATGGGGGGACTCCGGCGCGTACGCGCAGTCCGCGAAGCGCGTCGCGGCCTACGGAAAGGACCAGTGGGAGCGGATCAACCGCGACAACGCGGCGATCGAGGCGCGGATCCGCGAGCTGATGGACGCCGGCGCGGCCCCGTCGAGCGAGGCGGCGATGGACGTGGCCGAGGCGCAGCGGCGGCACATCGCCCGCTGGTTCTACGACATGACGCACGAGTTCCACGTGCGAAAGAGCCACCTGTACGTGGAGGACCCGCGTTTCCGGGCGGGCATCGAGACGAACACCCGGCCGGGCGCGGCGGAGTGGCTGCGGGAGGCGATCGTGGCCAACGCCTCGCGCGCGGTCGGCGCGCCGCCCGAGGCCGGGTGACCGGCCCGTTCGGGGTGTGGGGCGTCCGGCGGTTCGCCTCCCCCGCCCGAGGCCGCGCGGCGACCTTCCCGGGGACCGGGGGTGTGGGCTGGCCAGGCCGGGAGCCGCGATAGCGTTCCCCGCGTGATTCAGAACGACGAAGCCGAAGGAACCGAACGGGCGGCGATCGAGGAGTCTCCCGGACGGCCGGGAGACTCCTTCCGCGTGACCTTGAGTCCGATCACCGGCGACGACCGGGAGGAGTTCCTCGGCCTGGTCCGCGCCAGCGCCGGCCTGCACCATCCGTGGATGTCCCTGCCCGGCACGGCCGAGGAGTTCCAGGCTCTCCTCACCCGCTATGCCCGGCCCGACGAGGAATGCCTGCTGGTCCGCCTGCGCGACACCGGGGCCATCGCCGGCGTGATCAACATCAACAACATCATCCGCGGACGCTTCCAGTGCGGAGCCCTCGCCTACGCGGCCTTCGCCCCCACCGCCGGCCAGGGCTACATGTCCGAAGGTCTCGAACTGGTGCTGAGACACGCCTTCGAAGACCTGCGGCTCCACCGCCTGGAAGCCCAGGTCCAGCCCGGCAACAAGGCATCCCTCAAGCTCCTCGAACGACACGGCTTCAGGAAGGAGGGCTACTCGCCCGAACTCCTGTTCATCGACGGCGCCTGGCGGGACCACGAACGATGGGCCATCACCGCGCGGATGACCGACACCCGGCCGACGCCTCCGCACCACACCCGGCCGGCCCACTGAACCGCCGCGGCCCCCGCCGCCCCGGCACCACCCGGCCACTTTCCGTCGAACAGGCGCCACTCCGTGTGATCCCGACACGCCCGTGAGCCCGGCGACGACGACCGCCAACGGGACCGGTCGCGGCATGAGCCACCCCCGCTTTGCATGACCATGCGCCGTAATGCATAATCTTGTTTCATGTCCAAGGTTCTCACCTCCCTGCCCATCGGCGAGCGGGTCGGCATCGCCTTCTCAGGCGGCCTCGACACCTCGGTCGCCGTCGCGTGGATGCGCGACAAGGGTGCCGTTCCGTGCACCTACACCGCCGACATCGGCCAGTACGACGAGCCCGACATCGCCTCGGTGCCCGGCCGCGCGCTGACGTACGGTGCCGAGATCGCGCGACTGGTCGACTGCCGCGCGGCGCTGGTCGAGGAGGGCCTGGCCGCGCTCACCTGCGGCGCGTTCCACATCCGCTCGGCAGGGCGCCCCTACTTCAACACCACGCCGCTCGGCCGTGCCGTCACGGGGACCCTGCTGGTCCGGACGATGATCGAGGACGACGTGCAGATCTGGGGCGACGGCTCGACGTTCAAGGGCAACGACATCGAACGGTTCTACCGGTACGGCCTGCTCGCCAATCCCCACCTGCGCATCTACAAGCCCTGGCTGGACGCGGACTTCGTGTCCGAGCTCGGCGGCCGCAAGGAGATGTCGGAGTGGCTGCTCGCCCACGGCCTGCCCTACCGCGACAGCACCGAGAAGGCCTACTCGACCGACGCCAACATCTGGGGCGCCACCCACGAGGCCAAGACCCTGGAGCACCTCGACACCGGCATCGAGACCGTGGACCCGATCATGGGCGTGCGGTTCTGGGATCCCGAGGTCGAGATCGCCGCCGAGATCGTGACCATCGGCTTCGAGCAGGGCCGCCCGGTGACGATCAACGGCAAGGAGTTCGCCACCCCGGTCGACCTGGTGATGGAGGCGAACACGATCGGCGGACGGCACGGCATGGGCATGTCGGACCAGATCGAGAACCGGGTGATCGAGGCCAAGAGCCGCGGCATCTACGAGGCGCCCGGGATGGCGTTGCTGCACGCGGCGTACGAGCGGCTGGTCAACGCGATCCACAACGAGGACACCCTGGCGAGCTACCACAACGAGGGACGGCGCCTCGGCCGGCTGATGTACGAGGGCCGCTGGCTCGACCCGCAGGCGCTGATGCTGCGCGAGTCGCTGCAGCGCTGGGTGGGCACGGCGATCACCGGCGAGGTGACGCTGCGGCTGCGGCGCGGTGAGGACTACTCGATCCTGGACACCTCGGGCCCTGCCTTCAGCTACCACCCGGACAAGCTGTCGATGGAGCGCACCGAGGACTCGGCGTTCGGCCCGGTGGACCGGATCGGCCAGCTCACCATGCGCAACCTCGACATCGCCGACTCGCGCGCCAAGCTCGAGCAGTACGCCGGCCTCGGCATGGTCGGCACCACCCACCCCGCGCTCATCGGCGCCGCCCAGGCGGCCTCGACCGGGCTGATCGGCGCGATGCCGCGGGGCGGCGCCGAGGCCATCGCCTCCCGCGGCGAGGTCTCCGGCGACGACGAGATGCTCGACCGCGCCGCGATGGAGTTCGGCACCGACTGACCGTGGAGATCTCTCTCGCGGTGGTGCCTGACCGCGCCGGCACCACCGCGACGGCGGGGAGGACCAGGAGAGGACCGGAGGAAGACCACCCGGCGCGCCGGCCACGGTCGCGGCGCTGAAACTTTCAGAACCCCGAGGTCCGCGGACGGGCCGCGGGGCCGGCGCCGCGGGCGGCGCCGGGACGCCGGGAAGACGCAGGTCGCGCGCGGCCGGCCTCCGGTGGGAGCAGACCGGGAAAGCCGCGCGGGACGCCGGCCCCGCGCGCCGGGCCCGCCGGGGATCCCGCCCGCGCTTGACCGCCCCGAGACCGCTGCCGACACTTGGCACACATTTGCCTTCATGCCTGTGAAGAGCCCGACATCCAGCGGAAATGTTAACGCTAACAGCAGCCGTCGCGCGTTCGTGGAGCATCGTCCGCAACGAGAGGCACCCCCCTGTGAACAGACTCGCAAGCCCTCCCCCGCGAGGCGTCCGCCGCCATGCCGGAGCCGTTCTCGCGGCAGCCGTCCTGGTCCTGCTCGCGGTGTGCCAGTCGCTCGTGGCCGCCGGACCGGCCGCCGCCGCGACGATCGACACCAACGCCTGGTACGTCCTGGTGAACCGGCACAGCGGCAAGGCCGTCGACGTCCTCGATCTCGCCACCGGCGACGGCGCCCCCATCGCCCAGTGGTCCCGCAACGACGGCGCCTGGCAGCAGTGGCAGTTCGTCGACTCCGGCGGCGGTTACTACCGGCTGCGCTCACGTCACAGCGGCAAGGTCCTCGACATCTACAACCACTCCACCGCCGACGGCGCCCAGGTCGTCCAGTACACCGACCTCAACGGCGGCAACCAGCAGTTCCGCGTCGTCGACACCGACGGCGGCCACATCAAGCTGATCAACCGCACCAGCGGCAAGGCCCTGGAGGTGTGGGAGCGGTCCACCGCCGACGGCGCCCGCGTGTCGCAGTACACCGACCTCAACGGCGCCAACCAGCAGTGGCAGCTCGTGAAGCTCGGCGGCACCGACCCGGTCCCCGGCGACGCCAAGCAGATGGAGGACCTGGACCGCGGCCTGATCAGCGTGCGCTCCGGCAGCGGCAACCTGGTGTCCTGGCGCCTGCTGGGCACCGAGTCCCGCGACACCACGTTCAACGTCTACCGGGGCGGCACCCTGGTCGCCGGTGTCACGAACTCCACCAACTACCTGGACTCCGGCGCCGCGGCCGACGCCTCGTACACGGTGCGCGCCGTGGCCGGCGGCAGCGAGCAGGCCGACTCGGGGACCGCGTTGCGCTTCGGCAACGGCTACCTGGACGTGCCGATCAGCCCGCCCAGCGGCAACCACACCGCCAGCGACGCGAGCACGGGCGACCTGGACGGGGACGGCAGGCTGGACCTGGTGCTCAAGTGGGAGCCCAACGACGCCAAGGACAACTCCCAGTCCGGGGTCACCAGCCCGGTCTACGTCGACGGGATCAGGCTCGACGGCACCCGGCTGTGGCGGATCAACCTGGGCCGCAACATCCGCGCCGGCGCCCACTACACCCAGTTCCAGGTGTACGACTACGACGGCGACGGCCGGGCCGAGGTGGCGATGAAGACCGCCGACGGCACGGTCGACGGCCGCGGCACCACCATCGGCAACGCGAGCGCCAACCACGTCAACTCCTCCGGCTACATCCTGGCCGGGCCGGAGTACCTGACGATGTTCAACGGCCAGACCGGCGCCGCGATGTCGACCGTCGGCTACGAGCCGCCGCGCGGCACCGTCTCCTCCTGGGGTGACAACTACGGCAACCGGGTGGACCGGTTCCTGGCGGGCACCGCCTACCTGGACGGCCAGCGGCCGAGCCTGATCATGGCACGCGGCTACTACACGCGGGCGGTCATCGTCGCCTGGGACTTCCGCAACGGCTCGCTGACCCGCCGCTGGACGTTCGACTCCAACTCCTCGGGCAACAGCGGCTACGCCGGCCAGGGCAACCACCAGCTGTCCATCGCCGACGTGGACGCCGACGGCAGGCAGGAGATCGTCTACGGCGCGGCCACGATCGACGACAACGGCGCCGGCATGTACCGCACCGGCTTCGGGCACGGCGACGCGCTGCACGTCGGCGACCTGATCCCGGGCCGGTCTGGCCTGGAGGTGTTCACCATCCACGAGGCGGGCAACCAGCCCGCGGCCGACGTGCACGACGCCCGCACCGGGCAGGTCGTCTGGCAGCGGCCGAACAACGGCGGCGCGGAGGGACCCGGCCGCGGCGTGGCCGCCGACATCTACGCCGGCAGCCCGGGAGCGGAGTTCTGGGGCGCGGGGACCAACATGGGCAACCTGTACAACTCCTCCGGGGCCTCGGTCGGCCGCAACCCCTCCTCGGCCAACTTCCTGGCCTGGTGGGACGGCGACCCGGTGCGCGAGCTGCTGGACCAGACCCGGATCGACAAGTACGGCACCGGCGGGGAGACCCGGCTGCTGACCGCCTCCGGGGTGCACTCCAACAACGGCACCAAGGCCACCCCGTCCCTGTCGGGCGACATCCTCGGCGACTGGCGCGAGGAGGTCATCTGGCCCACCACCGACAACCGGGCCCTGCGGATCTACTCCACGCCGACCGCGACCACCACGAAGATCCACACGCTGCTGCACGACCCGCAGTACCGGGTGGCCCTGGCCTGGCAGAACACCGCCTACAACCAGCCGCCCCACCCGAGCTTCTTCATCGGCGACGGCATGGCCACCCCGCCCCAGCCGAAGATCTACCTGCCCTGATCCCTCGCGCACGGTCCCCGGCACCCCCCGGTGCCGGGGACCGTGCGCGAGGGCCACGGAAATGCCGAGGGCCCTCCCCCACCGCCCTCACCGGTCGTCAAGGATCACTTCGGGTCCTTCCACCCGGAGAGGATGTCGGTGGCCTCCCCCTTCCCCGAGCCGCCGTCCCGGTTCGCGGCGTCGATCAGGCGGCCGAAGTCCTTGCGCGACATGAGCTCGTCCGGAGTGGTGGTCACCCGCTTCCCGGTCTCCGGATGGGACGGGCCGGCGCACTCGGCGTGCTCCGGGGTGCACATGCCGTACGCGCCCATCTGGTCCAGGGGCCCGTCCCAGGCCTTGCGCCTGGCGTCCTCCGCCCTGGCCCGCAACATCACCCCGTAGGCGATCAGGCCTCTCGCCGCGTCCTTCGCGCCGTCGTCGTCGTGGTCCATCGCGTTGGCCGCCACCATCCCGGGGGCCTCGTAGGTGAGGCCGTCCGCGCTGGTGTAGGTGGTGACGTCGGCGCCGGTCAGCAACCCCCCGGTGCCGAAGATGCCGACCTCGGCCTTGACCTGCCAGGTGCCGCCGCTCTCCGCGTCCGGGATGGCGGGTCCGTACACGGTCACCAGCATGGCCTCGGCGGAGTTCCCGTCGGCGACGGAGGTCTCCAGGTGGCCGACGTCCAGTTGCGCGGAGGTGCCCCAGGTCCGGCGGCCCGCGGAGATCTCGGCGTTGGTGGCGTTGACCTCGACGTGCATGAGGGTGCCGACGCCACCGCCGTTGTAGTGGGTCTGTCTGGCGAAGGTGGAACCGTTCACCGGCCGGTCCTCCAGGCCGTCCGGGTCGACCAGGCCGACCGGGTTGTTGCGGGTGTAGGTGTAGAGGTTCGCCCGCCGCGGGTCCGCGGTGTCCGGTGTGAAGCGGTACTTCGGGTCGGTGGAGGTCCACTGCAGGGCCAGCGGGTCGTAGTAGCGGTATCCGTAGTAGTGCAGCCCCGCGGTGGCGTCGCGGTCCTTTCCGTTGAACTCCCGGGAGTACTTCCCCGCCGGGGTGCCCGCGGCGAGCGTCTCGGTGAGCAGCTCGCCGAAGGCACCGTAGGAGGCGGTCCGCAGCACCGGGGCCTGGCCGGTGGCGTCGGGCGCCGCGCCGAGGGTGAGGACCTGGTGGCCCTGCACCGAGCCGACGTGGTGCTCGACGGTGCCGGTGGCGTGGTCGCCGTCGACGCGGGCCACGGCGTCGCCGCCGATCCGCACGAGGTGGCGGTACTCGGCGGCCGCGCCGGGCCGGTAGCGGGCCTCCAGGTCGCCGAACCAGCGGCGGACCTCGGCGAGGGTGCCGTCGGCGTCGTGCCGGACCGCGGCGATCCGGGTGTTGCCGTCGTAGAAGAAGGTCTCCTTCTCCCCGTCCGGCCGGGTCACCCTGCGCAGCCGGTAGCCGTCCCAGCGCTGGCCGACCACGGTGCCGTCGGGCAGCGCGCGGGTGAGCGTGTTGCCCGCCTCGTCGTAGGCGTAAACGGCCAGGTCGGTCCCGTCGGCCCTGCGCAGCGCGACCAGCCGCTGCGGGTCGCCGCCCGCCCGCGGGTCCTGGTAGACGTGGGTGACGTCACGGGCCACCGGCCGGGCCGCACCGGTCGCGGAGACGTCGGCCGCCGCCATCCGGCCGCCCGGGGTGTACCGGAAGGTGCCCCGGTAGCCGGTGCCGCCGGACTGCGCGGCGCCGGTGAGCTGGTGGCGGTGATCGTAGCTGTAGGTGGTGGTGCGGACCGGCTCGCCGGTGCCGCCGAGCTGCTCGGCGATCTCCTCGACCTCGCCGTTGTCGTGGTAGCCCAGCGTCTGCCGGTACCGCTGGGTGCCGCCGGCCTTGCCCATGACCTGCAGCGAGGTGGCGCGGCCGAATCTGTCGTGGCCGTGGAACACGACCGGGCGGGCGAACCCGGCGGTGGCGTCCTGGTTGGTGGACCTGACGGTGACCAGGCCGAGCCGGTTGCGGAAGGACTGGATCGTCATGCTCCTGCCGCCGACGGTGAACCGCGCCTCGGAGGGCACGCCGTCGTGGTCGTAGCCGGTGTGCACCGACGGCCCCTCGTAGGTGACCGTTCCGTGCGCCAGCACCGCGGAGTACGTGCCGCGCTCCTCGTTGCCGGCCGCGTCCCGCTGGTGGTCGACCGCCAGGTCGTCCGCCGTGACCAGTCCGGACAGCGCCGGCACGATCTGCCGGGCGCCGGCCAGGTGGCCGTACGGGGTGTAGCGGTTGACCACGGTGACCGACGGCGAGCCGGTGTACGACAACCGGCCGACCTGGTTCGCGGCCTGGACGGCGGGGAGCGAGGAGTGCGCCCGGTCGTAGCCGTACTCCTTCGGGCCGAGCTTGAACTCCTCCCGCTCCGCGGCGGTCAGGTCGCGCACCGCCGGGATCTCCTTGACGACCCGGTTCAGGTCGTCGTACTCGGTGGTGTGGGTGTAGGCCGCGGCCTGCGCGCCGGCCGGCAGCGGCTCGGTGATCGACGTCATGTTGCCGTTGGCGTCGTAGCCGTACGACCAGGTGCGGCCCGCGCTGGTGATCGACCGGCGGTTGCCGGAGTGGTCGTGCACCAGCGTGGTGGTCACGCCGTCGGAGTCCGACACCGAGGCCGTGCGGCCCGCGCCGTCGTAGGCGTGGAAGGTGGTGGCCCAGAGCGGGAGGTTCTCGCCGTCGGAGTCGCGGGTGCCACGCCGCTCGTCGATCGTGGAGACCTGCCCGGCCGCGTCCCGCCGGGTGATCGTCTGGGACGGCGGCGAGCCGTCGGCGGTCTGCTGCGACACGGTGTGCGCGAGCCCGTCGTAGGTGTGCAGTTCGAAGACCTGCGACCCCGACCCGGTCTCCTGGACCCTGACCGGCCGGTCCAGCGCGTCGTAGGTCGTGCGCACGCCCACCGAGCCGGACTCGCCGTCGCCGCGCGGCACGAACACCTGGTACGCCCGGCCCGCGGCGTCGTAGTCGTAGCTCGTCGTGAAGTCCTGCTGGGTCCGCTGCCGCACGACGCTGCGGAGGGTGCGGCCCAGGCCGTCGAGCTCCGTCGTCGTGCTGCTGAACAGGCCGTCCCCGACCAGTTCCCGCGTCACGCGCGACACCGGCGCGCCACCGGCGGGCGCGTCGTCGTAGGTGGCGCGGGCCACCTCGACGCCGGTCGCCCCGCCCGCGCCGGCGGCGTGCCGCAGGGTCTGCAGCGGCCGGCCGAACCCGTCGATCCTGACGACGGTGCGCTCCCGGAACTCGGCGTCGCCGAACGCGCACGCGGTCGCCGGGTCCGGCTCGCCGCCGGCGTCCGGCCCGTCCGGGCAGACGTAGTCCGGGCCCGCCACGTCGAGCGCGACCCCGGTGCCGAGGTCCACGACGGACGTCGTCACGTGGCCGGCCGGGTTGGTCGTACGGACCACGTGCACGCCGTGGGCGTCGTAGGCGTACTCGGTGAACCCGGCCGCGTCGTTGGTGTTGCCGTACCTGGCGACCTGCGCCGGCTGCCACGTCCGGTACGGCAGGCCGCGGTGGGCGCCGTCGCCGCCGTGGTACTGGTACCGGGTGGTCCGGTCGGGCACGCCCGCCATGGCGTCGTCCACCGTGACGTTCTTCGGGTAGTGGAAGTCGCCGTCGTGGTAGGAGGTGCGGGTCACCCCGAGCGGGGTGGTCACACCGTCGAGCACGCGCTCCTCGACGGTGGTGTCCGGCGCCACCCGGTACACCGCGCTCGTCCAGGCCACCTTGTGGGACGGCGAGGCGCGCCGGATCTCCTGCCTGCCCTGCCCGTCGACGAAGCGGGTCTCGACCTTGCTCGGCAGGTCCGCGACGAACGTCCCGCCGACGCTGTTCCCCGCCCAGCCGGTCTCGACGACCAGCGACGGCGCCGACGCGACGCACGCGTCCGCGGTTTGCCCGAGGGCCCCGGTGCAGGTACGGGTGGTCGTCGCCCTCGGCAGCACCACCCGCGGCGAGAAGCCCGCCACCATGCCGGGCGCGCGCAGCCAGAGTTCCCGCACGTGGTAGGTCTCGTCCACCACCCGCATCACGCCCGTCTGGCCGGCCGGGTCGAACGCCGGGGCCGCGGTGAACGCCGTGTCGCCGCGGACCGTCGCGGTGCGCCGGGGCAGCCCGCGGTGGTCCTGGTCGAAGGCGTACAGCCGGACCGTGGTCAGGTCGTCGCCGGCGTCACCCGGGTCGCCGGCCCGCAGCGTCCGCACCTCGGCGAACCCGCGGAACCGGGACTGCCCGTACGGGCCGGGCGTGAAGGCGGGCAGCCGGAAGTGGTGCCGGGTGGTCATCTCCGGCTCGCCCTGCCCGGGACGCACGGTGACCCGCGTGGCCGTCCACTTGCCGGCGACCGGGTCGTAGCCGTACGACACCAGGGACGTGGCACCGTAGCCGTTGCTCACCGTGCGCAGCAGCCGCGCCGGGGCGTTGTGGTTCTCGCCGGTGTCCAGGATCGCCTTGGCGTACCGTACCGTCACCGAGCCGTCGCCGTCGCCGTCCTCGACCAGGTCCAGCAGGCCGTCGGCGTTCACGTCGGCCGCCTTGTGCGCGTAGGTGTGCAGGTAGTCGGCGCGGTCCACGAACTGGTTCCGCATGGCCCCGCCGGTGACCCGGCCGCCGAGCCGGTCGGCGAGGGCGGCGTCCACGCCGGTGGCCCTCACCCAGGCGGCGCCGCCGCCCAGGTACAGCTTGGCCGCGGTGCCGGCGTTGTGGAACAGCGCGTCCGGCACGCCGTCGTAGTCCAGGTCCACCAGCCGGGTCCTCACGTACCGGGTGCTCGCGGTCGGGTAACCCTGCCAGTCGTGGGAGTCCTCCACCAGCCGGAACGACTCCAGCCGCCTGGTGTCGGCCGCGCCCTCGCTGAACATCGCCTGGCCGCCGCCGGCCGCGGTGCCGAAGCCGAACCCGGTGTTGTAGGTCACCCGGGTGCCGCCGTCTCGCACCTCGATCCGGTCGGGCAGCCCGTCGGCGTTGACGTCCGGCTCGACGCCGCCCCGCATGTAGCCGGTGTAGGTCTCCAGGCAGCCGGGGCAGCCGGAGCCCTCGGCCCGGTCCCTGCCCGGCGCGAAGTCGGCGTTCTGCGCCCCGTCCGGCAACTTGATCGGGTCGCCGAAACCACCGCCCTTCGTGCCGGGCAGCACGTAGCCGCTGTCCACCGCGAAGTCGCCGTAGCCGTCGCCGGTGATGTCGGTCAGCGTGCCGAGGACCTGCTTCGGGCCTTCGAGGGAGGCGTACGGCGCGTGGAAGGCGCCCACGAACCCCGGTTCGGGCACCGTGACGATCCGCTCGTTCAGCCGGGTGTCGGTGGTCCGGCCCGCCGGGACCTTCGCCGGGGTCGCCTCGAAGCCGGTGCCGGTGTTGCGGTACACGTACCAGTACGCCTGGCGCGCCGTCACCTGGACGGGGTCGATCGACGAGTTCGGGATGCGGAATTTGAACTCGGTCCGCCAGTGCGGGTCCGCGGGCACGCCGTCCCGCTCCGGGTCGTCCCAGAGCGGCGCGGGCACGCCGTGCGTGCTCGCGTACGGGCAGTGCACCGAGGCGATCGGCTGGGAGACCAGATCGGGGCGGCGGTCGCCGTCCACGTCGTAGAAGCCGTGCCGCACCTGCTGCATGGAGCCCCAGCCGGCGCGCGCCCCCCAGTTCGCCACCGTGTGACACGGTTTGGACGCGTCGCCCTGCCAGCCCGCCGAGGTGGAGCTGAACGAGCGGTTCAGCGAGCACAGCAGCTCGCCCACCCCGCTGTCGCCCGCGCCCGCGCTCACCGGCACGTCCGCCATGGCCTTGGCCAGGCTGAACGACGCGAAGAGGGCGTCGTTCCTGGCGAAGCCCGCGTCGCCCCGGTTCACGTACACCTCGACGTGGCAGCCGCCGGTGAACGGGCCGTCCGTGCTTGCCCGCGACAGGTTCATGTCGCCGGACTCGCCCGAACGCCTCAGCAGGTCCACCCGGCCGTCACCGTTGATGTCCAGCCACATCCGGGTGACGCTCTCCCCGGACGCCTGCGCCGCCGACGCCTGCCAGGACAGGTGGTAGGAACTCGGCAGGTTCGCCGTGCCGTCGCCCGGCACCGCGCAGAACCTCGCGTCGCAGGACCGGAAGCCCGACGTGGGCGCGAACAGCCCGGCCGTGTCGCCGAACTGGTCGACCGTGTTGGTGTCGACCGACTCCGGCATCCTCAGGTTCGCCACCGTCACCGCGGGCTGGTAGTGCTCCTCCCTGGTGTACGCGGCCGCCTTGCCGTACGTGAACCGGGTGGCGGGCAGCACCGTCGTGCCGCCCGTCCCCGAGCCGATGTTCGGCGAGTACGCGGTCTGCTGGACGCTCGCCAGCTCGCGGAACGGCGCGGCCGTCCCCGCCGCGCAGTCGTCGGTGCCCGAGTAGCCGAGCTGGTACTGGCGCACGTGGAAGAACCCGGTGCCGTTCAGGTTCTTGCGCTGCGTGATGATCCGGTCCAGCTTGCGGGTGCCGGACAGCAGTCCCGTCCCGTACCGGTAGTCGAGCCTGCTGCCGACCGGCAGCAGGTCCGAGGTGTCCGGATTGCCGCAGAAGACCGGGTCCAGGTGGTCGAACACCACCCGGGCGTACGGCTGGTCGCCGCCGGCCTGGGACGAGCCGGGCGACCAGTAGTCGATGCTCGACAGCAGGAACTCCCGCGGGTGCCCGGCCGCGGGCGCGGCCGTGGTGCGCCCCACCACGGTGTAGTTGTACCTGAGCTGATGGCCGGTGTGGTCGGTCTCGCTGACCAGCGGCGCGTACCCGTACGGGTGCTGGCTCTTCACCCCGAACCGCTGCACCGTGCCGTCGCCGCGGAACGCCTTCCACCAGTACGGCTCGGAGGCGACCTCGCCGAGATATTCGAACCGGGTGTAGCCGGTGTCGTTGAGCGCCCTGTACCCCACCCCGCCGGGCGAGACCGGCAGGCTCTGGTCCGGCACCATCGGGCTGCCGTCCGGTCCGGCGAAGTTGCGCGGATCGGCCGTGCCGCCGCCGTCCGGCCGCTCCGGGCGGAACGTCCCGGCCTCCGGGTCCACCGTGACCGCCCGCACCGGCAGGCTCCACCCCGCGGCCACCCCGCCGTGCACCGGCGCCGACGACGCGTACCGCAACGCCACCGCCGGGCTCTGCCCCCGCCGTCCCGGCGGGACCTCGATCGGGTACGAGTACGTGAAGTCACCGTCCGGGGCGGTCTGCCCGGATCCCCCCGCCTGCGCCGTCGCCTCCGGCGCCTTGTTCGCCCCCGCCATCAGGGCGGCCGCGTTTCCCGGCCGCCGCGCGTCCGCGCGCGCGGGCGCGCTCGTCACCAGCCCGCCCGCCAGTACGGCCACCGCGGCGACCACCGCGACCGGACCCCCGGCCCGTCTTCGTAACACGTGGAACTCCTTGGACAAGAAGAGGAGGGCCTGCCGTCAGGACAGCACCCTCATGTCCACAGAAGTTTGTTCTACGACGCCCGCGACCAGGAGGCAGCAATACGCACAGCGAGCGCGTATTACTGCACATTCCCCTTCCCGTCGAAGCCCGCGCCGCCGAACCCGTCGCCGGCCCGCCACGGGCCACGGTTCCCCGGCACGCGGTCAGCGCGCGCGAACACCTGACGGGCCTGCTTCGGACCGTCCCGGAAGTTGTGCTCGCCCCCATGCGGAAGCGGCCAGGCGGTGCCCTTGTGCCAGACGTGGTCGGGCGGCCGGAACAGCTACGTCGTCACGCCGCCGAGGGTGCGGATCGGATGGACGCAGGGCTTGGGCGACTCCGGCACGGGGGTGCGGGGCCGGTGGACGCAGGTGAACGGCTCGACGTCACCGGCGCCGACGGTGACCGACCGGTCGAGCGCGCGGCAGGCCTGGAGGGTCACGTGGTCCTCCCCTTCCAGGGAGCGCCGGTCCCGTCCATGCGCAGCGCGAACGGGCTGTCGGGGGTGACCTGTCCGGCGCGTACGCGCTCGCCGGTGAAGGCGGAGGCGTACAGGGCGGCGATGAACTCCATGGTCCGCCTGGCGTCCTGGCTGGTCACCGGGGGTGCCTGGCCCTGGTCCAGGGCGTCGAGCACGGCGGCGAACCAGTCCCGGTGACCGCTTCGCGCACCGCCGCCTCCGCCGTCCCACAGGGGGGTCACGTCCTCGTGGCCGGGGGCGGGGGTGAGGGTCCAGTCGTCGTCGGTGTAGCCGTAGAGGTGTTCCACCTCGACGGTGGCGCGCTCGTAGTCGAACCGCAGCGCGCTGGTCTGGCGCGGCGAGAGCACCGAGTTGACCACGGTGGCGAGCGCGCCGTCCTCGAACGTGACGATCGCCATCGACACGTCCTCGGTGTCGACGGAGCGGGCCCGGCGGGCGGCGACGGCGGTGACCTCGGCCCACGGGCCGAGCACCGACAGCAGCAGGTCGAACTGGTGGATGCCGTGCCCCATGGTCGGCCCGCCGCCCTCCGACTCCCAGGCCCCGCGCCAGGGCACCGCGTAGTAGGCCTCGTCGCGGTACCACCGGGTCTCGCAGGTCGCCAGCAGCGCCCGTCCCAGCGCGCCGTCCTCGGCCAGGCGGCGCAGCCGCAGCGCGCCCGCGCCGAAGCGGTGCTGCAGGACGGTCGCCACGTGTGCCGTCGAGCGGCGCTCGGCCTCGGCCAGGGCGTCGAACTCGGCCAGCGAGAGCGTGGCCGGCTTCTCCACCAGAGCCGTCACGCCCGCCTCCAGGCACTCCAGTGCCAGCGGCGCGTGCAGTGCCGGCGGGGTGCACAGGTGCACCAGGTCCACCTCGTGCTCGCGCAGCAGTTCGGTCAGACCGCCGTGGGCCGCCGGGACGTTCCAGGCGCCGGCGAAATCCCTGGCCCGGCCGAGGTCCACGTCGGCCACGGCTACGAGCGAGGCCCGGCCGTCCGCACCGGTGACGGCACGGGCATGGGCGTCGGCGATCGCACCGGTACCGACGATCGCGGCCCGGTGGTTGCGTTCGGACATGAGTTCCTTCACTAGGGGGTCAGGCACCGTCGATCTCGGCCTGCGGTTCCTTGGCGAACGACGCGGCCGCCCGGTACGGCGTCACCTTCCGCCCACTCGGCGCTTTCGCCGCCGCTCCGGGTCGGCTCGCCCTCGGCCATGAGCTCAGCACCGTACAGGCACTCGGCGGGATCGTCACGCGATGTATGGAAGCTGCTCCGGCTGCACCCGTCCCAGCAGCGGTGTGCCATTGAGGAACCGGCTCACCTCGGCCACGGCGAACTCGCCGAGACGCCGCATCTCACGGCCCTGCGCCCCCGCCAGGTGCGGGGTGATCAGGACGTTGGGCAGGCCGAAGAGGGGGTGCCCGGGCGGCAGCGGCTCGGGGTCGGTGACATCGAGGACGGCGGAGATCCGGCCGGTGGCGCAGAGCCGGGTCAGTGCCTCGGTGTCGATCAGGGCTCCGCGAGCGGTGTTGATGACGGTCGCTCCGTCGGGCAGGAGGTCCAGCCTGCGGCCGTCGAGCATGTGGCGGGTTTCCGGGAGAGCGGGGGCGTGCACGGTGACGAGGTTGCTGCGGCGGCAGAGGTCGTCCACGTCGACCGCCTCGGCACCGAGGCGGGAGGCTTCGGTGGCGGTCAGGTACGGGTCGTAGAGCAGGACCTCGACGTCGAACTCCCGCAGCCGCCGCAGCCGCCGCAGCACGAGACGGCCCACCCGGGAGGCTCCGATCACGCCCACGGTGCAGCCGTGCAGGCCGGTGCCGTCGCCGGAGAGCCAGTCCACGGGCCCGCCCTCGACGGCGGTGGCGTAGCGCCTGGCGCGGCCGAACACCTGCTTGGCGCCCAGGACGAGCATGGCCATGGTGTAGTCGGCGACGGGGACGGCATTGGCCTCCGCGGCGGTGGACACGAGGAGCCCGCGCTCGAACACGACGGGGTCGACGGAGGTCTTGACGGTGCCGGCGGCGTGCACGAGGGCACGCAGCCGCGGCGCGGCCTCCAGCACGGTGGCGTCGATGCGCGGGCACCCCCATCCGGTGAGCAGGATGTCCGCGCGCGCCAGGACCGCGGCGGCGGACGGCCCTTCGAACGAGGTGAACGTCATCGCCGGATCGATGTCGACCAGGTGTCGCAGTCGAGTGACGAGGTCGGCCGGGAAGACTCCGCCGAACGCCCAGGGGGCGATGGCGAAAGCCGCGACGGGTCGCCGTGGCACGGAGTGGACTCCTATCGGTAGATCGGCGGGGAGAACGAATGTAAACGGTTCCACAAACAGAGCAACCTTACGCTCCGGATGCACTGCCCACAACGGTTCGCTACGAGGATAACCACTGCAGAAACGTGGAGATTTGCCATGCTCCGGGGAGTCGCCGAGCTATTGACGCGATTATGTAAACGTTTTATGTTGATGAACATTCTGTTTCGACTCGGTACCGCACGAAGGGCGTTGGACGTGAGCATGACGCGGGTCCGCGGCGACGCTGGTGGCACCAGCCCACCCATTGAGAAGGCACCGGCCTCGTCCCCCGCCGACGGCTCCCCCGCCGGTCGCCTGCGGCGCGTCCGGGCCGACCGCGTGCTGCTGGTCATCGCGGTACCGGGCCTGGTGTACTTCCTGTTCTTCCACTACGGCGCACTGTTCGGCAACGTCCTGGCCTTCAAGAACTACATCCCGTTCCTCGGTGCCTCGGGCAGCGAGTGGGTGGGCCTGGCGCACTTCGAGCGCATGTTCGGCGATCCGGCGTTCTGGAACGCGGTGGAGAACACGCTGATCATCGCCGCGCTGCAGCTGGTGTTCTTCTTCCCCGCCCCGCTGGCCCTGGCGCTGCTGCTGAACAGCCTGGTGGGCGACACCGTCCGGCGGTTCGTGCAGAGCGTGATCTACCTGCCGCACTTCCTGTCGTGGGTGATCGTCATCGCGCTCTTCCAGCAGATGCTGGGCGGCGCGGGCGTGGTCAACGGCTGGCTGTCGAACCTGGGCGCGGGCATCTCGATCATCGGCAACCCCGACGCCTACGGGCCGCTGGTGATCGCGCAGCTCATCTGGAAGGAGTGCGGCTGGGCCACGATCATCTTCCTGGCGGCGCTGTCTCAGGTCGACGAGCAGCAGTACGAGGCGGCGGCGCTGGACGGCGCCGGCTGGGGACGGCGGCTGTGGCACGTCACGCTGCCCGCGATCAGGCCCGTCATCGTGCTGCTGCTGGTGCTGCGGCTGGGCGAGTTCCTGTCGATCGGGTTCGAGCAGTTCTTCCTGCAGCGCCAGTCGGTGGGACCGGAGACCGGCGAGGTGCTGGAGACGTTCGTCTACTTCACCGGCTTCGCGGGCGGCGACTTCGGTTACGCCGCCGCGGTCGGGCTGTTCAAGGGCCTGATCGGCGTGGTGCTCATCTACACCGCTAACAAGGTGGCACACCGGCTGGGCGAGCAGGGGGTTTACAAGGCATGAGCGTGACAGCCGCACCCGCCTGGAAGGGCCGCCCCGGCCCGGCCGTGCGCGCCGCCAAGGCCGTGGCGCTGACCGTGGTGGTCTCGTTGGTGGTCTTTCCGCTGTGGACGGTCCTGGCCACCAGCCTGGCCAGTCCGCAGAACGTCATCGAGAACGGCGGCTGGGTGATCTGGCCGACTGAGTTCTCCCTGGACGCCTACGCCGACATCCTGGAAGGCGGGATCATCACCCGCGCGCTGCTGGTCAGCACGGGCGTCACCCTGGTGGGCACGGCGCTGAGCCTGGCGTGCACCATCGGCCTTGCCTACACGCTGAGCAGGCCGCGGGTCTACGGCGGCAAGCCGATGCTGCTGCTGGTGCTGTTCACGTTCCTGTTCCCGCCGGGAATGGTGCCGCTGTTCCTGGTGGTGCAGGGCGCCGGGCTGTTCGACCAGTACGCCGCGCTGGTCCTGCCCTTCCTGATCAACGTGTTCAACCTGGTCGTGATGCGCGGCTTCTTCCAGGCCATCCCGCAGGAACTGCTCGACGCCGCGCGGATGGACGGCGCCGGTGAGCTGGCGATCCTGCGCAAGGTCGTCCTTCCGCTGTCCAAGGCGGTCATCGCGGTGATCGGCCTGTTCTACGCGGTCGCGTACTGGAACCGCTTCTTCGAGGCCATCATCTACTTCAACGACCAGACCAAGTGGCCGATCGGCACCGTCCTGCGGCAGTACGTCACCGGAGGAGCCTCCCTGTCCGAGAGCGCGGGCGAGCTGGCGGCCACCTCACCGCAGTCGGTCCAGATGGCCGTCGTCATGCTCGCGACGCTGCCCATCGTGTGCGTGTACCCGTTCCTGCAGCGCTACTTCGCCAAGGGCGTCCTGACCGGCGCGCTGAAAGCCTGACCGGCATTCTGGCCGGTGCCCCGAAGGCTCGAACCCCCATGAGAAACACTCCTTTCGGCGCGATGCCGAGAGAGGAACCCTTGCCATGGATCACCGCATCGACCGCCGTTCCCTGCTGCGCCTGGCCGGCACCGGCGCGCTCGGACTGGCCGCCACGCCCCTGCTGTCCGCGTGCGCTGGCCAGAGCCCGTCAGGAGGCGGAGGCGTCTCCAACGCGGGCAAGAGCCTGGCCCCCTGGCCGGCCTACGTGCCGTTCACCGGACCCGCGCCGGACCTTCCCGGCGACGCCTCCGGCGTGCAGCCGCTCTACTTGAAGTACCCGGAAAAGCTCGTACGGTCGGTGAACGACACCGTCGGCGACGGCTCCGAGGTCAGGGCCATGGTCGTGTCGTTCGGCGCCCCGCCGAAGCCGGTCGGCCGGAACGAGTACTGGCAGGCGCTCAACAAGGCGCTCAACGTCAATCTGAACGTCACCGTCGTGCCCGACCCGGAGTACGCGCAGAAGATGGCCACGCTGATGGCCGCCGGCGACGACCTGCCGGACATCATCATGTTCAACAACCTGGCGCTTCCGCACGCGGCCGAGTTCATCCAGGCCCGCTGCGCCGACCTGTCGGAGTTCGTCGGCGGGGACGCGGTCAAGCAGTTCCCGAACCTCGCCAACCTCCCGACCTACGCCTGGCAGGGCATGGGCAGGATCGGCGGCAGAATCTACGGGGTCCCGCTGGAGCGGCCGAAGCCGGCCAACAGCCTGTTCGTCAACCGCTCGGCCATGGACGCGGCCGGCGTTCCCAAGGACTGGACGACCGAGCAGTACCTGGACGCCATGAAGGAGCTGACCGGCGACCGCAAGTGGGGCGTGGGCTGGTTCAAGACGCTGTTCGGCGGCCTGGGCGGGATCACCTACCACGCCGGCTCGCTGGGCGCGCCCAACACCTGGTCGGCGTCGGGCGGCACGTTCTCGCACACCGTCACCACACCGCAGTTCGAGCAGGCCTTGGAGATCATGCGCAAGCTGGCCGAGGCCAAGACGCACTACCCCGACAGCCTCACCGTCAGCTCCACCGACATGCAGAGCTACTTCCACAACGGCACGGTCGCCTCGATCAACGACGGCTTCGGATCGGTGAACCTGGGCTTCATAACGAAGATCAACGACCGGTTCGACCTCGACCTCGGGCGGCCGTACGGGGAGAGCCCCACACCCTGGCAGAGCCCCGGCATGTTCGGCTACGTCGCCTTCAAGAAGGCCTCCCCCGAGCGGATCAAGCTGCTGCTGCGCATCTGCGACTACCTCAGCGCGCCGTTCGGAACCAGCGAGTACGAGCTGGCCAACTACGGCGTCGAGGGCAGGCACTTCACCAAGGACGCCGACGGCATCAAGACCACCGAGCTGTACACCCAGGAGAACAACACCCTCCTGCCCGTCAAGTTCCTCGGCGCACCCCCCTCCGTCCTCTACCTGCCGGGCTATTCCGACGTGGCCAAGTCCGTGTACGAGTGGCAGAAGGCGACCCTGCCCGACAGCGTCCGCAACCCCGCCGTCGGCCTGCGCTCGGCCGTCGAGGCGAGCAAGGGCGCCCAGCTCGGCCAGATCCTCGGGGACGGGATCACCGCTGTCACGTTCGGGCGCAAGCCGCTGTCGGCGTGGAAGGACGTCGTCACCCAGTGGCGGCAGGCGGGCGGCGACCAGGTCGCCGCGGAGCTGGCCAAGGAGCACGCGGCCAACCAGTAGACCGGGAGCGCACCGCGAATCGGCTGGCCGACCCCTCCCGGGGCGTTCGGGGCAATCCTCTCCCCTGCCGGTTCCCCGGCACGTCGCCGTCCGCACCCGCGTGGCCGCGAAGGTCCCGGACACCACCTCAGGCGCGGGGCCCCGGCCGTTCGCAGGTGGGAACGCCGTCCAGACGCACGGTCACCGTCTCTGCGCCGGGCAACGTCAGGACGACCAGGTCGCCCCGCACCCGCACGTCCGGTGCGGGCGGCCGCTGTCGCGTCACCGCCAGGTGCACGAGGCTGACGTAGACCGCGGTGCCGCCGGGGTGGGCGTCGGCGACGGCGTACGGCGTGATCGAGTACTCGCCGAAGGCGTTGGTACCCTGCCCCGTCACCATGCCTGTTCCCGTGTAGCCGTGCAGGGCGTACACGGCGCTGCTCAACCCGTCCGGGCGCCGGGCCAGTGCCACCCCTTCCCCCACGCTCGGCTCCGGGGGAACCACCGCGGCCAGGGCGTGGCCGCCGTCTCGGACCCGGTATCCGGCGGGGGCCGTGACCCGGTGAATCCTGATCTCCGCCGGGCCGTCGACGACCGAGGCCGTCACCACGTGGACCGGGCCGTCCTGGTAGGCGGAGGCGGCGAACCGGTCGGAGACGGCCAGGGGCTGGATGCGCCGCCTGAGGGAAGGCGTCCCGTCGGGCGCGATGACGGCCAGGTGGTTGTCCACCCCCTGCGCCTTCTCCCCCAGCTCGGGGCCGGTGTGACTGGTGTAGGCGAACTTCAGGTAGTGCGGGTCGGGCGGCCCGTCCGGGTCCTGGACGCGGTCACGGTCGCTGCCGTGGTTGACGAGCCGCACGACGCCGTCCGCCCGGGTGGCGTGCAGCAGCCAGCCGGGCGCGGGCATGGCCACCGTCTGGTCGGCCAGGTCGACGGGCGCGGCCTCCTCGGCGTCCGTCCAGACCGGGTGCTCGGGCGGCAGCAGCAGGCCGAGGAAGGCCTTACTGGCCCAGTAGGGTGACGCCGGCCCCGAGTAGTCCTGCGCGATGGGCGGGAACGGGTCGTACCAGCCCAGGGTGAGCAGGCCGCGCTCGTCGGGCGCGCCGCGCTCGGCGAAGTGGCTCAGGACGCCGCTGGCGATGCGCCGGGTGCGGCCGGGCGGAAGGGGCGAGGCGCCGGTCAGCGCTCCCAGCCACAGCGGCGCGACCGTCGCGAACCGGTAGGTCAGCGAGCGCCCCTGGTTCACCGGCCCGCCGTCGGCGGCGAAGAAGTGCTGGTACTGGCCCAGGAAGCGGTGAAGCCGCGCCGCGTAGAGTTCCTGGCGGGCGGTGTCGCCGGCCATCCTCGCCCACAGCGACGGGTACAGGTGCATCGCCCAGCCGCAGTAGTAGTCGAAGTTCTTGCCCCTGCCGTCGGAGTACCAGCCGTCGCCGGCGTACCACTCCTCGATCCGTTCCAGCCCGCCGGTGATCTCCGCCGGTTCGTGCGGCCCGCCCACTTCGGCCAGGAACTGCTCGACGACCACCTGGAACAGCACCCAGTTGTTGTCCGGTGTACGCCGCCCGGCGAATCCGGCCAGCCAGGCCACCACCCGCTCCTGCTCGGCCGGCGACAGCCGGTCGAACAGCCACGGCCGGGTCTCGTGCAGCGCCAGCGCCACCGAGGCCGCCTCGACGAGCTGCTGGGACATGTCGGTCAGTGCGGGCCAGGCGTACGGGTGGGCCGGGTCGGTCCCGGCCGTCAGGCCACCGGCGTAGCGCTCCAGCAGCGCGGGCGGCACCGCGCCGCCCGCTCCGGCGATCCTGAAGGCGGCGAGCAGGAACGTGCGGGCGAAGCCCTCCAGCCCGTCGCTCACCGGCCCCGACCGGCTCGCCCTGCCGGGCAGGCGGAACTGGGCGAAGCCCTCCGTCGCGTACGGCACCACGGAGGCCAGCAGGCGATCGGCAGCGGCCTCCCAGTGCGCCCGGGTCCAGCCGGTGTGGCCGGACAGTTCTTCGTCGGACGATGAGAGGCCGCGTATTGACATAAAACGGATACTACTGTTTTTACATGCGTTTTATCAGAGGTATTCCGGCTATCACAGTAAGCGTTTTAACTTTGGTGTCTAGCCGCCCGCGTAGCTGATGCTCGGCCTGGGCGGCGTGGTCATGCCGTTGCCGAGGAAGTAGTCGAGGTGGTGGGACTGCATGTAGCCCTTGAGGGTCATCGCGTTGCGGTAGGCGGGGTTGTGCGCCAGCGTGTACAGCCGGGTGCCGGTGGGCCGGTTGGTAGTGAAGATGATGAGCTCGTTGTGGCTCGCGTTGGTGTAGACGACCTCTTCCCGCCAGTCGCCGAGAAGGTCGCCGACCAGGGTGGGGTTCACGCCCTGGGCCGCGCTGACCGCACCGTACTGTGAGATGTTCAGCAGCCGGGGGACCCGGTTGGTGGCGGTGGGGTTGTTCGGGTCCCACTTTTCGAACTTGCCGTCGTTGAGCAGTTCCATGGTGAGGTCGCCGTCCCACCACAGGCCCATCTGCGGCCAGGGCCGCAGCGAGGTGTTCGGTTCGGCGAGCCGGTTGGCGGGCGCGTTGTACAGGCCGGAGAAGGACCAGACCTCCATGCCGGGATGGCGGGGGTCGATGTCACCGGCCATGCCGCGCCCGACGTCGGCGGTGCCGGACTCCACGTGCCGCCAGATGATGCTGCCGTTTCGGGCGTCGTAGTAGTACTCGCGCAGGCCGCTGGGGTTGACCTGCTGCACGCCGTAACCCTGCAGGCCCGGACGGGAGGGGTCCATCTTCGCGATGTGGAAGCGGTCGCCGTGCACGACGCCCGCGGGCCCCAGCGAGTAGCGCAGGGTGCCGTCGCCGTTGAGCACGAACCCGATCTCGGCGACCTCGTCCCTGCCGTCACCGTCGACGTCGATGATGCGGGTGTTGTGCCCGTCAGGGGCGTTCTGGTTGCCACGCAGCCATTTCCACTGCTGGGTCAGGGTGCTGCCGTCGAACCTCCAGGCGGCCATCATGAGGTTGAAGGCCCCGCTGCCGATCCGGTTCTTCATGAAGGCCACCAGGCTCGGCGTGGTGCCGTCGAGGTAGCCCACCCCGAAGCGCGCGTACATCGGGCCGTCGGACAGATAGTCGGTCGGCACCGGGGCCGTGGCCCGGGCCGCTCCGGTCTGGCCGTCGAGAATGGCGATGAACTGGCGGTTGTCGTCGCTGTTGGTGAACCTCGTCCCGTTGCCGAAGGTCACGCCGTTGGCGATGCGCACGGCGACCTCGGCCCGGCCGTCACTGTCGAGATCCTGGACGGTGACCCCGTCGTTGTGGCCGACGTCGATCGTGGACGACCCGCCCTCGATGTTGTTCTGGTTGGTGCTGTTGGGCCCCATGTCGACCTGCCACAGGAAGCGCCCGTCGCTGCGGTAGGCCTCGATCTTCTGGGGGGAGGTCTGTCGGTCGAGCACGTAGTCGTACTCGCCGTCGCCGTCGAGATCACCGGCCCAGACGAACTTCACCGCACCGCCGGCGCGCAGCGGCACGCGGACCACCGGCTCGGTGGCGTGGTTGGCGGTCAATGTGAACGCCGCGCTGGGCGCCTGCTCCGTACCGCCGGTCACCGGCCGCACCTGGTAGCTGTTGGACCGCGTCAGGTCGGCCGTGGAGTCGACGTAGTTGGTGCCGCCGGTCAACACGCCGGAGTTGAGCTTGACGTACGAGCCGCCGGCGGTGGAACGGTAGACGTTGAAACCGATGCCGTCCGGGTCCAGTCCCAGCAACCGCCAGCTGACTAGGACGTCTCTGCTGCTGGAGCGCACGGCCACCACGCCACGACCCAGATTCTCCATCGGACGGACGGGAGCGAGCGCCGAGGCGCCGGTCGAGGCGGTGGTCGCGGAGGTGGGACCGGCGACCAGCGCCGTCGTGGCCATCACGATCGCCGAGGCGATGACGGCCGGCCGGCGAGCGGCTCGCCATCGACGCATGACACGCATGAAGATCTCCTTCACTGTGGGGGGTGGGATTACGCGGGAAGCCGATCTCCGATCAGGGCGAGGCACTGGATGGCGGCCAGACCGTACTGCGCGGAGGCGTTGACCGAGGCGAAGGCGGCCTCGTCGACCGGTTTGAGCACCTTCGAGCCCTCCAGCCGCGCCGACGTGAACTCCAGGGTCCGCGGGTACCCGGCGTGGCCGGTGTCGAATTCCTGCCACGCCCGGGTGGCGAGGCCCGCGTCGCCGAGCTTGACGGCGGCGTAGGCGGTGAGGCGGGAGTGGGCCTGACGCAGGTTCTGGTTGCCGAACGACTGGCCGGCCTCGGCCTGCTGCTCGGCGGCGGTGCCGTTGTACAGGCGGCAGTACTGCAGCCACGCCCCGGTGAACGCCTCGTCGCCGGTGAGGGAGATGAGTTCGCTGCACAGCTCGACCAGGCCGAACACCGCGCCGAGCGAGCCGACGCTGACCGCGGTGGCAGTGGGCTTGAAGGTGCCGTCGTCGAGGTCGTACAGGCCGCTGCCGCGGATGAACCCGTTGGGCATCGCGGCGATGGTGCGCATGCCGTTCAGCAGTTTCTCGCGGGCGATCGGCGCGCCGCCGCGCTCCCATTCGGTCAGCCAGGCGAGCGCGAGGCCGCTCCAGTCGGTCCCGGTGCTGACACCGAGCGCGTGCGGGTCCGGCTCGTACGGCCCTGTGCGGATCTTGCGGATGGGGTCCAGGACGAGGAACGTCCTGTCGACGTCCACGAGGTCGCGCAGCAGGTCGCCGATACGCTCGTCGGCGGTGAGGAAGTAGAGGAAACGCCGGTAACCGGCGTTGCTGATGCGGGCTTGCTTGGCACTGTCGGCCCAGTGCTGGACGCCGTGCCGCGTCCCCAGATCCCGCCATTTGCCCAGATGGTAGACATCGACCTCTCCGGTGTGCCGGGTCATCGCCTCGGCGAACCTGAACGCCTCGGCCTTGCCGGTGCGCAGGTAGTGGTACCAGAGCCACAGGTCGGTCGACAGCTCGGAGTTGTCCCAGGCGTAGCCGCCGACGTCATAGCGCCACACGTGCCGGTCGGCGTCGTAGCTGTGCATGATGTCGCCGTAGTCCCAGAAGCCGTACCAGGAGCGCTGGTCGACCTGTTCGCGGTGGTAGTCGAACAGGAAGTCCAACCGGTCCTCGATCCGCTTCCTGGCCGGGGTCGAGCGGTCGACCGGCGACCAGTCGCCGAACACCCCGGCCGCGTGCAGGTGCGCCGGTGGCGCGACGATCAGCGGCGGCGTCCGCACGGCCTGGGTCAGCTCCGCCACCCGCTCCGCGGCCGGGGTGGACTCCAGCGCCCAGAACATCAGCTCCGTGGTGCGCGCGATTCCGTACGGGGTGCCGAAGCCCGGCTCGTAGTCCTCGTAGGTGATCTCCAACCCTTCGAGCTGCTCGGGGTAGGTGTCCTGGCCGAGCCCGTCGTGGTAGAAACGCAGGTCCATCGGCCCGGCCTCGGGCGACCACAGCCACACGGTGACCTCGGCCCTGTCGCCGGCGGCGCGCCGTACGTCGAGCTGGGTGGGGTGCAGCTGCCAGAAGTTGCGCATGCCGAAGGCGAATCCTCCGCCGGGGCCGCCGACGTAGCCGAGCCCGCCGGCCCGGCCGCCGGAGTCGACGGGGATCCAGCCGTGGCCGGCCTTGGTGCGCTTGCGGATCTGGAAGCCGTCGGCGCTGATCTGGCGCAGCGAGTAGTCGCCGAAGGCCGGGATGAGGTGCAGCCGGGAGGAGACCCGGGTGTCCCAGGTCGCCACCGGCGGGGTGGCCTGCCCGGTGACCTGTGCCTGGCGGACCGCCGCGCCCGGGTCGCGGCGCAGGCCGGTGATGCCGCGCACCGCCTCGGACAGCACGCCGTCGCCCTGCCCGGCGAAGCGCACGTGCCGGTCGTGGAGCTCACCGCGCATCGGCACCTCGAAACGGATGCCGAGGCCGCTGATGAAGTCCTTCTTCTCGTCGCCGTCGAACACGAAGCTGTGCACCGCGCGGATGCCGTCGCTGCCGGTGTAGAAGTACAGGCGTACGGTGAACGGCAGCCAGGATCTCCCGCCGCGCCGGTGTTCCCCCTCGATTCTGATCACTGCGCGGACCGGGCCCGACTGCTCGACCGTCACCTTCTCGGTGCGGCCCTCGAACCTCTCCCGCTTGACCGTGCCGCCCTCGTCGTCTCCTGGCTCGTCCTGCCGCAGGCAGATCAGCCTGCCGTCGCGGGCGATCTCCAGATCGCCCCGCGTGATGGAGCGCACCAGCCGGTCGCCCTTCTTCGGGATCAGACACCGGATGACACCGGTGCTCACCTCGACCTGGTCCCGGCCGTCCTTGACCGTCACGGCCGCCGCCGGTGCGGCGGGCCGGCCCGCGGTGAGGAGGTAGTGCTCGGCCGGGGCGACGTCGGCGCCGATGGCGTGCGCGGTCCACTTCAGCGACCCGTCGGGCCAGTAGGCGGTGGCCCACGTCTGGACGGGCACCTGCTGCCCGGCGGCGGTGCGCAACGCGAAGTCCTGGCCCTTGGGAACGGCACCCTTCGGCCACGGCACGCCCCACGTGGACCCCGCGGCCAGCCGGCCGGGAGCGCCGCCCTCCAGCCAGTGGAGTCGAACGCCGTCGTCGAGCACGTCGCGCGCCGCCACCGGCCGGGCGGCCGCGGCGCGCGCCGATCCCGGAGGCAGACCGATCTGACCGGCTGCGGCCGCCGCCGCGGCGCTGAGGAGCAGTTTGCGTCGGGACATCATCGCCATGAGGGGGGCTCCACTGGGGTTGGCGTTCATACCGATGAAACGGTCACGTGTTTAACCGTTTACATTCGCAGATGGCAACATGGACGTCGGGAGCTGTCAAGGGGTCCGCCACACCGCAGCGGAGAATCTCCCAGCGTGTCGGCGGCGACAGCCGTTTGATTTCTTCTTCCGCGACGGAGGGGCAGGCGCGGGCGGGCGGCGATTTGACAGCGAGCGAGACAGGAGGAAGCATCACGCGTAAGCGGTTTACCAACGGTTTTCGCTTCAGGTGGAGGTTGGATGGTCCGGCGTGCGGCGTCCCACGAGGAAGGGCGGCGGCCGACGACGATCCGGGACGTGGCCGCGCACGCGGGCGTGTCCGTCGCCACGGTGTCACGGATCCTGTCCGGCACGTACCCCAGCGCACCCGCCACCCGCAGCAAGGTCATGCGGGCGGTGCGCGAGCTGGACTACGTGGCCAACGCCAACGCGCGGGGGCTGGCGGGGGCGAGCAGCCGGAGCGTCGCCATCATCGTCACCTCCGTGATCTCGCCGCACTACGCCCACGTCGCCCAGGGCGTGCAGGCCCAGGCCGCGCTGGAGGGCAAGCTCTGCATCGTCGGCACCACCGGCGGCGACCCGGAACGCGAGCTCGCCACGGTGCAGTTGATGCGCCAGGAGCAGGCCGAATGCGTGATCCTCGTCGGCAACGTGGTGGACGACGCGGCCTACCGCGAGCGGATGGGCGAGTACGCCCGCGCGCTGGCGCTCGCCGGCTCGCAGCTCGTCCTGTGCGGACGCCCGACGCTGGGCCCCGATGTGCCCGCCCTCGTCGTCGAGTACGACAACGCCGCCGGCGCGTACGCCATCACCAGCCATCTGCTCTCGGCGGGTCACCGGCGCGTGCTGTTCCTCGGCCGGCGCGACGGCTACACGACCCAGGACAGCCGCCTCGCCGGCTACCGCGACGCCCTTGCCGACCACCGCGTGCCCCACGACCCCGGCCTTGAGGTCGAGGGCACGATGGAGCGGCAGGAGGGCTACCGCATGATCCGCGAACGGCTGGGCTCCGGGCCACGTGACTTCACCGCCGTCTTCGCCTGCAACGACCTCATCGCGGCGGGCGCCCGCCAGGCCCTGCGCGAGCACGGGCTGCGCGTCCCCGACGACGTCTCCATGGTCGGCTTCGACGACCTGCCCCCGGCCGCCGACATCGACCTCACCACGGTCCACGTGCCGCACGAGGAGCTCGGCCGCACCGCGGTACGCCTCGCCCTCGAACACCGGCAGAACACCTCGGGATCGGCCGGGCAGGTCATGCTCGGCACCCACATCATCGTCCGCGACTCGGTCCGGACCTTCAGAGGCGACCACCCCCCGGCTCCCTGAGGACCTCGTTCACGCCCGCGGCCACGGCGTCCCGGAGGGCGTCCGGCCATGGCGGGGCGGTCACGAGGTCGCTCGCCCGAAGACACGCCACCCGTAGGCGCCGATGGTGTCACCGGCCTCGCTGGCCGCCTCCGGCCGGCCTCCGAAGGACGAAGGCGGCGTGAAGGGCTGTCCGGAGTGGTTGATGACGAACAGACGCCCATCGCGCACAACGGCCTCGACGTGCTGCGGCAGCCGGTCCACGGGCGGACGGACGCCGGCGTCGGCGAAGATCCGCGCGGTGACCGCGCGCATGCCGTCCTCGTCGGGGACGGTGGCCAGGTAGTAGGCCGTTCCCGAACCGCTCGTCCGCGAGGTGAAGGCGGGGTGCCCCTGGAGCCTGCCGTCGCGGAAGTCACCGATGACCGTCGCGTCGATCAGGTCGAGTTCCTCGGCGAACAGGCGGCCGGTCATCGAGGCGTCTCCGAGGGACACGGTCACCGTGGTGCGATCGTGCGCGTCGATGGGAAGGGCACCGAAATCCCTCACCCTGAGGCCGAGTGTGGCTCCCAGCCGTGTGGTGAAGCCCCCGGTGGCGAACCTGTCGTGCTCGTCGACCACGTCGCTGAACGCCGACAGCAGCAACGTCCCGCCGCCGGCGACGTAGGCCGCGATGTTGGCCGCCGACGCGTCGGTCAGCAGGTAGAGCTGTGGTGCGATGACGACGGCGTACTTCGACAGGTCGTCGTCCGGGTGGCGGATGTCGGCGGTGACGTGCTGTCGATGGATCGCCGCGTGCCACTGCCGCACGACCGCGAGGTAGTCGAAGCGCACCGGATGGTCGGAGTTCTCCACCGCCCATCGGTTCTGCCAGTCGTAGATCAGCGCCACGGGCGCGTCGACCTCCGCCGAGAGCCGAGGGAGCCCGGCCAGGTTCTGCCCGAGCTCGACGATCTCCCTCCAGGTGCGGGTGCCGGTTCCCGCGTGCGGCACCATCGCCGAGTGGAACTTCTCCGAACCTGATCGGGACTGGCGCCACTGGAAGAACATCACCCCGTCGGCACCTCGCGCGACGGCCTGCACGCTGAGGGCCGCCATCTGTCCCGGCGCCTTCGGCGAATTGCTCGCACGCCAGTTGACCGCGTCCGGGGCCTGCTCCATGAGGACCCACGGAACCCCCGGTTTGAGGGATCGCATCAGGTCCCGGGTGAAGGCGGCCTCCCGGAACGACTCCGGGTCCGCCGGATCGGGGTAGCTGTCGTCGGCGACCAGGTCCAGGTCCGCCGCCCACGAGCGGTAGTCGATCGGCTCGAACGCGCCCATGAAGTTCGTGGTGATGGGCTGGGTGCCCCCCGCCGCGCGGATGATCGACCTTTCCATGCGGTAGAGCTCGAGCAGCGCGTCGGAGGTGAAGCGTTTGAAGTCCAGGAGGCCGGAGGGGTTGACGCTGTAGGGCGCGAGCCGGGGCGGGACGACCTCCTCGAAATCGCCGTAGCGCTGCGACCAGAAGGCGGTGCCCCAGGCGTCGTTCAACGCCTCGATGTCGCCGTACCGCCCGCGCAGCCAGGCGCGGAACGCGACCGCGGCGTTGTCGGAGTAGTCGGCGTGCACATGGCAGCCGTACTCGTTGTTGACGTGCCACATCACCACCGCGGGATGGGAGGCGTAGCGTTCCGCGATCGCTCCGGCGAGTTCGGCCGCCAGGCGCCGGTACACCGGCGACGTGGGAGCGTACGCCTGCCGGCTACCGTGCCAGTAGGTGGCTCCCGAGGCGTCCTTCGGCAGGATCTCGGGGTAGGCCCGGCTCGCCCACGGTGGCGGGGAGGCGGTGGCCGTGGCGAGATTCACCCCGATTCCACCCGCGTGCAGCTTGTCGAGGATCCGGTCGAGCCAGCCGAAGTCGAACTCGCCCTCGGCGCGCTGGATGCGCGCCCACGCGAACACCCCCAGGCTGACCAGATTCACACCCGCCGCCCGCATCAGCCGGATGTCGTCGTCCCATACTGATTCGGGCCACTGTTCCGGGTTGTAGTCGCCGCCGTAGTACACCTGAGGTGCTCTCCTGCCAGTGGGTCGTGTCCGGGCGCGTACGCCGACGCCGCCGGGCCGCTGGGCGGCACGTGCTCGTCACCGGAATTAAAACGTTTCTACCGAAGGGGTGCAAGCCCTTGGTGAGCACCCGCGGGCTCGGGGCGGTGTATGCCGCGCGGCCGGTAGCCGAGCGCGTCGGCAACGCCGGCCAGCTCGGCGAGCAGCCACACGATCGCCAGCCACATCTCGGTGCCCTGCAGTCCCGGTGCGGTCGCCGCGGTGCCGGCCGTGGACGGGTGCGGCGCCTGGAAGCCGAAGCCCTGGTGGTCGGTCCAGTGCCCGAGCGCGTCGGGCAGCAGGTTCCGGGTCAGGGCCGTCACCTCTTCGGCGCGGTAGTCGGTAGAACCCGTTCACGATCTGCAGCAGCCCGTCGGCCTGGCGAGGTGATCCCCACATCCCGGTGCCGGGGTCGGCGCGCGCGAGCAGCCACCCGAACACGGCCTCCAGGGCGCCGGGCCGTCCCGGCTCGTCCAGTCGGCGGTTGAACAGGAACGCGGTGCCCAGCACGTCCGTCCAGTGTCCCGCGTGCCAGGCGTGCTCCGCCCAGGGCTGGCGTTGCAGGCCGGTGACGATCTCGGCCGCGTCGCATTGGGCTCGCACCGTGTGGGGCGCACCGGGCCTGTCGGCGAACATCCCACCGGAGAAACAGCGGGTCAGGACCTCCTCGGCCTGCCGGCGCGCGGTCTCGGCGAACGCGGCCACCGCGGCGGCCAGGTCGCCGACGGCCGCGGCATCGGCGGACGGCCGCAGGCCGGGCACCCGCCAGCGCAGGACCTTCGCCGGGTTGCCCCCGACGATCGCCCCGGCCGGCACGTCCTTGGTGACCACGGCCCCGGCGCCGATCACCGCGCGGTCGCCCACGGTCGCCCCGTCCAGGACCACCACGTGAGACCCGATCCAGACGTCGTTCCCGACACGGATGCCGCGGGAGCCGATCGGCTGCCGGAACACCTCGGTATCGGGATCGGACACGGTGTGGTTGAACGCCAGCAGCGAGGTGTGCGCGCCGATCCGGACCGCGTCACCGAGCTCGATGTCACCGCGGACGACGGTGTAAGGGTTGATCGTGCAGTCCCGGCCGGTCAGCAGCGATCCCGTCAGGTACGCGCCCGCGGCGATGTAGCTGCGCGAGCCGAGCCGCAGGACGTCGTTCTGCACCGCCGCGAGCTCGGAGACGAAGCACGACTCGGCGAACTCGGAGCCAGGATGGTTCTCGATGAGCCGGCCCTGCAGGTCGAGCTGCCGAGCATGCTCATCCGCACCGGCCTCGGACCAGAAGGACCAGGGTGAGTAGCCGAAGTGGCGACGAGCCGACGTTGCGTCGGCCTCGGGATGAGTTTCGGTCACGATGATCCATTCTGGGGTGGCGCCCCCTGCGGCCCGGCCCTGTGGGGCGATTCCAGTCTCGTAGGAATGATGAAAACGTTTACTATATCGTGAGCTAAAACCGTATGCCGATGCTCCCCTTCCCGCAAGGGGAGTCGGGCGGGGACGCCCACCGGCCGCAGGGTGCGACCCGGTTCGACCATCTCGGCACACTGCCTGAATCACCTGCTGGACATGGCTTCCGATAAATGCCGGACGCCCTTTCCCCGATGCGGCGCCTCTTGACAGAGGATCTGGGGGCGTGATGCCATCGGTCCTTGGTAAACGCTTTAACAATAAGTCGTTTCGACGGGTCACGCCTCCCTGAACGGAGTGCCCACGGCCGCGATGTCCCGCCGGGATCTGCTCTCAAGCGCGGCGGCGGTGCCGCAGGACAGCCCGGCATGAACGCCGGACCCGCGCGGCCGAGGCCACGTACGAGGCCGTTGCGATGGTGTGTGGCCCGCTCGTGGACGGAGCCCCGCCGAAGTGACCGAAGGGCGGCGCGCCCGCGTTCCCATCACCAGAGAAGGAAATCGATGATGACAGGAAATCGACGCGGCGGCACGCGCCGCCTGAGGGCACTGGCGCTCTGCGCCCTGACCGGCCTGACGGTCGGCGCGGCGACGGTGCCGGCGGCGTCCGCCCCGGTACCGGCACAGGCCCAGACCGCCGGTCACGGCGTGGGTCCGCGGCTCATGGAACGGCTCGATCGCGGCGTGGTGGCCGTACGGTCGGGCGAGAAGGAGGTGCTGGTCAGCTGGCGCCTGCTCGGACTCGACCCCAAGGGCGTCGGCTTCGACGTCGAGCGGTCCACCGACGGCGGGCCCTACCGCAAGCTCAACCGCGGGGTCCTCACCAAGGGCACCAACTACGTCGACGCCACCGCCGACCTGAGCAGGTCCAACCGCTACCGGGTGCGGCCGGTGGCCGACCGCCGGCCGCAGCCGCCGAGCCGGCCGTTCTCCTTGTCGGCGGGCCACGCGATCGAGCCGGTGGTGCGCGTCCCGCTGCGCGAGGGCGGGCCGATCAAGTTCGTCTGGGCCGGCGATCTCGACGGTGACGGCGTCTACGACTACGTTCTGGACCGCCAGACCACTCCGCAGAAGCTCGAGGCCTACCGCGGCGACGGCACGCTGCTGTGGGAGGTGGACCTGGGCCCCAACAGCACCGACCAGAACAACATCGAGGGCGGCTCGTCCACCATCGACGTCGGCCACAACGACGGTGTCACGGTCTACGACCTCGACGGTGACGGCCGGGCCGAGGTGGCCGTCAGGGTCGCCGACGGCGTCACCTTCGGCGACGGCACCGAGCACACCGAGACCGACGACGTCCGTCAGTCCATCGCCGTCCTCGACGGCCGCACCGGCGCCCCCAGGGCGACCGCCCCCGTTCCGGACGACTACCTCGCCGACGGCCCCATGTACGCCCGCTTCGGCGTCGGCCACCTGGACGGCCGTACCCCCAGCCTCGTGGCGTACATGAAGAACCGCGTCGGCAACGGCGGCTTCAATCTCATGTACAGCGCCTGGAGATTCGACGGCCGCTCGCTGAACCGGCAGTGGAAGTTCCTGCGCGGCGGGCAGGATCTCCCCGACGGGCACAACACCCGCATCGTGGACGTCGACGGCGACGGCCGCGACGAGGTCGGCGAGATCGGGTTCCTGCTCAACGGCGACGGCACCCTGCGCTACAGCCTCGCCCCGCAGGGGATCATCCACGGTGACCGATGGTTCATCGCGGACATCGACCCCGCCAGGCCGGGGCTGGAGGGGTACGGCATCCAGCAGGACCATCCCGGCGGGCTGCTCGATTACTACTACGACGCCGCCACCGGCGCCATGATCTGGAAGCACACCGCCGGAAGCCCGGGCGCCGACGCGGGCCGCGGCATGGTCGCCGACATCGACCCCCGCTTCCCCGGCATGGAGGTCTGGTCCATCAACGGCGAGGTGAACTACGAACAGGGCAAGCCCACCGGCCTCTACAACACCGCGACCAACCGGCTCGTCGAACCCGACACCACCAAGCAGCCCTGGCCGCACATGGGCGTGTGGTGGGACGGTGACCCGCTGAGGGAGCTGTTCAACTCCGACCCCTTCCCCGAGCGGCGTGACGCCAGGATCGAGAAGTGGGACCCGTCCAACCCGGCCCCGCCCCCCGCGCTGCCCAGGCTGGTGACCACCTCGCGGTACGGCGCCGTCACCGCTTCGGGCAGCGCGGTCTACCCGCACCTGGTCGGCGACATCTTCGGAGACTGGCGCGAGGAGGTGGTGCTGACCAGCCCCGAGTTCGACGAGCTCGTCATCTTCACCACCGACCGGCCGACCGACACGCGCCTCTACACGCTGGCGCACAACCCCGCCTACCGCAACGGCATGACCCTCAAGGGTTACCTGCAGTCCAGCAACGTCGACTACTTCCTGGGCCAGGGCATGACCACACCGCCCCAGCCGAACATCGGGTACGCCGGCCCGCCCCGTGGCGAGTGACCCCGACGGATCAGCCCGGTCCGACGCGATCGCGGCGGATGCCCGCGCTCGCCTGACCGGCGGATTCGTCTCAGGCGCGTCCTCATCACCTGTGACCACGCTCAGTCACCGCCGAAAGTGAAACAGAACCGTTTTTCCACAGTCCCCGATCCTGGCTCGCCAACGAGATCCGTCGACGACGGACAACGTCGGTGGCGGTCCCTCGCCCGATCGACGCCGCCTTCGCGACGTGGAGGCGAGGGGCCCGACACTGCTCGGACCGGTGTGCCGCCGCGTTGCCCGGTACAGCCGGTGTCGTCCTGCATCCATTCGCGTCGGGGGGCGCACCGTGGTACGCCCGTTCGATATCGAGGAGATCTTCCCCGAGGTCGCCGCTGGACCACGGCGGCGGTCGGGCGGCTCGGCCCAGGAGCTGGCGGTGACCCTGATCGCCGACTACACCCTGCGTACCCGGGCCTGGCTTGGTCACCACCGGAAGTGAGCCGGAGCCGTTTTTCCACAGTCCCGCGCCGCATGCCTTCGATCCACGCCTCACCCTCTCGACAGACCAAGGCGCATGCCCCGTCGCCGACCCAGATGAGGTGCGGTCAACAGGGAGGCCGAGGAACTCCTCCCGTCCCTCGTCGGTGGTGCCCGGTATTCCTCGCCGGGGCGCGGGCTCGGCGGTGGGCGATGAGGGCGCGGTGGCCCTTGATCGCTACAGCGTGCTGCACTGTCCTGACTTCGGGCCCGTCACGGCGTTGGTGAATCCGTTGTTCACCGGCGGTGCGGCGTTGTCGCTGCACGACAACGGGCCGTTGATCTCGTTCCCGGCGATCACGTTCCACCGTTGTGTCCCGGTCACCGCCAGCCGGCCGATGATCGTGTTGCGGGCACAACCCAGTCGTGGGTTGCCGAACGTCACCGACGATGTCCCGGACACGCTCACCGGGCCGAAGACCTCGGTGTCGCAGACCACGACGGTACCGGCGCCTTCCGCGTTCACCGGGCCTCTGATCACCGCGTCGTTCACCTGCAGTGAGGCTCCGGCGCGCACCGACACCGGGCCCGAGATCGTCGCTCGGTCCAGGCATGTCACGCCGCCGGTCACTGTCAGCTGCCCGGAGTGCCAGCCGGTGATCGTCCGGTCGCAGTTAAGGGCGACGTACGCGTCGACCACGTCGACCACCGCCGTCACCGATCCGAACGTGGTGGAACCGCGGATCGCGAACCGGCCGGCCGCGCCGGTTCCGCCGTCCGGTACCGCGTCCCACACCACCGGGGCCGGCGTGGTCGAACCATCCGCCGTGGTCAGCACCCGCACCGAATCCGGTAAGGCGATTTCGCCGCCGACCCGTACGGCCGAGTACACGGTGTCCTCCACCACGTGCGACGCGTGACTCTTACTGAAGACGTCGATCGACGCGTTCGGCTCGTACGTGCGCGTCATTCCGGGAACGGCGCGGAACAGGGATTCCCATCTCGCCGGTTCCCACGCCAGCACGCCCAGTCCCCGGTTGTTCGGGATGTCGTTGACGATCTGGAACACGCGCTGCAGGGCGTCCGCCTGCCCCTGGATGGTCCGCGGATACGGTGAGTTGGGAAGCGGGGTCCCGTTCCCGCCCGAGGCGGGGTACGACGTCTCGGCAACTTCGATCTTGTACTTGGGGTGCGCTGCCGCCACGGCGTTGACGATGGACTCGTAGTACTCCGGCGACCCGTGCCACTGCGGGTAGTACGAGTGGGCGATGACGTCCGTGTCGGCGCCCTTGGCCTTGATCCGGGTCAGGTACTGGTTCCAGAACTCGAGCGTTTTGCCTTCGATGCCGCTGGTGATGACGTGCGTCTCGACCTTGATGTCCTTGCCGTGGGCGGCCGACACATCCCGGACCGCGCGGATGCCGGCCGCGGAGAGCGTGGCGAAGCGGTCCCACGCCTCGTCGTACAGCCGACGCTGGTCCGGGTCGGTGGAGCGCCAGTAGTTCCAGAGCAGGCCGCCACCGGGTTTCGACTGGTAGATCTCCGGCTGGTCCCGGAAATACGCCGGGCTGGTCACACCGGCCAGCGCGGCCTCACTGCCGAACATGAAGCCGTTTGCGATCTCGTTGCCGACGGCCACCTTGTCGGGTGTCGTGCCCTGCTCGATCAGCCGCTCGATATAGGCGTAGGTGTAGTCGTACACCGCTTTGGTCAGATCGCCGAACTCGAGCTGGGCCCAGGCCCGCGGCTTGGGTTGCTTCGACGGATCGGCCCACGAGTCCGCGTAGTGGAAGTCGACGCCCAAGCCCATGTTCCGTGCCGCGACCCACTTGGCCACCCCCGCCGATCGTTCCGGGCCCTGGTACGGCGTGGCCAGCAGACCGCCCGTGTCCTCGCTGCGAGGTTCGTTGAAGATGCGCAGCCGGGTGTATTCGAAGCCACGATCCTTGAGCACGTCGAGCAGGTGGGGTCCCGCGCCCCGGTCCGCCTCCAAGGGGTTCACCCAGTAGTTGCGCCCTTCGGCGACGTCGTTGTCGACCCAGGAGGCGTCGGAGCCGAGCACCAGCTCCTCGCGCAGGTAGTTGTAAACGCCGAGTTCACTGATTCCCACGGTCGCGCCGGGTGACGCTCCCGTGATCCTCACCCGTACGTATCTCGTCGCCGACTGGGTGAAGAGGTCGACCGATCCGCGGCCTGGCCGGTGGTTGGCCGAATGGTCGGCGATGACGCGCCAGTCGGCGCCGTTCGCCGACGACTCGATCACGTACTGGTAGACCGCTCCCGCGTCCGGGAAGACGACCCTGACCTTCCTCACGTTGTCGTAGGCCCCGCCGAGATCAAGAGTCAGCCATTGGCGCGAAGGCGTGCCCCCGGCGATCCACGCGGTCTGCTCGTCCTGGTCGATCGCCAGGTCGACGGTGGACGCCCCGCTGCCGGCCTTGACGCTCGCCCATGCTTTGGCGCTGATATTGCTCTCGATCGGCTTGATCTGCGCATCGCCGTGGAGCGCGGAGGCCGGGAGGGCCGGCCCCAATGTCGCCGCGCCACAGATCAGCGAGATTGTGGTGGTGATGCCTAATATCGTGCGAAGGGGATGCCTGCGCGTCATTTCCTGTTTCCCGTCTCTGCCCGAGCTTGTGACCGGTGAACACGGCGTCCTGGGCGGCCGCGTGTGGCGGATGCGGTCTCCGCACGGCATCGAAGCCGGGGCGTCCCGCTTTCGGACGTCCCCGGCGTCTCAGCGGCGGATCATCGGATCCTGGGTACGGGGACCTTGGCCCAGTCGAGGTCGGCGGCCAGGTAGAAGCCGGGGTAGGCGGGCTGGTTGTAGCCCGTCTGCTGCCTGGCCACCTCGACCCGGTACTGCGGGTCGTGCATGAGGGTGTAGAGCTTGCGGTCGGTCACCTCGGTGCTGAGGTGGACGCGGGCGGCGGTGCTGTCGGTGGTGCGCATCACCAGTTCCTCGCGCCAGTCGCCGAGGATGTCGGCGACCAGGCCCGGATTGCCCTTGGTCCCGTTGTTGGCGAGGGTGCCGGTGGCTGTCAGCAGCGTGCCGCGCTTGAAGTCGTCGACGGTGGGTGTCTGCGGCACCGTGGTGGCGGTGCCGTTGACCAGCTGGGTGGTCATGTCGGCTGCCCAGCGGATGCTCTGGTTGGTGCCGGGCGTGATCACGCCCAGGTGCTCGCCGCGCGCGGACCACAGGCCGGCCTGGATCTCCTGGTTGGGCGGCATCGCCGACCAGGCTTCCATGCCGCGGACGGCCGGGTCGATGTCGCCGACCATGCCCCGGCCGGTGTCGCGGCCGCTGTAGCCGCCGAACAGGACCCGGCCGGTGGCGGCGTCGCGCATGGCCCAGCCGTACGGCGCCCACGTCCCGCCCTCGTGCACGGTCCAGATCTCCAGACCGGGCCGGTCGGGGTCGAGGTCGCCGACGTGCATGGCGTCGCCGTGGCCGAGCCGGACGTTCTGGCCGGGCACGCTGCTGTTCGGCGGGGCCACGTCGAAGGAGGAGTACAGCAGGCTGCCGTCGTCGTCGATGGTGGCCGCGCCGTACACGATCTCCTGCCTGCCGTCGGCGTCGACGTCGGCGACGCTCATCGAGTGGAACCCCTGGGTGGTCAGGGTGGCGAAGGCGGGATTGCTGCCGTCGACGCCGTGTGGGGAGGCGTTGAAGGGGTTGGCCATCGGGGCGTGGCCGCTGTCGACGAACCAGCGCTCCTTGAGCGTGCGGCCGTTCCAGTCGTAGGCGACCAGGGTGGTGCGGGTGTAGTAGCCGCGGGCGAAGACCGCTGAAGGGCGCTTGCCGTCGAGGTAGGCCACCGAGGACAGGAAACGGTCGACGCGGTTGCCCGGCTCGATGCGGGCCATCGCGTAGTCACCCCACAGCAGGCCGTCGTCTCCCCGGCCGGGCTTGTAGTCGACGGTCTGCAGTTCCCTGCCGGTGGCGCCGTCGAAGACCGACAGGTATTCGGGGCCCTTGACGACGAAGCCGGCGAACTCCCGCAGGCGGTTGTTGCCGCTGCGCGAGGGCGCGTAGACGTCGACGAAGTGGGTGGCCAGCTCGGTCGCCGCCTGGCGGGAGAGCGGGTAGGTATGCGTCGGCGTGATGCCGAAGGCCTGCTCCAGCGTCGCGGGCCAGCGCCCGGTGACCACCTCGGGGTGCTCGTGCCACGTCATGAACATGTCCACGAGGTGGTCGAAGTAGCCCGCGGCGCTCAGGCGGTAGTCGTCGGTGTGCGAGTAGCCGGGCCGCGGCATGGTGACGAACCGCTCCTTCTGGGGATTCCCGGCGGTGTCGTAGCGGATGACCTTGGTGCCCGGCGCGGTCTTCAGCATCACCTCCGAGCGGCCGTCGCCGTCGAAGTCGTAGACCAGGAACTGGGTGTAGTGCGCGCCGGACCTGATGTTGACGCCCAGGTCCAGCCGCCACAGCAGCCTGCCGTCGAGCGTGTAGGTGTCGAGGTAGGTCGGGCCGGTGTAGCCACGCTGGGAGACGTCCTTGGCGTTGGAGGGCTCCCACTTGACCACCAGCTCGTAGCGGCCGTCGCCGTCCACGTCGCCGACGCTCATGTCGTTGGCCGCGTAGGTGTACGTCTCCCCCACCGGGGTCACGCCGTCGGCGGGCTTGCGAAGCGGCACATCGTAAAACGATTCACTCCAGGGCCGGACGACAGCACTCTTTCTGCCCTCCCTGCCCCTTGTGATCGGGGCGACCGCGTACCTGGAGGCGGGCGTGCCCGCGACGTCCCGGTAGTTGGTGCTGTCGGTGACCGTGGCGATCGGGCGGCCGTCCCGGTAAAGGCGGAAGTCGGCGCCGAGCATGCCGCTCCGGCCCGTCCCGGTCACCTCAGTACCCAATAAACGCCAGCTCAGGAAGATACCGTTCGGGGTGGTCGTGGCGACGAGACCGCGGTCGAGGCGCTCCATCCGGATGCGCGGATCAGCGGCGGCGGGGGTGACCGTGAGGACGCACACGAGTGCGGCCAGGATCGTGAAGGCTGAGCGGGCGGCGCGCATGACGGAGCTCCTGGGGGGTCGGAGCGGTTAAAACGATATACCTGCTGGAGATTATGAGCGTTAACATCGGCAGTCAAGACTTCGCTCTCTCCGGTATTCGGAGTTCGCTCCCCGGCCTCTCCGCCTCGTCGCCCCCGTACTTCGCGACACGGTCGAGCTCCATCCGCGGCTCATACCGCACCCGACCTGGACGGCTTCACAACGAGACCATCCGCAGCATTCGACGTCCGCGCCGCCGTTGATCCCGACCCTTCACAGGCAGTGATGAAGGGAAAGCATGAAACCTTCACGCCGCCGCCGGGGAGTGCCAAGGGCTCTGGGAGCGCTCACAGGGCAAAAAAAGGCCTTGTCGCCACCAGGGGCGATCACATCCTCGTCGGCTGGGCTTTCAGCTCGGACTTCAAATGGGCACTTTCCGGGCGTCAAGTTGTGCGTTACTGTGCACGTTCACAGAGCCCCATCAAGCCTGTGAGAAGAACGCGTGGCCTTACCCCCTACCCTGACCTGCGGCTTCGCACCCGATCCCCCGTCACCCCTGCCGCAGAACCTGCGGCGACACACCCTCCGCCTGATCGCGACCGTCGGCACCGCCGTCCGGCGCAACGACACCAGGACGGCTCAAGCGGACTGACCGCCCACTCGAGCCCCAAGACGCGAGCGCCAGCGGGTCTTTCTGTCACGCCTGTCCACAGACGGCCTTGGCCGGCGGCACCGGCCCCATGCACGACCGGCCGCGCCGCCTGCTTCGGCAACTGCTGTGATCCCCGTTTCTGATCTCCGCCCTGACCATCGGAGGACTCCATGAAAAGGATCTTGGTGGCATGCGCCGCCGTGACCGTCTCCGCCGGGCAACCGGCCCACGCCGCCGCATCGCTCAGCGTACTCTCGGCGCAGACATCTGCTCCTTGCGGCGCGCGCTGGATCTGGGCGCGAAGTACTCCGACGCCGGTGACGTGCAGTGAGATTCGCCGGACATCCTCAAGGAGGTCGGCATCGACCACGCCCGCCTGCGGATAAGGACAAGGTGCTGCAGCATGCCGGAACGGTCAAGGCCAAAGGGCTGAAGCAGATGGTGGACTTCCACTACTGCGGCGCCTGAGCCGACCCCAGCAAGTAGTACAAGCCGACCGCCTGGCCCAGGCAACCGCAGATCGACGTCTATCGCGAGCAGCGGTGACGAGCGGACAACATGGCCGCCTTCGACAGGACCGGCCACATCGATCCTCATGTTCAGTGGACACCGTAAGCCTGAGCCACCGTACCCGCCGAGCACCCTGCTCCCGGCAGGGCCAGGGCCCGTGCCACCCGGGACGCCGGCCCGTAAGAAGCCGATGGTCCGTCGTGCAGACGACGCCGTACCAGTGCAAGCCTCACGAGAAAGCGCGGAATCACATGGGTTCTCCTCGGTCGGATGGCCGCGTGCTCGGCCCGCCGGGCTCTTCGAGAGTCGTCGTTCTCACCGTCCTCGCCTTCCTGGCGACCATGCTGTCCGTACCACTCGCGGCTCCGGCCGGGGCGGTGACGGATCTGGCGCTGGGCAAGGCCGCCAGCACCGACTCCAGCCAGTCCGGGCGTGGCGCGTCTCTGGCCAACGACGGTGACACCACGACCCGCTGGTGCGCCGCCGACGGCGGGACCGGCCATTGGTGGCAGGTCGACCTCGGAAGCGCGGCGACACTGACCGGCACGCAGGTGCGCTGGGAGTTCGCCCGCGCCTACAGATACCACGTCTCGGTCTCCACCGACGGCTCGACCTGGACGCGGGTGGCCGATCGGACGGCGAGCACGTCCACCGCCCAGGTGCAGGGCGACACCTTCTCCGCGACCGCCCGGTATGTGCGGATCACGGTGACCGGCCTCGCCGCGTCAACGTGGGCGAGCATCGCCGACTTCAAGGTCTTCGGCACCGACACCGGTCCCCCGCCGGGGCCGGAGCCGGATCCGGCACTGCGCTCCAGGTGCACCGGCGCCTCGCCGATCATCTGCCACTTCGACGTCCAGCCGGGCAACTACGACGTGACCGTGATCCTGGGCGATGCGGCCACCCCGGGCGTGACAAGCGTGCAGGCGGAGGCTCGGCGTACGGTGTTGCCCTCCGTGCCGACGGCGGCGGGTTCGTACGCGCGGTATTCGTTCACGCTGAACGTGCGCCAGCCCGAGGGCCAGCCGACAGGACAGGGCGGCACCGGGAGGTCTGGTCTTGACCTGGTCTTCTCCGGGACGGCCCCGAAGTTGAACGGGATCGGGCTGGCCCCTTCGAGCGGGCCCGTGCTGTATCTGGCGGGCGACTCGACCGTCTGCGACCAACCGGTCGCGCCGTACACCGGGTGGGGGCAGCAGCTCCCGCAGTACTTCAAGCTGGGCCTGTCGGTGGCCAACTACGGCGACTCGGGCGAGAGCTCGGGCAGCTTCCTGTCCAACTCGGCGCTGTTCCCCGCGATGAGGCCGCTGATCCGGAGCGGCGACACGGTGCTGATCCAGTTCGGGCACAACGACAAGTCGACGACCGCCTCGGCGTTCGCCTCGAACCTCACCAGCCTGATAACCCAGGTGCGGTCGCGAGGCGGAACGCCGGTGCTGGTCACGCCACCGGTGCGGCGGCTGTTCTCGGCCGACGGCACGCTTAACTCGACGGCGCTGCACGTCAACGGCGTGGGCGTGAACCTCCCGGCCACGATGCGGCAGGTGGCGGCGACGCAGAACGCGCCGCTGATCGACCTGACCGCCGCGAGCGAGGCGCTGGTGGAAGGGCTCGGCCCAAACGGCTCGGCCGCGCTCTACCTGCCGGAGCTGAACGACAACACGCACTTCTCCTCGAACGGAGCGAACGAGATGGCCAAGCTCGTCGTGCAGCGCATGCGCGAGCTGAACCTGTCGTCGTTTCCTTACCTGCGATAACCCACCCCCCACCCACCCGTTGGAGTTTTCATGTCCTTACGCAGACCACGCACCGCACTGCTGTCCGCCGGCGTCGCGCTGACGGTGGCCACCACCGGTGTCGCCATCGCCGCGGAAGCCTCCGCGGCGACCCGCTACGAGGCGGAGAGCGCGCCGGCCACGTGCGACGGTGTCATCGAGTCCAACCACGCCGGGTTCTCCGGCAGCGGATTCTGCAACGCCGGCAACGCGGCGGGCGCGGCGGCACAGTTCACCGTGACCGCGCCCGCCGCCGGCACGGCCACCATCAACATCCGCTACGCCAACGGCGGGACCTCCAACCGTCCCGCCGACGTGCTGGTCAACGGCACGGTCGCGCACACCGGCAGCGCGTTCGACCCCACCGGCGCCTGGACCACCTGGATCACCAAGACACTGACCGTGTCGCTGAACGCCGGCGACAACACCATCCGGCTGAACCCCACCACCGCCGGCGGCCTGGCCAACATCGACTACCTGGAGACCGACCAGGGCGGTCCGAACCCGAACCCGACCGGCCGCCAGATGGAGGACCTCAACCGCGGCCTGATCAGCGTGCGCTCGGGAAGCGGCAACCTGGTCTCGTGGCGGCTGCTCGGCACCGAGAGCATGAGCACCGGGTTCAACCTCTACCGCGGCTCGACCAAGCTGAACTCCTCACCTCTCACCGGCGCCACCAACCATTTGGACAGCGGCGCCCCGGCCGACGCCTCCTACACCATCCGCGCGGTGGTGAACGGGGTGGAGCAGGCGGCGTCCGAGCCCTCGCTGCGCTTCGCCGGCGGCAACTACCTGGACGTGCCGATCTCCAGGCCGGGAAGCAACTACACCGCCGGGGACGCGAGCGTCGGTGACGTGGACGGCGACGGACAGTACGAGATCTTCCTCAAGTGGGATCCGAGCGACCAGAAGGACAACTCCCAGTCCGGGGTCACCAGCAACGTCTACATCGACGCCTACCGGCTCAACGGCCAGCGGCTGTGGCGCGTCGACCTGGGCCGTAACATCCGGGCGGGCGCGCACTACACGCAGTTCCAGGTCTACGACTACGACGGAGACGGCCGGGCCGAGCTGGCGGTCAAGACCGGCGACGGCACCGTGTCCGGCACCGGGCAGGTGATCGGCAACGCCGGCGCCCTGCACCGCAACTCCGACGGCTACATCATCACCGGCCCCGAGTACCTGACCGTGTTCAACGGGCTGACCGGCGCGACCATGTCCACGGTGAACTTCGATCCGGCCCGCGGCAACATCAACGACTGGGGGGACAACTACGGCAACCGCGGCGACCGGTTCCTGGCCGGCACGGCCTACCTGGACGGCCAGCGGCCGAGCATCATCATGGGCCGCGGCTACTACGCCAAGAGCACGATCGCGGCCTGGGACTTCCGCGACGGCCAGCTGACCCGGCGCTGGAAGTTCGACTCCGGCAGCGCCGGCAGCCAGTGGACGGGCCGCGGCGCGCACTCGCTGTCCATCGCCGACGTCGACGGCAACGGCACCGACGAGATCATCTACGGCGGCATGACCATCAACGCCAACGGCACCGGCCGCTACACCACCGGCTTCTACGCCCACGGCGACGCCCTGCACGTCGGAGACTTCGTGCCCGGCCGTGCCGGCAAGGAGATCTGGATGATCCACGAGCAGAGCTCCGGCGCCGCCGCCACGCTGCGCGACGCCGGCAACGGCTCGGTCATCATGCAGAAGAACAACACCTGCAACTGCGAGGGCCCGGCCCGCGGTGTGGCCGCCGACATTCACGCCGGTAACGCCGGCGGAGAGTTCTGGGGAACCGGCACCGGCCTGGGCAATCTCTTCAACGCCTCCGGTGGCAATGTCGGGCGTAACCCCAGCAGCTACAACTTCCTGGCCTGGTGGGACGGCGACCCGGTGCGGGAGCTGCTGGACGGCAACCATGTCGACAAGTACGGCACCGGCGGCGACACCCGCCTGCTCACCGCCTCCGGAGCGCACTCGGTCAACGGCACCAAATCCACCCCGTCCCTGTCCGGCGACCTGTTCGGCGACTGGCGTGAAGAGATCATCCTGCCCCGTGACGACAACGCCGCGCTGCGCATCTACGCCACACCCGTCCAGACCGACCGGCGGATCTACACGCTGATGCACGACGCCCAGTACCGCGTCGCCGTCGCCTGGCAGAACACCGCCTACAACCAGCCGCCGCACCCCAGCTTCTTCCTCGGTGACGGCATGAGCACCCCGCCGCAGCCCAACATCTACCTCCGCTGAAACATCCGGCGCTCCGGCGGCCCGGCACCCACCGGGCCGCCGGGCCGCCGGGCCGCCGGGCCGCCGGGCCGTGACCCGAGCCGATGGCGAGTCGCCCTCCAGCCTCCCCTCGCTCCCCAGGAGCCTCGATGAAATGGCTACCGAAGATCTCGTTACTCGCGGCGATGACGATGGCACTGGCCGGTGCTCCCATGGCGTTCGCGACAGGCGCGCACGCCGCGACGACCCGGTATGAGGCAGAGTCGGCACCCGCCGTGTGCGACGGTGTCATAGCCTCCGACCACTCCGGCTACTCCGGTGGCGGTTTCTGCGACACCACCAACGCGGTCGGCAGCTCCGCGCAGCTCACCGTGAGCGCACCGGCCGCGGGCACCGCCACCCTGGTCATCCGCTACGCCAACGGCACCACGGCGAACCGTCCGGCGGACATCGGCGTCAACGGGACGACGGTGCGGTCCGGGCTCGCCTTCGAGGGCACCGGCGCGTGGACCACCTGGGCGACCAGGAGCCTGCCCGTGCAACTGAACGCGGGAACCACCACCGTACGGCTCGCCGCGACCACCGCCGGCGGACTCGGGAACATCGACTACGTCGAGGTCACGACGGGCGGCGGGGACGGCTCGCCCACCGACTCGAACATCCGTTTCGTCGACCGCTGGGACACCCGCGACAGCGGCGCCTACGTCCCCGGCTGGGCCGGCGCCTATCTCACCACGAAGTTCACCGGCACCACCGTCAAACTGAGGCAGCGCAACGCCATCGACCTCTACTACAGCATCGACGGCGGCCCCGACGTCTACCTGCAGAACGTGCGAGGCACCGTCAACCTCACCCCGGCACCGCTGGCGGCGGGCACCCACAGCCTGCGCGTGTCCTACCGGGTGGTGGCCGGCTCCTACCACGGCGACGCGGTGTTCCAGGGGCTGGTGCTCGACCCGGGCGCGCGGACACTGCCCGCCGAGCCGTCCCGCGGCATGGTGGAGTTCGTCGGGGACTCCATCACGGTCGGCACCACCACCTCGAAGAACGCGCTCACCGCCTACGGATGGCTGGTCGGCGAGCAGCTCGGCCTGGATCACATGCAGGTCGCCCAGGGCGGCGCCTGCCTGGTGAGCGCCACCGACGGCTGTGTCGGCCTGGACCGGCGGTTCGTGAAGGTGAGCGCCGCCGACGGGGCGGTCGACCATGACTTCACGCGTTACCAGGCGGACGTGGTCGTGATCAACCTGGGCACCAACGACACCGGTCACGGAGTGTCCACCACCCAGTTCCAGACCTCCTACACCGAGCTGCTGCGCACGATCCGCGCCAGGTACCCGGAGGCCGCGATCCTGGCCCTGGAGACCTTCCGCGGACGGTTCGTGCCGCAGACCCAGGCCGCGGTGCAGACCGTCAACGACGCCGGGGACCACAACGTCTTCTTCGTCGACACCGGCGGCTGGGTGCCCGCGAACGGCCTGACCGACGCCGTCCACCCCAACGACATCGGGCACCGCGCGATCGCGGCGAGGCTGGCACCGATCGTGGCCGCCCACCTCGCACCGAGCGGCGCGTCCACGTCCACGTCGGGCGGCGCGTCCTACACCTGCAACCCGGCTCCTGCCCCGGATGCCTCTGCGCCCGTGGACTTCTCCGGCGCGGAAAACGGCGCCGGATGCGCACCCGGCTGACCCGCCTGCCGCCGCTGCCGTACCCGCGATGACCCGGCCCCACCCACCTGCTGGAGTTCCCGATGTCCTTACGAAGAAGGCTGTCCGTCGCCGTCGCGCTGACGGTGACCGCCGCGGGTGTCGCCATCGCCGCGGAAGCCTCCGCGGCGACCCGCTACGAGGCGGAGAGCGCGCCGGCCACGTGCGACGGTGTCATCGAGTCCAACCACGCCGGGTTCTCCGGCAGCGGATTCTGCAACGCCGGCAACGCGGCGGGCGCGGCGGCACAGTTCACCGTGACCGCGCCCGCCGCCGGCACGGCCACCATCAACATCCGCTACGCCAACGGCGGGACCTCCAACCGTCCCGCCGACGTGCTGGTCAACGGCACGGTCGCGCACACCGGCAGCGCGTTCGACCCCACCCGCGGGTTCCTGACCGAGACCTTCGACGTGGGCCGGGCCACCGGCGCCCCGGTCATCGACCTCCACAAACTGAGCTACACCCTCTACAACAGCCTGCGCTTCTGCCCGTTCAACGGCGACTACTCCTCCGGCCCCGTCGGCGCGTTCTTCGCCGACGACCACACCCACTTCGAGGCGGCGGGCGCCCGCCAGATCGCGGGCCTGGTCACCACGGCGGTACGCGACCAGCAACTCGCCCTCTCGGCGTACCTGAGGTGACACTCGGCCCGCCCCGGGAGTCCCGATGAAATTCGTCGGAGATCTCAGTTGTCACGGTCGCCCAAGGCGATCCACTGGACATCTCCAAGAGCGCCGACGCGGACCACGATCACCACAGCCATCCCCGCATCCAAGGAGTCATCCATGACCATGCAACGACGGACATTTCTCAGCGCGAGCGCGGCCGGAGCGGCGGGCCTCGGCCTGTCCCTGCTCGGCGCGGGGCAGGCGCTCGCCGGCGTCGGGTCGCTGGACCCGGCACCGACCACGCCGTTCGCGGTCGGCGTGCGCCGGTATGACTGGACCCGTGGCAGCCGCCCGTGCACCACCTACGTCTACTACCCCGCCACCGGCACCCCCGGCGGCAACCCGGTGACGAACGCCTCGGTCGCCAACGGTGTCTTCCCCGTCTACAACTTCACCCACGGCTTCCAGAGCAGCCCGCAGAACTCCCTGTTCATCATCCGGGCCCTGGCCGCGGCGGGCTTCATCGTCCCCGCCCCGCACTTCAACCACAACTTCACCGACGTCAGGAACGGCGAGACCTCCAAGGACGTCTCGCAGGTCCTCACCCAGACCCTCGCCCTCAACGCGAGCGGACCGCTGGCCGGGCACATCGACATCGGCATCGGCGTCGGAGTCTCGGGCCACTCCCTGGGCGGCATGATCACCCATGGCCTGCTGACCTCCTGGCCCGACAGCCGGATCGTCTCCGCCAACCCGCAGTCCTGCGAGGACATGGGCAACCCCGCCGCCTCGGTCTCCGCCAAGGTCCTGTTCGTCCACGGCGACCGGGACTCGACCACGCAGTACGCCTCGGCCCGGCAGGCGTACACGGAGATGACCTGGCCCAAGGCGTTCCTCACCTTCGTCGGCGGCAGCCACACCAGCTTCTGGAGCGACAACCGTTTCCCGAACACCGTCGTCGACTGGGCCCGCTGGACCATGTACGGCGACACCGCCGCACGCGACCGCCTCCCGGCCGACGCGGCCGGGTCCAACACCAGGTGGGAGGCCCAACTGGGCGACTCGCCCGGCGGCCCGGCCGCCTACACCCTGGTGGCCCAGCACAGCGGCAAGGCCGCCGACGTCGACGGGGCCTCCACCGTCGCCGGCGCACGGCTCATCCAGTGGGCCACCGGCAATCGTCCCAACCAGCAGTTCGAGTTCGTGGACTCCGGCGACGGTCACGTCCGCCTCAAGGCCCGGCACAGCGGCCTGTTCCTCCAACCCACGGGCACCGCGACCGGCGCGGACGTCGTCCAACGGGCCGACACCGGCGCCATCGGCCAGCAGTGGCGCGTGGTCGACCACGGCGGTGAGGTGATCAGCCTCGTCAACCGGGAGTCCGGCCTGGCCATGGACGTCTGGGAACAATCCACCTCCGACGGCGCCCGCATCTCCCAGTGGACCTACAACGGCAGCCCCAACCAGCGCTTCACCCGGCGCCGCGCCTGACACGAGACCTGCCGGGGCACCGCTCGGGCAACAGGGCGGGCGGTGCCCCGGCATGACGCGAACACCCCTTCACAACCACCCTGGACGGCTTCGATGACACAGCCCTTCCACAATCGGACCTCACCGCGACGCCCGCACAGACGTCGCACCATATTCGTCCTCGTCGGCGCGCTGATCGCGAGCGCCGCCGCACTGGTCACGGGACCGTCGGCGAACGCGGCCGTGATCGACCCGTTGGCGTACTACCAGATCGTCTCGCGGCACAGCGGCAAGGCGGTCGAGATCGCCGGCCAGTCGACCGCCGACGGCGCCGCCGTCCAGCAACGGACTCGCGCCGACCAGGCGGGCCAGCAGTTCCAGTTCGCCGACGCCGGCGGCGGCTACTACAAGCTCCGTGCCCGGCACAGCGGCAAGGTGGTGGACATCTCCTCGGCGTCCACGGCGAACGGCGCGAACGTCGTCCAGTGGGCCGACAACGGCGGCACCAACCAGCAGTTCCGGGTCGTGGACACCGACAGCGGATACGTCAAGCTCGTCAACCGCAACAGCAGCAAGGCCCTCGACGTCTGGGAGCAGTCCACCGCCGACGGTGCGCGGATCTCCCAGTACACCGACACGGGCGCCGCCAACCAGCAGTGGCAACTGGTCCGGGTCGGCACGGCACCGGCCCCGAAGTACGCCGGCTACCTGTTCAGCCACTTCACCGGCGAGGGCACCTCCGCCGGCGAGCAGGTCTACTTCGCGCTCAGCCAGGGCAACGATCCGACCCGGTGGCGCCAGCTCAACGGCGGACAGCCCGTGCTGACCTCGGCCGTGGGGACCCGCGGCGTGCGCGACCCGTTCATCATCCGTTCACCGCAGGGCGACAGGTTCTACCAGATCGCCACCGACCTGCGGATCTACGGTAACGGCAACTGGGACCAGGCCCAGCGGACGGGCAGCAAGTCCATCGTGGTCTGGGAGTCGACCGACCTGGTGAACTGGAGCGCGCCGCGCCTGGTCCGCGTCTCGCCGGACACGGCCGGCAACACGTGGGCCCCGGAGGCGTACTACGACGAGACACTCGGCCAGTACGTCGTGTTCTGGGCGTCGAAGCTGTACTCCGCCGGCGACCCGAACCACACCGGCACCACCTACAACCGGATGATGTACGCCACGACATCCGACTTCCGGACCTTCAGCGCCCCGCAGGTCTGGGTCGACAAGGGCTACTCGACGATCGACTCGACGCTCGTCAAGCACAACGGCACCTACCACCGCTTCACGAAGGACGAGCGGAGCGCGTCGCAGACCGCGTGCGGCAAGTTCATCCTCGCGGAGAAGTCGACGACCGTGCTCAACCGCGACTACTCGTTCGTCGCGGACTGCATCGGGAACAACGCGATCAACCAGGGCGAGGGTCCGCTGGTCTTCAAGTCGAACACCGAAGAGCGCTGGTACATGTTCATCGACGAGTACGGAGGCAGGGGTTACGTACCGTTCACGACCACCGACCTGAACACCCGGCAGTGGTCGCCCGTCTCCGGCTACACCATGCCCGGCCGGCCGCGCCACGGTACCGTCCTGCCGATCACCCAGGCCGAGTACGACCGGCTGCTGCAGCACTGGGGCTGAGCCGCCCTGTGGTGGAGCCGCCGGCCGCTCGACACGCCGAGCGGCCGGCGGCCCACCCGTGTGATCACCGGTCGAGGTCGCGCCTTGCCAGTTCTGCGGCTTTGCCTTTTTCGCCGTACAGCCGGCAGAACCTCGGCGTGCTTGCCGGCCGACTCGCTGGTCATGGTCGTGTGAACGAAGGGGTAGTACTGTTTCCACGCTCTCGGACAGGAAGAGGATAGAGGCGGTGCTGCGACTCAGCGTTCCGGAACACTTCGGGCCACCTCGTACGGGACATCTGGCGATGGGCGACGAGCCTGGCCGGCCGGATGCCATCACGGTGAACTCTCGTCACCTGAGCAGGGGCGGGGCGCCCTGGTTCCCCATCATGGGCGAGTACCACTTCAGCCGCTACCCCGCCGCCGAGTGGCGGGAGGAGTTGCTGAAGATGCGGGCCGGCGGGGTGGGCGTCGTCGCCGCGTACGTCTTCTGGAACATCCACGAGGAGGTGCGTGGCCGTTATCTCTGGAGCGGCGACCACGATCTGCGCCGGTTCCTCCAGCTGTGCTCGGAGGTGGGGCTCGACGTGGTGGTGCGCATCGGGCCTTGGGGGCACGGTGAGTCCCGTTACGGCGGCTTTCCCGACTGGTTGATGGCGGCCGACTGCGAGCCGCGTACCGACGACCCCCGTTATCTCGCCTTGGTCCGTCCTTGGTTCGAGCAGATCGGTGCTCAGCTTCGGGGGCTCACCCGCGCCGGCGGCGGGCCGATCGTCGCGGTCCAGGTGGAGAACGAGCTGTACGACCAGCCCGGTCATCTCCTGACGATCAAGCGGCTCGCCCGGGAGTGCGGCATCGACGCTCCCTTGTGGACGGCGACCGGATGGGGGCACGCCCAGCTGCCGCCCGGTGAGGTGCTGCCCGTCTTCGGCGGCTACTCGGAGGCGGCGTGGGACACCGCGCACGACGGATGGCCCGCCCAGAGCCGGGCGCACTACTTCTTCGGGCCCGGCCGGGACGACGACTCCATCGGGGCCGACCTGCGTGAGACGGGCACCGCTCCCGGAGAAGCCACGGGCCGGCCCGCTTCGGCGTCCGGCGGGGAGGAACACCTGGCCGACTACCCGTTCGCCACCTGTGAGCTGGGCGGCGGCATGTACACCTCCTACCACCGGCGCGCGATCGTCGCGGCCCGTGATCTGGCGGCGCTCGCCATGGTGAAGCTGGGCAGCGGTTCCTCGTGGCAGGGCTACTACCTCTACCACGGCGCCTCGCAGAAGATCGGTGAGCTGTCGACGCTGCAGGAGTCGCACGCCACGGGCTATCCCAACGACTGCCCGGTGGTGAACTACGACTTCCAGGCTCCCCTCGGCGAGTACGGCCAGTTTCGCGACTCCTACCGGCACCTGCGCCTGCAGCACCTGTGGCTGGCTACCGACGGGGCCGCTCTGGCGACGATGAGCCTGGTCATGCCGGATGACGCGCCGTCCGACACCGCTGACCGCGCGTCACTGCGCTGGGCGGTGCGCTCCGACGGGGAATCCGGTTTCCTGTTCGTCAACAACCACCAGCCGGTCGAGACGTTGCCCGCACACGATGACGTCCGGTTCGCGATCACGATCGGCGGACGGGAACTGCTCGTGCCGTCGCGGCCGGTGTCGATTCCCTCCGGCGGCTACTTCGCGTGGCCGCTGAACCGGCCCCTCGGCGGCACGCTGCTGCGCTGGGCCAGCGCACAGGTGGTCTGCGTCCTGGACGGTCCGGAGCCGGTGCTCGTGCTGACGCAGACGGCGGGCCTGCCGGTCGAGCTGGCACTGGACGCGGCGACGGTCACCTCCGTCGACGGCCCCGCGACGGCGGCCCGCCTCGGTGACGACGTCGTCCTGTCGGCTCTCGTCCCCGGCCTCGACTGCCTGCTGCGGGTCGCCGCGCCGGACGGGACGACCACACGCGTCCTGATCCTCGACGAGGAAACGGCGCTGGCGGCGGTCCGCGCGCACGTCGCGGGCCAGGACCGGCTGGTGGTGTGCGACAGTCCCGTGGTGCCCGACGGAGACCATCTGGTCGTGTACGGTGACGCCCCCCTCCGGGTCTTCCCGCCCCTGCCCGTTCCCCTGGGAACGGGCAGGACCCGCCCGCCGGCCCCGGCCGAGGTCACCCACCTCGCCAAGGCCGGCCCGCCGCGGGCACCGGTGATCGACGAGGCGACCGGGCGCGCGTCCGCGCCGGTGGACGCGGACTTCGACAACGCCGCCGTGCATCACCTCACCGTCCCCGAGGAGGCGTTCGACGGCGACGAGGAACTGCTCCTGCGCCTGGACTGGACCGGCGACGTCGGCCGCGCCTATGTCGACGGACGGCTCGTGGCCGACCAGTTCTGGTACGGCCCCGTGTGGGAGATCGGCCTGCGCCGCTTCCGCGACGAGGTCGTCCAGCACGGACTGGAACTGCGGCTGTTGCCGCTGGGGCCGGACGCACCCGTCTACCTCTCCCCCGAGGTCCGCCGGAATGTCGGCCCCGGCGGGCTGGTGGAACTACGCTCGGCCACGCTGGTCCCGGTGACACGCACCGTCCTCACCGCGGCGCAGGCATGATGAGCATTCTCGCCCGCGCGTGAGGCGGGCGGGCCTTCCTGCGGACGGTACGGGCACCACTGCCGGATATCCCGCTCATACCCACCGGAGGAACGGACACGGCGGATGTGCCCACCGGCCTGCTGATGCGCCACCGGCGCGTCGCCGGGCGAACCACCGTGACCTACCACCGCCACGGCCAGGCCGGATCCCGTCTGGCGCCGGGCGACCTACCGGGATCGCGGCCGGGTTCCGCACGCCTGCCGCACCTCACCGGCATCACGCCGACGCTCGGCGAGACGGTGACGGCCTTCGACGGCCGGCGGGACGTCACGGTGGAGCGCGGACGGGTTTTTCCGGTCGGCGGAGAAGTGGTCGCACTTCTCATCCTGCCGCGGAAAGACCCGCCCCCTCCTCCAGACCCCACCGGCTCTCACCAGCGTCGTGACCCGCGGCGGCCGGCTGTGGCTAACCGGCCGCGGCGTTGACGTCGAGGTAGTCGATGTTGGGTAGTCCGGCCGCCGTGGTCGGGTCCAGCCGGACGGTGTTGCCGCCGGCGTTCAGGGAGACGGTCAGAGCCTCGGTGGACCAGGCCGTCCACGTCCCGGTGGATCCGAACGAGACCGTCCCCACCGTGGATCCGTTGACGATCAGGTTCGCCGGCCGTGCGCTGCCGCTACTGGCGCCGTTGGCGAACCGGATCCCGAGTGTCGCCGTACCGGCCGCCGAGGCGTTCACCGTGAACTGGGCGTAAGCGCCCACGGCGGCGTTGCCGTTGCAGAACCCGCTGCCGGAGAAGCCCGCCTGGTTGGAGTCGATCGTGCCCTGGCACACCGCCGGCGCGGTCTCCACCTCGTACCGCTGTCCCGGCGGCGTGCCACCGGAGGTCCTGACGAGTGCGAGGTCGTCGACGAAAAGGTATCCGTTGCCGCTCGCCGCTCGGACGGTGACGGTGGCGGTACCGGCCGCCAGCTGGATGCCGGCGAGTTCACGACGGGTCCAGCCGCTTGAGGCCGGGACGTTGAGCGTGCGCGAGTTACCGCCGGCGTCGGTGACCGTCACCTGCGCGGCGCTGAGCGAACCGGTGGTCCTGGCGAACAGCGACAGCCCGTAGGTGCCCGCCGGTACGGTGATCTGCTGCCGCACGCCACCGGCGTAGGCCTGCGAGGCCCCGATCTGCAGCGCGAAGCGAGATCCGTTGGCACCGCCGTTGGCGTTGGTCACGATCGAGCTCGGCCCGGACTCGCGGAAGTTCGTCCATCCCTGCACCTGGGGGACGATGATGCGGTCGGCCTGGAAGGCGGGGTTGAGAATGTAGTTGTTCGCGGGCCCGACACGCCACTCTCCGGTCGTGGCGTTGAACTGCCACTGGCTCACGGAGTGGAACTGCGGCCGGGCGCCGGTCCTGGTCACCGGCATCCACTGGTTGTAGCCGATGCCGTTCCAGGCGAAGTCGGCCCAGCGGTCACCGGCGAAGATCACCGTGTTCTGCTTGGTTCCCTTGACGGTGACGAAGAACCCGGTCTGGGTCACGTGGCTGTAGTCCATCTCGGTGCCCGCGAGCGTGTACTCGCCGGTGTAGGCGCCCTGGATGTTGCCGGTGGTCGACTCCAGGACGTGGGTGACCGAGGTGTTCCAGCCGTGCAGGTCCGACGCGGCGTGGTAGTACTTGCCATCGAGCTTGAACATGGCGTTGCCCTCGCGCCCGGCGGAGTTCTGGCCGATCTGCACCCCGGGCTCGATCCGCAGCGAGTCGGACTCCCTCAGCTTGGAGACGAAGGCGCGGGAGCGTCCCTCCCGGTTGGAGAAGATCAGGTAGTCCTTGCCGTCGTCGTCGGTGAAGACGGTCTGGTCTCCGGTGCCCGTCGTGGGAGAGTTGACGATCTGGGTCTGGAAGTGGGCGTAGTCGAAGGTGTCGGTGGGCGAGTCACCCCGGAGGATCAGAACCCCGTTACCGCCCATCGACGGGAGGTACGCCTGCACGACGAGCACGTACTTGCCGGTGTTCTCGTTGTAGGAGACGCCAAGACGTCCCACCCAGCCCGCCTGGCCGAGGTTGGCCCCGCCGCCGAGACCCGTGGAGCGGGTGGCGACGCGGTTCTCGAACTTCCAGTTCACCAGGTCCTTCGACGAGTACACCGGGATTGACACGAACGAGACGTCGCCGTCGTACTTCCTCGTGGGATTGGCCCGGTAGAGCTCGGCGCCCGTGTAGTGCACGCCGTACCAGTAGTAGGTGTCGCCGAACTTGAAGACGCCCCCGCCTTGGGAGTAGATGGGGTTGCCGCTGGTGTCGTTCCAGAAGGTGTCGTTGGTGATGGTCTGGAACGTCCCCTCGTCGGCGGCCTCCAGATCACCGGCGGCGGTCACCAGCGCCGTCTTCGCGGCGGCGACCTCCGAGGCGGTCGCCGAGGCGTCGGCGACGACACCGGTCGCGGTGGTCAACGCCTTGGCGAAGGGTGCCCAGGAGGCGCCGGTGTACCTGCTCGCGGAGCGGGTCCGGTAGTCCGCGACCAGCCTTTTGAGGCCGCGAACCATCACCAGGCCGTCAGCGGCGCTCTGGAGCTTCGCGCGTGCGGTCGCGTCCTCGCTTCCCCCTCGCGTGAGCGCCGCCGTCGCGTTCCTGGCCGAGGAGAAGGACGCCCACGACTCAGCGGTGTAGTCCGCGGCGGAGTGACCGGAGATGTGACCGGAGGGAGCCGCGGCTGCCTGGGGTTCGGCCGCCGCGGCGATACCACCGGGTGCCGCCGATATGAACAGCAGCGCCGCGACGACCAACCCTCCCCGTTTCAATGCCTTACTCACGGTGCGCATCATGGTGTGCCTTTCGTTCATCATCGTGGCGACGGCGCTGTGCACGCTCAGCCGTTGACGTCGAGGTGGTCGATGTTGGGCAATCCGGCCGCCGTGGTCGGGTCCAGCCGGACGGTGTTGCCGCCGTTGTTCAGCGGAACCGTCACGGTCTTGGTGACCCACGTCGTCCAGGCGCCGGTGGACTCGAACGAGACCGTCCCCACCGTGGATCCGTTGACGATCAGGTTCGCCGGCCGTGCGCTGCCGCTGCCGGCGCCGTTGGCGAACCGGATTCCGAGCGTCGCCGTACCGGCCGCCGACGCGTTCACCGTGAACTGGGCATAAGCGCCCACGGCGGCGTTGCCGTTGCAGAACCCGCTGCCGGAGAAGCCCACCTGGTTGGAGTCGATGCTGCCCTGGCACACCGCCGGCGTGGTCTCCGCCTCGTACCGCCGCCCCGGCGGCGTGTCGCCGGACCGCTCGAAGGCCCCGAGGTCCGGGGCCTGCCCGGTGTAGGGCAGGCCGACGTCGGTGCCCTTGTCGATCAGGGTGCTGTTCGCGGCGGGGCGGAGATGGGGCAGCACGGGCAGGCTACCGTCGCCCTGGCGGGGCGCGTCCCAGCCGGAGGTCGACACGCTCTGGAACTGCGAGTCCGACAGGGCGACGCCTAGGTCCCAGGAGTTGTACGCGGAGCTGGTGCCGGCCATGTTCGACGTCGGCGTGCCCGTGTAGGCGAGGTTGTTGCGCAGGTTGCCCCGGCCGACGGCGGCGCCGCTCGAGGCGATCCCCAGCATGTTGAAATCGGGGCGGTTGCCGTAGCCGGTGTTGTTGAAGTAGTCGTTGGCCACCGGGTGGTGGTTGGAGTAGAAGCCCGCCGCCTTGTTGAGGAAGGCCACCGAGAAGCGGACGGTGTGCTTCACCGCGCCGGAGTCGTACTCGGCGCCGAAGCCTCCCGCCTTGAAACCGACGCCGTTGCCGGAAGGCGTCGTCGTCCCCGGCATGTACCCGTTGCGCCAGGACCACGAGTGCTCGATGGTCACGGGCGAGTAGGTGGAGATGAGGTCGTAGCCGTCATCGGCGTTCCACCAGGCGCGGCACCCGCGGAACACGTTCGCGGGCCGGCCGGCCGGCGTGTAGTGCACACCGAAACCGTCGGCGTTCTCGCCGGGCCCGTCCGAGCTGTTCGGGTCGTAGTTGTCGTGCGAATCCGAGTTGAGAACGAGGTTGCCGCCCCCGCCGTTGACGAACAGGCCGGTTCCCATGTGGTGGTGCGTGTTGATCAGCTCGAAGACGTTGTTGTCGCCCGAGACCCAGATGCCCCAGGACTCGGCGTTCAGGGTGTTGTTCTGCGGCACACCCCTGACCTCCAGCCCCTTGAGGTGGAGGTGGCTGCCGGTGACGCCGAACCCCTTGATCCGGCAGTTGTCCGTCATGCGGGAGAAGTCGAAGACCGGCTTCTCCCCGGGATAGGCCTGGTAACGGATCGGATTACCGGAGGCGCCGCTCTTGTTCAGGGTGATCGCGTCGACCCGGGCCGTCTGGCTGGCGCAGTTGCTGTTCGCGCGGGTGTAGGCGTAGGTGCCGCCCCGAAGGTAGACCGTGTCCCCGGGCTGGGCGGCCGCCTGCGCACGGGCGATCGAGGCCCACGGAGCGGCCTGGGTCCCCGCCGCGCTGTCGCTGCCGTTCGGGGCCACGTAGTAGACGGCCGCGGTGGTCGCGCCGCTCGCCGCGGTCGTGCCGGGCACGATCACGGCGACCATGACCAGGATCGCCGGGGCGGCGACCCGGCGAAGAGCTCGCCACCGTTGTGTGAGATGCATCGGGATCTCCTTGGCCGGGTGATCAGGATGAGCTTGCGAAGGCGGACGACCGAGCAGGCCGGATGGAGAAGGGCCGGCCAGGGCCTCCCCGGGTACGCGGCGATGTCGGAGTGCCTTCTGACATCGGCGAAGCCGACACGCCGGCTCGTTCCGAACTGATCACTGGGGGGTGTGGATGGTTCGCGGACAGACGGTCCCTGCCAGGCGGGTCGCGACCGGCGCTCCAGCAGTGCCGGACGCGATCCCACGATGGGAGGAACAGAGTGGGGCGAGCCTGTACTTGTTTCGTCTTCGTTGCAGCGAGGAGCGCAGATTGTTAAAGCGGTTTAACCACAAGAGGTGAGCCGCTGTCAACATCCGTCGTCGACCTCGCGGTAAAAGTCACCACCGGCCAGCCGAGCCGATGGGTGCGCCCTGAACGTTTCATGCGCCAGGGCCGGGATCCGTGCCGCCGGCGGACGAGGTCGGACACCAGACCCGGTGTCCGGCCGGCCGTCCGGGACCGCCGCTGCACGCGGACGGCTCGCGCAGGACCGCCGCCCTCTGGACTCCCACGACCGGTCAGAACACGATGAAAACGTTTACGAGAGAACTGGCCTGAAGGTCGACGAACACCGGCGGCACGGCGAAACCGTACGCCAGTACACGCGGCACTCCGAGAGCTCGATCGCGCGTCCCGCCCCATCCCCTCGCTCGCCGTCGTCGCGTCTCGGCACCGACCCGGTGAAAGTTTCACAGCATGGGCCGCGTCATGGTGGGAAATCTTCGGCGACGCCCGTCCCGCGACGGGCGCACAACCAGACTTCCATGACGTCGGTGACGCGGCCGGGCAACGCGTCGGCACACTCGCAGGTCCAGGTCTTGATGAACACGTCGGCGTGACGATGGCGCGACGGAGGGGGAAGCCACCTTCCCTGCGATCGGGAAGCCCGTGGTCACGATGAGTGATCGCGACGACGCCGTGTGTCCTTCATGTCGTTCCGGGAGATGCCGCACGCCCCCTTGACGAAGGCGATGTTGGTGTTAACACTAAGAATCAATCTCCTCACAACCTCGTGAACCGCTGGTTGCACAGAGGAGTGTTAACGCTAACAACATCGGCGACAGCCCTTTGTTGAGCACCCGCATCAGAAGACTTCCGAGAGGAAGAACAACCGCCTCCGCCGTTGATTGTTAACGTTAACAACCATTGTGACCTGTTCCCTCTGCTGATCGTCCAGACAAGAGGACCCCCCATGAACAGACTCTCAAGCCCTCCCCTCCGACACGACCGCCGTGGCGTCGGCGCCGCCTTAGCGGCAGCCGTCGTGGTACTGCTCGCGTTGTGCCAGTCGATCGTGACCGCGTCCCCGGCCGCCGCGGCCGTCATCGACACCGGCGCCTCCTACGTCCTGGTCAACCGGCACAGCGGCAAGGCGATCGACGTCCTCGACCGCGCCACCGGCGACGGTGCTCCCATCGTCCAGTGGTCCCGTAACGACGGCGCCTGGCAGCAGTGGCAGTTCGTCGACTCCGGCGGCGGCTACTACCGGCTGCGCTCACGCCACAGCGGCAAGGTGCTCGACATCTCCTCCCGCTCCACCGCCGACGGCGCCAACGTCGTGCAGTGGGCCGACAACAACGGCACCAACCAGCAGTTCCGCGTCCTCGACAGCGACGCGGGGCACATCCGCCTGATCAACCGCAACAGCGGCAAGGCCCTGGAGACCTGGGAGTGGTCCACCGCCGACGGCGCCCGCCTGTCGCAGTACACCGACGCCGGCGGCGCCAACCAGCAGTGGCAGCTGGTCAAGCTCGGCGGCTCCGGTGACCCCACCACCCCGCCGTCCGCCTACCCTCCTCCCGGCCCGGTCGCCGGTGACGTCGGCGTGCACGACCCGGAGGTGACCAAGACCCCGGGCGGCACCTACCTGCTGGCCCACACCGGTGACAACATCTCGCTCAAGACCTCCACCGACCGCACCACCTGGCGCAACGCCGGGTCGGCCTTCCCCGGGGGCGTCTCGTGGGCGCACCCCTACACCGGTGGCGGCAACCACGTGTGGGCGCCCGACATCACCTATGTGAACGGGCGCTACCACATGTACTACTCGGCCTCCAGCTTCGGCTCCAACCGTTCGGCGATCTTCCTGGCCACCTCCACCACCGGCGCCTCGGGATCGTGGACCCACCAGGGCCTGGTCATCGAGTCCCGAACCAGCGACAACTTCAACGCCATCGACCCCAGCATGACCATCGACGCCCAGGGCCGCTGGTGGCTGACCTTCGGCTCGTTCTGGTCCGGTATCAAGCAGATCCAGCTCGACCCGGCCACCGGCAGGCGCACCGGCACCACCCTCACCAGCGTCGCCGGCCGGGGCGGCGGCGCCATCGAGGCGCCCACCCTCGTCCGCCGCGGCGACCACTACTACCTGTTCGTCTCCTTCGACCGGTGCTGCCAGGGCGCCTCCAGCACCTACCGGATCATGGTGGGCCGCTCCACCTCGGTCAACGGCCCCTTCACCGACCGCAACGGGGTGGCGATGAACTCCGGCGGCGGCACCGAGATCCTGGCCGGCCGCGGCAGCGTCCACGGCCCCGGCCACCAGACCTACCTGGACGACACCGACGGGTCGATCCTCTTCTACCACTACTACGCCGACAACGGCGCGTCCCTGCTCGGCATCAACAAGCTCGGCTGGGACGCGGCCGGCTGGCCCTTCGCCTACTAACCGACATGCGGGACCGAAACCGGGGCCCGGCCGACCCGATCGTCCCGCCTCGCCCCGTGGCGGCTCCGCTCCGGCGACGTGGCCGACCCGCCGTACCCGCACGCCGGAAACCTTGCTCTCACCCCTCGCGGACTGACCGTCGCCGGTCAGGCCGCCCAGGCCACCTTCCGGGTGGCCCGGGTGACGGGCGACCTCGCCCGATCCCCGGTTCGCGGACCGGCCCCGCCCCCGGCACCGATACCCGTAACCCGAACGATGTCAGGAGTGACCGTTGTTACTGTCCCCTCCCCGAGGAACGGCATGGCGAGTGCTGCTGCTCGCCTTGGCCGGCGTGCTGGCCCTTGCTCTTGATACCGCCGTCAGCCCCGGTCGCGCCGCGGCGGCGCCCGGGCCGTCCTTCACCAATCCCGTCGTCGGAACGCCCAACAGTGCCGACCCGACGCTGGTCTTCCACAACGGCTTCTACTACTACGTCGCCACCACCTGGTCGGCCGACGTCGTGATGCGCCGCTCGGCGACGATCGCCGGTCTGCGCAGCGCCCCCGAGCAGGTCGTCGTGCGGACCGGCGGCAACACGATGTGGGCCCCGCACCTGGAGATGGTCGACAACCGCTGGTACCTGTACTACTCGGTGGAACAAGGCAGCCTGCCCCGCCGCACCCACGTCGCCGAAAGCGCCGGCTCCGACCCGATGGGCCCCTACACCATCCGCGGGATCGTCAACCTGATGCCCAACAACGGGTGGGCGATCGACGCCAGCCTGCTCAAACTCAACGGCAATCTGTACATGACGTTCTCGGCCTTCGCCTCCGACGGCCTGCAGTCGCTGTTCATCGCGCCGATGTCCAACCCGTGGACGGCCGGCGCCTTCGGGACCCGGATCTCAACGCCCACCCTGGCCTGGGAACGCCAGGACGGCGCCGTCAACGAGGGCTCCTTCGCGCTGCAGCGAGGCGGCCGCACCTTCCTGACCTACTCGGCCAGTCACTGCAACGGCCCCAACTACAAGCTCGGCATGCTGGAGTACCGAGGCGGCGACCCGCTGGCGGCAGGCTCCTGGACCAAGTTCCCCAACCCGATCTTCCAGCGCAACGACGCGAACGGCGTCTACGGCCCGGGCCACCACTCCTTCTTCACCTCCCCCGACGGCACCGAGACCTGGATCGCCTACCACGCCAACTCCTCGTCCGGCCAGGGCTGCGGCACCACCCGCACCACCCGGGTGCAGAAGATCTCCTTCAACGCCGACGGCACCCCCAACCTGGGCGTCCCGGTGTCGACCTCCACCGTGATACCGGGCCCCTCGGGTGAGGCCGCCCCCGCCACGGTGCGGATCCGCAACCGGCACAACAACCTGTGCCTGGACGACTACAACGCGGCGACCGCCCCCGGCGCCGAGGTGCGCCAATGGACCTGCAACGGCCAGGCCAACCAGGACTGGCAGATCACCCCGGCCGCCGACGGCTACTCCACGATCGTCAACCGGCACAGCGGCCTGTGCCTGGACAACACCGACTGGGGCACCGCGGCCGGCTCCCCCGTCCAGCAGTGGACCTGCAACGGCCTGGCCGTCCAGCAGTGGCGGATCACCTCCGTGGGAGGCGGCTACTCCACCCTGACCAACCGGCACAGCGGCCTGTGCCTGGACAACTACAACTGGGGCACTGCGGCCGGCTCCGAAGTGCGGCAGTGGACCTGCAACGGCAACAACGCCCAGCAGTGGAACATCTCCTGACGAAGAACAGGGGCACCCCGCGGACGCAGGGTTTGCTGCTGGCGGATGCCGATCCACAGAATCTTGACGGCGGTTCGGAGAAACGGGGAAACCGGATCGCCGTCGAGCAGGAAGGTACAGAACCGCAGGAAAGGCATAACTCTTATCGGCGACTCATCTGAGTCGCCGCTGGGCCGGCCAACAGCGGTTGTCACTCCTTCCAGGCGGTGAACCCGCCGGGCTACTACCTGCGGCATCACCACATGCCGCTCACCCTGCAGCGTGACGACGGCACGGCGATCTTCAAGGGCGACGCCACGTTCTGCGGCAGGGCGGGACTGGCAGGCGGCGATACGGCCTCCTTCGAGTCGTGCGACCTTCTGGGCCGTTATCTGCGCCATTACAACTACAAGATGCGGCTGGATTTGAAGGCGTCCGCTTCGGCCTTCGCCTCCGGCGACTCCTTCACCGTGACCTTCTCCCCTGGCCTGACAGAAGGATGACCCTGATGCCCCCACCGCACGCGCGCCGCGCCCT